>CALJLD010000268.1 GCA_937982665.1 uncultured Planctomycetales bacterium
GATGCGCTACATTCGCAGGAGGAGTTTGCCTTCGCGCTCTTGCCGCTTGATCCGGGAGACCGATTCGCGCCGCCGCTGGGAATCGCCTTTTGTTGGGAGGAAGGCCATGCGAGTTATGTCCCGTTGAACGAGGCGGAATGCCCTGCGGACGAATTCCTGCAGGCCGTCTGTGGAATCGAGTCAGCGACAATGATTGGCCACAATCTCAAAGCGGCCTGGTTGTCGTTGTCTGCATTGGGTGTTGCCGCACCAAAGTCAGCGTTTGATACGCAGTTGGCCAGCTACTTGCTTGACGCCGGCGAGCGTGACCACAGCCTGGTTGGCGTCTCAAAGAGATATCTCGGCCGGTCGGTACCAACAAGCAAAGAGGTTCTTGGCAGTCGCAAATCGCTCGGCCAACTTTCTATTAGCGAGCAGGCAACTTTGGCCGGAACTTGGGCGGAGGCCACGATGATGTTCAAGCAAAAGCTTGAGCACCAAATGCAGCAAGCTGAATTGGAAAAGTTGTTCCGTGACGTTGAATCGCCATTGATTCATGTCTTGGAGACGATGGAATCCGACGGAATCGCCTTGAACAAAGAGCGGTTGAATCAACTGAGTGAGGAATTTGCAACACACATCCAGGACTTGGAGCAACAGATTCACAGCCTCGCGGGATCGGAATTCAACATCGCCAGTCCCAAACAACTGCAACAGGTCCTCTTTGAACAACTTGGCTTGCCGATGCTGAAGCGTACCGCGAAGAGCGGGCCAAGCACCGACTCGGAAGTCCTGGCCGAATTAGCGGAACAGCACCCGATTGCGGCGTTGATACTTGAGCATCGGCAGTATGCAAAACTCAAGGGCACGTACCTGGACGCCTTGCCGAATCTTGTTCGCGCGGAAACCGGTCGCGTGCATGCGGACTTCAACCAGATGGTTGCGGCAACCGGTCGTCTGAGTTGCCAGGATCCTAACTTGCAGAACATTCCCATCCGCACAAACGAGGGACGGAAGATTCGCTCTGTGTTTGTCGCCAGCGAAAATGGCTGGGAGTTATTGACCGCAGATTACTCGCAAATCGAGTTGCGAGTGCTGGCGGAACTCTCAGGCGATCAAGCGCTTCGTAGCGCGTTCGAGCGCGATCAGGACATCCACACCAGCGTGGCGGCGCAGGTCTTCGGTATGAAATCGGAGGACGTCAACGCTGATCAACGGCGGCGAGCGAAGGCGGTCAACTTTGGCGTGATCTACGGACAAACGCCGTTTGGGCTTTCCAAGCAATTGGGGATTTCCACAGGCCAGGCAGCAGAATTCATTGATGCGTATTTTGCCCAATATCCTGGCGTCGAGGCGTTCCTGGCGAAAATACTGGCGGAATGCGCAGCCAATGGATATGTTAAGACGGTGCTTGGGAGGAGGCGGTTTGTCCGCGGAATCCGGAGAAACCTGGACTCGGCGAAACGCCAACGCAATCTTCCTGAGCGAACGGCAATTAACACGGTCATACAGGGTTCGGCAGCGGACTTAATCAAGCTCGCCATGCTCCGAATCCAACAGCGTGTCATTGAACAGTCACTTCCCGCACGGTTGTTGCTTCAAATCCACGACGAATTGGTGTTTGAAGTCCCATCCAACCAAATCCAGCCGTTGGCAGAACTTGTTTCGCAAGAGATGTCACAAGTTCTTCCGTTTGAAGTCCCCTTGAAAGTTGATCTTTCTTGTGGAGCAAACCTGGCGGAAACCCATTCCTTGTAACAATCCCTTCTTGCTCACGTCCAATCAAAAGATTCCATCCCTTCACAAATCCCATCCATTCAAAATCACGGAGGAACTTTCTCCCGCGCAACGGAGTATAAAGAGCAAGAGGTTCTGCTTGCTCTTAACCGCGAGAGAGTCTGGCAATCTCAAGCTTTGCACCAAACGGCATTGCAAGAGTTGTCATCCCATCCAAGACGCCACACCTGAACTTTTCTCGGTTAAGCGGCATTGATGTGTTGCACTTTGATGTGCATATCACACCTTTGTCTGCGATGCCTAATTCCAATTGACGAGTTTTCTGGCAATGAGCGCGCGCGGAAAGCGGCCGTTTGTTATCGGACTTGTCGGTGGGATCGCTAGTGGAAAGTCATTTGTGGCGCGAACGTTGTCCCAGTGGGGAGCGTCCGTTTTTGATGCGGATGTTGCCGGACACCAGGCACTTAAGAATGAATCGGTCAAAAGGGCAATTCGCCAACGTTGGGGCGATGAGGTCTTTGACGAGAAACAAGAAGTTGACAGAAAGTCCTTGGCGCAATTTGTCTTTGCGCCAGGCCAGCAAGGTAAAGCTGACTTAATTTTTTTGGAGGAACTCACACACCCTGTTATCAGTCAATTGATGCATCAGGCATTGGAGGATTCTGGCAAAGCGAATTCGCAAGTGTTTGTCCTCGACGCTCCAGTGATGCTCAAAGCCGGCTGGAATGAGGAGTGCGATGACATCCTGTTTGTTGATGCCCCCAGAGAGGTACGTCTGCGGCGCGCCAGCGAACGTGGGTGGTCTGAAAGCCAGTTTTCCGCACGTGAGTCGGCACAAGAATTGCTTGATGAGAAACGCCGAATTGCGACCGTTTTTATCGAAAACTCCGGAAATGAAGACCAAACTCGCCAGCAGTTATCCGAATACTGGCATGACCGCTTTGGCGTCAAACCTTTTTGAAAAGTTTGCCGAAACCTTGCTTAGATGACCACAATTCTCATTAGGAGAGTTTCGTTGCTCTGAAGAGTTACCTTCGCACATCCCCTTCCAACAATCGCCACGGCCGCATTCTCAGATCAATCGCAACTCTTGATCTACAGAACTGCCGCATCCTAAAGCCGATTCCCCGCGATACTCAACAAGACACGAATCCTGAACACAACCCACTTCACCGCGCACAAACCTTTCACATTTCCATCCCCTCCTCGAAGTTCCCTTCGTTTGGCGCAAAACTGAACAGTCCTTCCTGACTCCCTCACCTCAATTCACTTTCTAACGATCCATGGGACGCAACACGCGCTTGCCTGCGCGCCTGCATGCCTTTGGGGCCAAGATCATGACGACAAGCAAGAAGAATAGTGGCGGCAAGCGTGCTCGCTCCAGCAATGGGCAGGGCAGCAGTGGGTCTACGCCTAATGGACAAAACGGCAATCGACAAACTGGCAACGGCCGCTCGTCCCGCCGCGACCAAGATGAGAATTCCCAAAAACCAAGTGCGCTCGATCCCGGCGCGGAATTGGATCAAGCCTCTGCGGATGACATGATGTTGGACACTGAGTTAGAAAGCAATCGGCCGAAGTCTTCCGAAGAAGGTGTCGATCCGGACGCCACCGTGGAGGGTTCGATCGACGGCTTGGGGCTTTCTGACTTTGTGCGGCAATATCAGCAGGAACAAAGCCAGAACAAGAAGCGGTCCGGCAAAGCTGACGGCAACAGCAAAACATCCAGCGACAAGTCATCCGGTAGCAAAGGTCAAGAGAGCGAAAAGAAAAAGCCGCGGCCAAAATACACAGCTCGTGGTTCCGCCACGGGAGCATCCTCAACAAAAAGCGACCGCGACTCCGGCGGAGTGGGCAACATCCCCCAAGCTCCGTCCGTGCCGGCCAACAAACAGTCAGGTCACGGCGCTGATCGCCGCGCGGACGAACGTGCCGATCGCGCTGTAGAAGAGGAATATCAAGCGCTACTGGATGAGCATGCCGAAGAAGCGGATGCCGAAACCAACGAGCGCTACGAGCGCGTCAAACGCGGCACGGTTCATATCTCTGAACTGCAGCGCATGACCGTTGCGGATCTCCTGGCCGAAGCGAAAGCCGATGGCATTCCCGATGTCAAAGGTCTGAAGAAGCAGGACCTGATCTATCGCATCATTCAAGAGCGCGTCAAGCTCAACGGGCTCTTATACGGTGAAGGAACGCTGGAGATACTGCCTGATGGTTTTGGCTTCTTGCGAAGCCCTGACTATCACTATCTCTCGTGCCCTGATGACATTTATGTTTCGCCCAGCCAGATTCGGCGATTTGGTTTGCAGACTGGTGCGGTGATCTCCGGTCAGATTCGGCCGCCCAAGGAGAATGAGCGCTACTTTGCTTTGTTGCGCGTTGAATTCATCAACAATGAGCACCCCAATGCACTGGCAGAGCGAGTCGCCTTTGATGACCTGACGCCAATGCACCCGGACACGCGGCTGATGCTCGAGACCGAGCCGCACGAGGTGGAGATGCGCGTCGTTGACTTGATTGCTCCCATTGGTCTGGGTCAGCGGGGATTGATCGTCAGTCCGCCACGCGCAGGCAAGACAATCTTGCTGCAGAAGATGGCACAAGCTGCGCTCAAGAATCATCCGCAGGCGTATGTCATCATGCTCCTGATTGATGAGCGGCCGGAAGAAGTCACCGACATGGAGCGGCAGGTCAAAGGTGACCGCTGCGAAGTCATCAGTTCCACTTTCGATGAAGCCACGGGGCGTCACGTGCAAGTTTCCGAGATGGTCTTGGAAAAGGCCAAACGGATGGTTGAGTACGGCGTTGACGTGATCATCTTCCTCGACTCCATCACACGGTTGGCTCGTGCGTGGAATGCTGAGTGTCCTAACTCCGGCAAGTTGCTCACAGGCGGCCTTGACGCGAATGCGCTGCAGAAGCCCAAGCGATTCTTTGGGGCAGCCCGCAAAGTGGAGGAAGGCGGTTCGCTGACGATTATCGGCACGGCGCTTGTGGATACCGGCAGCAAGATGGACGACGTCATCTTCGAAGAATTCAAAGGAACCGGCAACTTGGAAATCGTCCTGGATCGAGCGCTGGTCGATAAGCGAATCTGGCCGGCCATTGACATCAATCGCAGCGGAACGCGCCGCGAAGAAAAGCTCATGGACCCGGAAGAGCATCGCCGCGTTTGCATGTTGCGCAGGGTGCTCAACGACATGAACTCTCCCGAAGCGATGGAGTTGCTGGTGGGCCGCTTGCGAAAGACCAAAACCAACGCAGAATTCCTGATGAACATGAACGCCAAGACCTGACGTTGGCGAACTCGGCAACACGCCGAACTCCCGTCCGCTTCTATTTGTCCCGCCTTAAGAGTTTCCCGCCTTGCTGACCAAACGTGTGATTCCCTGCCTTGACGTGGACCGAGGCCGCGTCGTCAAAGGGACCAACTTCCTTAACTTGCGCGATGCCGGTGATCCGGTCGAGGTCGCTGCGCGCTACGAGGCAGAAGGCGCTGACGAACTTGTCTTTCTGGACATCACCGCCAGCCACGAAGGTCGCGAGATCATGTTGGACGTTGTCCGCAGAACGGCGGACGTAGTCTTCATGCCGTTGACTGTGGGAGGCGGAATCCGCTCGCTGGATGACATCAGGGCACTGCTGAACGCCGGCTGTGACAAAGTCAGCATCAATTCCGCCGCGGTCAAAGATCCAGACTTTGTCCACCAAGCGGCATTGCGCTTCGGTAGTCAATGCGTTGTGGTTAACATTGATCCCAAACGAGTGCAGAGGGACACCGAACAGGCCTTTGAAGTCCATATCAACGGTGGACGCGTGCCCACAGGGTTGGAAGCCGTCCCCTGGGCAAAAGAGGTTGAGCGGCTGGGAGCGGGCGAAATTGTCCTCACTTCCATGGATGCCGACGGCACCAAGTCCGGTTATGATATAGAGATCACATCTGCCGTCTCACAAGCGGTTTCCGTGCCAGTGGTCGCCAGCGGCGGCGCGGGACACCCGGACCACCTTGCCGAGGTTATCATCAATGGCAAGGCTGACGCCGCTTTGGCAGCCAGCATTTTTCACTTCGGCGAATTCACCATTCGCGAAACCAAACAAATCATGGCCGCGCGCGGAATCCCTGTGCGGCTGGAAGATTGAAATCGAAAGTTGTGCGACGCGGTCGCGCAACCCACACCTGAAGAGACGCGGAGTAAATCCATGTCCATTGCCGAAAACACCCCGGACGCTCATTTGGGCGCAACACGCACCGATGTCGATCCGCCGATCAACAAATTCTTTCGGGCGACAATCCGCCTCGAAGGCAGCGACTTGCACATGAAAGCAGGCAAGCCGCCGCATGTTCGCGTCAAAGGATCGTTACGTCCCTTGGACGTGGATCCCATTGATGATCAGACCATGCATGACCTGATTTACGGCATCATGGGTGAACGCGCACGCAAGCAGATGATCGATGACGGCGGCGCGGACTTCGCGCATACCGTTGAAGAGAAAGGCGCTCTCTGGCGCTTTCGCGTCAACGTGTTGCAGCAATGCGGTCATCCGGGTCTTGTCGCACGACGCGTCAACAACTGGATTCCGGATTTCGCCGGATTGAACTTGCCGCCATCGGTGGAGAAGCTCTGCCATTTTGATCAGGGCATGGTGCTGTTGGCCGGAGTCACAGGTTCCGGAAAAACAACAACAATTGCCTCGATGTTGCAGTGGATCAATCAGCGCTATCCCAAGCACATCCTGACATTGGAAGATCCAATTGAATATCTCTTCCGTGATGAAAAGTGCCTGGTCAATCAGCGCGAGATCGGTTTGGATGTCAAGGATTTCGCCATCGGCATGAAGCACGCGGTTCGTGAAGATCCAGATATTATGCTCGTGGGAGAAATGCGTGATGCCGAATCTTTCATGACGGCCATTCACGCCGCCGAGACCGGCCACCTGGTGTTCGCGACCATTCACGCGTCGTCCGCACCTTCGACCATCGGCCGTATTTTGGATTTGTTCCCGCAAGATATGCATAAGGCGCTGCGCAGCGCGATCGCCTTCAACATGCGCGGCATCATTGCCCAAAAGCTGTTGCCGTCCATCGCCGAAGGTGTGCATCGCGTACCGACCATCGAAATGATGTTCTTCACCGGTACCGTTAAGAAACTGATCCTTGAAGAACAAGACGCCAAGCTCGCGGATGCCATTCGTATCGGCATGGCCGAAGGCATGATCGACTTCACGCACAGTTTGAAAGACCTGGTCGATCGAGACTTGATTGATCGGGCGACCGCTTTTGAGGTTGCGCCAAATGTTGACGCCCTCAAAATGGCGCTCAAGGGCATCAGCGTCTCCCAACCAGGTATCCTGTAGTTTTTGCGTTGTTACATCGTCGCAGCGCCTCACCGCGGCATTGCGGCAACGGCTCGCGGCGGGATCATGTTTGGCCCCAAGCGCAAGACGAGTGTCGCCATGTGGGCGCGGTCTCGCAAGTCGCCGTTATTCAAACCTGTGGTCTAAGTTTGAGGATTACCTGCGGTGGCCTTTCGCGTATCTTTTGGCAAACCGCCTGCGGAAGCCGCCCCGTCCGTTCATTTTCGCCCTGCGGGCAATGACGAACGCTCGCGCAATATCAATCTGTTGAAAGCGCGTCGCTTCGGGGCGTTTGAGATTGCTACAAATCTCTTCCACCAGGTGGCATCACTTGGCGCCGCCAACGTGCAAGTGGACCGGACCAGCGCCGGATCCACCATCACCGTCGAAGTCGATGGAATCACGCACGCGTTACCAGCGTTGGATCTCGCCACGGCAACAGCATTGGTGAGTTCCTTCAAGCAGTTGGCAGGCATCACGGCGCAGGAAGTACGTTGGCGGCAAAGTGGCCAATTCACGGCCATCATCAAGAACAAGTCCTGGGAGTGTACGGTTGTCAGCTCCGGCATCCCTTCCGGCGAACGCACACAGTTGCTGCTGGACGCCGGCAAGGCGGAGTTTGCAAACCTCGCGGCGGCGTCTGTCTCCGAGCCTTTGCAAAAGAGAATGCGCGCTTCGTTGGCCGCCGAGTCCGGCTTGCTCCTTTTCTCCGCACCGCCGCAATCGGGGATGACGGAGCTTCTCGAAACGGCGGTCCGCGATTCAGATCGCTTTCAGCGCAGCTACTACTTGCTGGAAAACAGCCGTCGGCCGCGTCCCGACATCGAGAACGTCGCCACGCGGAAGTTTGATGGTTCGACGGTCACCATTGATTCCCTGTTGCGCTCAATCGCCAAAGAGCACCCTGATGTCTTGATTGTCCCTGAAATTGACGATGCCGAAATCGTCGATTCCCTGACGTCACAGCCAGCCCAGGGCAGGCTTGCCATCGGTGGCGTTTTGGCAAATGATGCCCCTGAGACGCTGCTGCGGGTTCTCGCAACGCGCTGCAACGCCAGGCGTTTTGCGGGTGAAGTCACAGCTGTGGCCAACGCGCGATTGCTTCGGAAGCTTTGCGTGACTTGCCGACAGCCATACTTGCCATCACCACAAATGGTGATGGAGTTGAATCTGGCGATAGGAGAAACCCAAGCATTGTTTCGCCCAAGCGGAACAATTCCCGGCGAACGCGATGAACCCATGACGTGCCCTGCGTGTGGCGGATTGGGCTACCGAGGCCGCGCTGCTGTGATTCAATGGATGGAAGTCAGCGACGAAATGCGAGCAACCATGTTGGGTTCAAGCGACGATCACTTGCAACTGCTTCGCGAACAAGCCGCGGCGGCAGGAATGACCCCGCATCTTGCCGAAGCCGCCACTTTGGCCGCGGCGGGAATTACCAGCGTTGAAGAAATCGTGCGCGTGCTGCGCACACCGCGCGATTGATGCCGAACATCTCAAGACTTGCCGCCGCAGATTCATGTCGGAAGTTCGCCTGCCAATTCTCGTCACCGGTATCGCCGGCGTTGCTGGATACAACGCGTTCGCATACTTCCGTGCAAAGTACCCTGGGCAGGTGGTGGGCACGCGGCGAAACGATCTATGGAGATTGGCGGACAAAGGAATTGAACCCTGCGACGCGGAAGATCGAGACACGCTCGCCCGGTTGTTTGACGAATACGGTTTCCGTACTGTCATCAACACCGTTGGAAACTGCCGCCTTAAGCATTGCGAGCTGGACCCGGCACTTGCGGAACGAATCAATGTTCGCGCTGTGGAGAATTTGCTGCATGTCATGCACGGACGCGATGTCCGGCTGGTTCACTTGTCGATCGATCTCGTCTTCTCCGGCGAGACCGGCCATGCAGGCGAGCATGGCTACGCGGAGAATGCGGCAACGGACCCCATCACGGTGTACGGGAAAACGATGGTTGCGGGGGAAGACCTCGTGCAACAAGCCGCGCCTCAGGCGGCCACCTTGCGGATCTCGTTGCCAATGGGCGAGAGCTTCAACGGTCACGCGGGCGCGATTGACTGGATTCAATCTCGGTTTGCAGCAGGCAAGCCGGCCACGCTTTATTATGACGAAGTTCGCACGCCAACTTACGCGGACTGCTTGAACATCGCGATCGAACAAGTCGCCGTCAGCGATCTGGCCGGGATCTATCATGCCGGGGGACCGCGCTCGCTTTCGCTGTACCAGATCGCGCAAATCGTTAATCGCGTCGGCGGTTACGATCCCGCTCTGCTGATTGGCATTCCCCGGATTGAGGCCGGGCCCATGCCACCTCGCGCTGGCGATGTGCGGATGGACTCGACAGCGCTGGCCGCAGCTCTCGATCAATCTCCTTTCGATCCCTGGCCATTGGATGACAACTTTGTGCCTACAGATGAAGATTGGCACAAGCATCGGCCCGCTGGCGAGCATGGATCGCCGCGCCTCTTGCGGGACATACTGTATCGCAACCCGCGACGTCGCGCGCAGGACTGCTGGCCAAAGCCGTATGAGTTACCTGCGCGAGGAAGACTGGCCGGCGCTCGTTGAAGAATGCAGCCACGATTCTCGCGCGATTTGTTTGCAAGTAGACCGCGCTTTCGTCAGGCTAACGGTCACGGTGCGTAATTCGCCGCTAATTAGTAAAGCGCAATGGCCGAACCCTCCCCTCCCCCGTTATCGGATAGTCCGTCATCTTCGGGTGGCGCCGGCCAATTCAGCTTACGCAGCGCGTTGGTGATGACCGGGATTGCGGCCGTGGCGTTTGCAATCTTGTTTGCGTTGCCGCCCATGATCGCGGGGATCAGCCTACTATGTTCAATCCTACTGGTGCCAACAGCAATCTTGGTGACGATTGTTTACGGGAAGGGGTACGCCCGAGCGTTCGCGATCGGGGCCAGCATCCCTGCGTTTCTGTTAGCGTTCTGGTTTACACTGTTGATTGTCCAGGATATTAGCATTTCCTTCGACGACCTCGATTTCACCGAAGGAGAAACCGGTCGATGGCTGCGAATTCTCATCGGCGGAAGTTGGGCCTGCGATCTTGTCTGCGGATGCATCGGCATGATTGGGCGGCTGGCCTCTCAGCGAAGTGACATTCACTAACAATGGACTGTCATTGGGACGCGGAGAGCTCGCAGTGACCGAGCGAAGGCAGTTTGCCATCACGAGGAAGACAATCCGGCCGGTCGAGTAAGCGCACTTCTTGCAACATGACGTTCCTTCGGTCAGGCTGACAAGATCGATCCTAATTCGTCTTTCCGATTCCAGGCCACGAACATGCCCCGTTCCCTTCAGGCCTGACGAGCGAAGTTCTTTACCATGGCCAATTGCGAAGAAGGATATCTCTGCGAAGTTTGCGGCGGCGATGTGGAGAACATCACCGAGAGTGATCTCTATTTGCGCTACGTGATCGGCTTGCTCGATCCGGAGGAACTTCACGTTTCTCGGGAGCGGCACATCCGCTGCAACCCGTCACTGGCCCAATTCATTGTCAATGATGAGTTTCAGCCGCCGGTGATTGTGGAAGGGCCGTTCGACAAGCGGACGCTGGATCGCGACTATGTGCGTCAGCGCGAGAAGCTGGTCACCCGTGGCTGGCTGCGGTTGCGAGAAGTGCAAGCGGCCGATCTTCCGATCATCGAGTACCCTTTGGCGGAAGTTAGATCCCGTGCGCACGGTTGAGGCGACGTTTGCGCGCTCTTTCGCACACAATGATCTCTACTGCATCTTTGCTATCGACAAACCGCGTTACGTCCTGCGGACGGGAACACGGCGCGCCGCTATACTTAACTTGCGGACTCCGACGGTTCGTTCGTCAAGCTTGAACGTGCACATTGGCGCCGTGGAAATCATCATTTTTCAGGCGTGCGGAAACAGACATGCTGACAGAAACATCCCAAATGATTGATCCCGTGCTGTACAAACAGCTTGTTGCCGTTCGCCGGGATTTGCACCAGCATCCGGAACTTTCTTGGAAAGAGGAGCGAACCGCCCAGCTGATCTGCCAATTCCTCGATCGGTTGGGCATTGCCTACCGCAAGGGAATTCATGGCACTGGGATCATCGCGGAGATTCCCGGCGGGCCCGCTGAGAGATTCGTCGTGCTGCGCGCCGACATGGATGCCTTGCCGATCTTCGAAGAGACCGGGCTGCCGTTTGCCTCGCAAAACCGCGGAGTCATGCACGCTTGCGGACATGACGGTCATACGAGCATGATGCTGGGCGCAGCAACCCTGCTGTCCCAAACTGACTCCTTGCCGATGTCCGTACGGATGATCTTCCAGCCAGCGGAAGAAACTGGAGAAGGTGCAAAGGCAATGATTGCCGCCGGAGCTTTGGAAGACGCCGCGGTTATCTTCGGCGGGCATGTTGATCGCCATTTCTCGGTGGGATCTATTGCCATTACGGATGGCGCAGTTAACGCTTCAAGTGATCGATTTGTTATCGAGATCACCGGAAAGGGGGGGCACGCCGCGCGGCCACACGAGACGGTTGATGCAGTCGTTGTCGGATCGTTGATGGTGATGGCGCTGCAGACGATTGTCTCTCGCGAGGTCAATCCAGCATACCCTTCGGTTGTGACGGTGGGACGCTTCGACGCGGGGACGGCATCCAACGTCATCGCCGGTGCCGCCAAATTGGAAGGCTCCATTCGCTCGCAAGATCAGTCTGTTCGCGAGTCACTGCATCGAGCCATCGAGAGGATGGCCAAGTCAATTGGCCAGTTGCACGGCGCTGCGGTTGACGTGACAATTCAACTGGGGACGCCGCCTGTGATCAATCCTCCGGAGTTCACCGACATCGCGCGGCGGGCCGGGGCGAAAGCCGTCGGCCTGGACAACATCGTCAAAATGGAAGTCGCCAATATGGGAGGCGAGGACTTTGGCTATTACCTCCAGGAAGTGCCGGGATGCTATGTGCGCTTTGGCACGGCAAGAGAAGGAGTCGAACAGTTTCCCGCCCATTCCAATCGGTTTGATTTTGATGAGCAGGCAATTGCCGTGGGCGCTGCCTACTACGCGCAAGTTGCAAAGCTGGCAGGCGAGGCGATCGTCGCAGACGATAACAATGGTCGGCCACTTGACTGACGGTCCACAAAACACAGCCGGCCCTCAGGCGTGTCCTCGCTACGGACACCTTGCCTAACGACAAAAGGACCAGCATGATCACAGTCCGCGAAGCCACGATTTCCGATGTCGAGGGCATCAGCGCTGTCTTTCAAGCGGTCTACAGCGACCAATACATCCATCCCCAATACTATGATACCGAGGCACTGGCCCGACTGGTCTATGGGGATGATTCGGTTCTGCTGGTTGCCATCGAAGACGAAACGGGCCGCGTTGCCGGAAGCGCGTCGGTGGTCTTCAGCGTTGGAGCCTATAACGACCTTGTGGGCGAATTTGGCCGACTTGTTGTCCATCCGGACTATCGCGGCCGCGGCATTGGCAACCAGTTGATGGAAGCCCGGCTGAAGTTTGTTTCGCCTCGTCTGCACGTTGGTCTTGTTGAGAATCGCGCCGCCCACACCTTCTCTCAGCAAATCTCGCGCAAGTTCGGCTTTGTGCCAGTTGGCTTTCTGCCCATGAAAATGCTCATGTTCGGGCAACGGGAGTCGATTGCCGTTTTCATGAAACACTTCGGCGACGCACTGGAACTGCGCCGCAATCATCCAAGAATCATCCCGGAAGCCAGCCGATTGGCCGGGATCGCGATGGAAAACTGCGGGCTTCCGCAGGATGCCATCATTGACGAAACGTCCGTGGCGTATCCGTACGATGACGAATTCGAACTCGATGAATTGCAGACAGAAGGCTATACATCGCTGCTGCGTATTCAGCGAGGCCGGTTGGAGAATCGCGAAGTCTTTGGTCCGGTCCGCCTGCATTATGGGCTGTTTCAACTGCAGGCCAGGCACTCGCACTACCTCATCGCACGGAGAAACGGCCAAACCGCCGGCGGCATCGGGTATATGCACGATACCGTGGACAAGGTCGTTCGAATCTTTGAATTGATCTCCGTGGGAGAGCAGCCGATTCGCTTCTTGCTCTCTTCACTGCTGCAAAGATGTCGCGAAGAACTTGACGTTGCATATATCGATCTGGATGTCAGCGCGTATTCCCCCAGGATGCAGAGAACTTTGCTGGAATTGGGCTTTTTGCCAACCAGCTATGTTCCGGCCAACGTGTTTCACGAGGTTGAGCGCCTCGACGTGATCAAGATGACCAACATCCTTGTGCCGTTTGAATTGGGTGATGTCCACTTGTGTGAGGAAATGGAGCCGATCGCGGCGGCAGTCATGCGGAGTTTTGCCGGCAAGAAAGTTGCGCCGCGGATCGCCGAGGCTTCGCAGCGCACACGATTGTTCGCCGGTTTGACTGACGAACAACGGCAGCGGCTGCTGAGTATTTGCACGGCAAGGACTTTTCAGCCTGGTGAAGAACTCTACCGAGTGGGTGAGCGCGGCGACGCCATGCACCTGATCCTCTCCGGGCAGGTGGAACTTGTCGACGACGCCGCTTCAATCGGCTGTGTGACGGCTGGGCAATGCGTGGGGGAAACTGCGCTGCTTTCTGATGCGACGGCCCAACGGGTTCATTCGGTGACGGCGATTGCACGATCCCCAGTCGAGGTCGGCGTCTTCCCCACAGGCGATTTCCGCGAGTTAATTCGCCGTCGCCCGGACATTGGTGTGGTGGTTTACCGCAACCTGGCGATCGATGTCAGCACAAAGTTGCGGCGGTCGGGAGGGCTGCCTGACTAATCGCCACAAATCCTACTTACTTTTTGCTTTTGGCTTAGAATACTGTTTCGTTTTCTTTCTGTGGGACAGTGCGCGCACACAGACAAGTCCAAGGAGCAATCGACATGCGAATTGGCCAGTCCATGATTCCGGAGTTTGATGCAGAGATGGCCAACACCCGCAAAGTGTTGGAGCGACTGCCGGATGACAAGCTCGATTGGAAGATCCACGAGAAGTCCAACACCATCGGTTGGGTCGCCAATCATCTGGCCGATATCCCTGGCTGGATGGACATGACCATCAACAAGGATTCGCTGGATGTCGATCCGCCAGGCGGCGAACCGTTTCGTTCGCCATCCTTGGGCACCGCCGCGGAGATTCTCGTACTGTTCGATGACAACGTCGCCAAAGCGCGGCCGATTCTGGAAAGTGTCGAAGATGCCACGCTGATGGAAGACTGGAGCCTGCTCAAAGGCGGCGAAGAGATCATGACGCTGCCGAAGCTCGTCGTCGTCCGCACCTGGATCTTCAATCACTCCATCCACCACCGGGCGCACCTGTGCGTTTACTTCCGCGTGAATGATATTCCAGTGCCGGGGCTCTATGGGCCTTCCGCGGATGACGCAGGGATCTAGTTAGCGCACTGATTTTTTCAGGGCTCTGGCGGCATGCAACTTGTCAGCATGGGACATGAGGGCAATCTATGCACGGGCCGCTCATTCAGGAAGTGGAATTGGAATTCCAAAGCGGTATCTGCTCGCACAACGGCGAACCTTTCACCGGCATTGCCGTGTCTCAGTTTTCCGATGGCCAGCGGCGAACGGAGACTCCGTACGAAAACGGATGGCGCCAAGGCGAATGCAAGAGCTGGTACCCCAACGGACAGCTAAGGGAACTCTGGCACGCAAATGACAATGTCTGCCACGGGACGAGAACAGCCTGGTATCCCACTGGAAACTTGAAAGTCCGTGGGTTGTATGAGTTCGGATCTGTAATCGAAGTTGAAACGTGGGATGAATCGGGGAGCGTGGCAACGACCTATCACAATGATGCGAGAATCCGGGCAATGCGGGATTGGGCAGAACGAGGCAAGCACTGGATGGCAGCTAGACGCAAGCCTGAGTTTGACGTCAACATAGCCGAGGCCACGAGAATTCAAGCGAATCTGGCCAAAGCTGTGGAGCGATATGACGTTCTCGCACCCAGAATTCAACATGTGGCCGGAGTTGATGTGGCTTACGCCAAAGGAGACGATGCTCGCGTCTATGCCGGCGTGGTTATCATCAACTGCGAGACAATGGAAACTATCGAGACAGCGACGGCCACAGGCGTCGCCACGTTTCCGTACACACCTGGTTTGTTCGCGTTCCGCGAGTTGCCGCCGCTATGGACCGCGCTTGAGAAAATCCACAACAAGCCGGAGTTGCTGATTTGCGATGGCCAGGGCATAGCGCATTTTCGGCGCTGCGGTCTTGCAAGCCACCTTGGAGTTCTGTTGGATGTTCCAACGATTGGTTGTGGCAAGACACGGCTGCTCGGCGAGTATGACGAACCCGGTCCCCAACGGGGAGCTTCTTCGCTGTTGACTGATGCTGGCGAAGTCATTGGCAGCGTGCTTCGCACACAAGACAGCGTGAAGCCGCTTTTCGTTTCGATTGGTCATCGTGTCAGTTTGCAAACGGCCGAGCAATGGATCTTGCGTCTTGCCAACCAATACAGGCAGCCGGAGCCAATCCGCCGCGCAAATGAACTGGTGTGCAGACTTCGGACGGACGACACGGGTGCCAATTAGCCAAAGAGACAGCCATTCAATCGCAACAAGCGCTTTAGACGTCATGATCGCTACTGCCGCGAGCAGCTTCCGTTCTGCCGGCAAGCTACGGTTTCTTCGCGGCAACCTGTTGCCAAAACCCAGTAGAAACAGGCAGTCAAAGGGCGAATCCATGCAAGTCGTCAATCCCTACTACGCTCGCGAATCTGCAGTCGGTCGTGTGTTTGATGTTGGCACATGGCGGCATCGTGCGATTCTTGGTTGCGTTGTTTGCGTGGCCATGGCGGCCCTCTTTGCCGCGGCGACATTTTGCGCGGTGTTTCCGGAAACGCTGGGAGATCCCGCTTCGGAAGCGATCGTTGAACTTCAAGCGGAAATCGTCCAAGCCCATGTTGACTACCCGTGGTTCATGCTGGCGGGCGAGATTGTTGGCGGGCTGCTGGCTTGGATGTTCCTGATGATGGCCGTCAGTTCGCTGATCGTGCGCAGCCAAGGGCCGTTCTACCTTCGCGTGGGGCCCGGTGGGATTTCCATGCGCTTGCCTGGCGGGATCAGCATGTGGAACCCTCGGCACAAGATTTTGGAGCGTGATCTGGCCTGGTCCGAGATCGAGCATTGGGAGATTGTCCAGCACAAGCAGTTCGGCTCGCTCTCCGCGAACTCCGGAAATCTGGAAGCCGAACTCAATCTGCGATTGCCTGGCGGCGAACGCCATTCGATTTCGCTGTCCTGGTTCCGCGAACCGGCCCGTGTCGTTTGGAGCAAGATTCAGGACGCAATGGAAATGACGCCGATGGACTTGCCGGCGGAAGCGCCTGAATACGAATCTGCCGCGTACTAACTGCCGCCGGAAGCGCGTCAGCTTGCAATGATCACGGCCCGGATGACTTGCACCCAATTGCGGCAAGTGTTCGTTGTGGGAATATCGCCAACTTAGGCAGGACTCAGTCGAACTTGTTCCTTGGTGTCGTTCTCTTCGCGGCGTTTTCTTGCTGCGTTGCTCTCAGACGCTGTCGACGTCGCAACACGGTCCCAAATAGCGCCAGCTCGCGCGGTTTCCGCCCCGCAATTCGTTCCGAACACAAATAGTCTTCGCTCGATAACTATCTCAGAAAACTTTGAAAAAAATCCCCAAATCAGCATTCTTGCCCTTGGGCGATGCGCACGTTTCGTGAGAACGTGGCCCTGAAAGCAAAGGCTCCCAAAAGACATTGCTATGAGTCACGCGAGAGCCAAACGAAAAGTCACGCGAAAAACGCAGCGGGTGGTTGCTGTCAGCGCTGCCTGATGATTCAAACGACAACGCGAAGAGGTTAAGCCAAGACCGTTGCCGCTACATCGAGACCGACCACAAGAAAATGAAAACCTCAGCAAGCACGGTACGTCGAGACGCCAATTCACAAATGGCGAATCGCCAAAATGCGCAGTCACGGGATGCGAGATCGCCTTCGCCGCAAATGGTTTACAGAGCCTGCGGAAAGATTCCCTATGCAACCGGAAAGCTTCCCAACGCGTCGAAAAAGGTTTCGGACGCGTGGGGAAAGGTTTTCAACGCGTGCGAAACCGTTTCAAACGAAAATCATCTCCCACTGAAAACCATCGACAACAGCCCAAAACGCGAGGAAAATGGCTCTTTTGCAGCACAAACCCAATCGCTTGAGCCCAGAATGAAGAGTGGCTTTAGCCCCATAGGGCTTTCCCGCTTGCAAAAAACCGCAAGAGCAGCCTGTTGGAGCATTCAATTGGCTGCGAGAATTTCACGGATATGGGACAGGCTAGGCGACAAGGAACCATCGATAAATCAATTGACCAAACCCCAACGTTCATAAAACAGCGGTAGGCCGGCGCGGCGCGGCCGCCTGCGAATCCAACCCTTTGTGTTCAACGAAGATCCACGTATGAAAGACGCTTACGATTGCCTGGTGATTGGTGGTGGTCCGGCCGGGAGTACGGCCGCGGCCCTGGTTGCGGATGCCGGTTACTCCACGCTGGTGTTGGAGCGCGACAAGATGCCCCGCTTTCACGTGGGCGAGTCGTTGATGCCGGAGACCTATTGGACGCTCGAACGCTTGGGCGTGCTGGACAAGATGAAGGCCAGCCACTTCCCCAAGAAGTTCAGCGTGCAGTTTGTCGGACAAAGCGGCCGCGAATCAGCTCCGTTCTACTTTCACGATGCCGATCCGCGCGATTGCTCGCAGACCTGGCAAGTGCTGCGGAGCGAATTCGATCAAATGCTCTTTGACAACGCCCGCGAAAAAGGGGCGGATGCGTTTGATGAGACGCGCGTGCAGGAAGTGCTCTTTGATGGAGACAAAGCGATTGGCGCGCGCGTGCAACGCAAAGGGGAAGACGCCCGCGACGTTCACGCCAAAGTTGTGATCGATGGTTCCGGCCAACAATCTTTGATCGCCAACAAGCTGGGTCTCAAAGATGAGTATCCCGGCCTGCGCAAAGCTTCGATCTGGACGTACTATCGTGGAGCGCGGCGCGATCCCGGTCGCGATGAAGGCGCCACGATCATCATGCACACCAAAGGAAAGAAGGCCTGGTTCTGGTACATCCCGCTTCCGGAGGATGTGGTCAGCGTCGGAGTGGTTTCCAACGCGGACTATCTGCTCAAAGGTCGCGGCAAACCGGAAGAGGTTTTCCAAGAAGAGTTGGAAAACTGCCCGGCCGTCAAAGATCGTGTCAGCATCGGCGAGCGTTGTGATGACTATCGCGTGCTCCGCGATTTCTCTTACATTTCCAAGCAGCCTGCTGGCGAAGGTTGGGTCTTGGTCGGCGATGCCTTCGGCTTCCTCGATCCGATTTATTCGTCCGGCGTTTTCCTGGCGCTGAGGTCGGGCGAACTCGCGGCCGATGCCGTGGTGGCAGGCCTCAAGTCAGGCGACCTCTCCGGAAAACAACTGGGAGCTTGGGCCGAAGAGTATTCCAGCGGAATGAACTGGATCCGCAAACTTGTTTACGCCTACTACAATGACGAGTTCAGCTTCGGCGAGTTTATTCGCCAGCACCCTCAGCACCGCAAGAACCTGACGGACTTGCTGGTTGGCAAAGTCTTCCACGAAGGTGCCGGCGCGATGTTCGACGACATGGAGCCGTGGATGGCGGAAGCCAAACAGGCGGAAGCTGCCATGAGCAAGGAGAAGTAGGCTGGCCGACAAGAAGTCACGCACGCCGAAGTTTGAAGCACTGTTTGTTTGGATAATCTTTTGCTTCGCAATCACGATGATGGTCTTCGTGATTTGGAATGTTGCACAGTTTTTCCGCATCAACATCGCCGATCGCTGATGTCACGGCAATTTGCCCGGCCCTGGATCAGGACCAGATAAGAACTCAAGCAAGTCGGCGAATTGCTGGGCGTTGAATTCCTTTTCCAGGCCTTCCGGCATGATCGACTTGCCCGTGCTGGAAAAGACGTCCAACTCGTCCCGTCGCACCGTCTGCGTTTGCCCTTCCTCGCGCTTGAGCGTGATGCCCGTGGCGGACTCTGCGGAGATGACACCGGTCATCACGCGGCCGTCTTCGGTTGAAGCAACGTAGTTGATGTAAGCCGGATTGACTTCGCGATTGGGGTCCAGGACCGAGATTAACAACTGCTCGCGCGTCTTGGCAGAAGTGTCTGCCAACGAGGGGCCAATCTCGTGGCCGATGCTTGCGCGACGATGACACTTGGCACAGTTTCTCTCGAACAGCTTAAAGCCGCGCTCGGCATCGCCGGTCAACTCCAAGGCGGGCTGAAACTCGGCGATTACATCGTCACGGGCTCCGCTTGAAGTGCCGAAGAGTTCGGCGGCTATGGTACGGATACTGTCGGCTGGGTGAACGTTCAGTTTTGCCACAAACTCGGGACCGAAGTCCGCTCGGTCCAGTTCGTGAGCGGCAACTCTTGTGAGTAATGCCTGGGTGTTGGCAGGCCGGGCGAACATCACGCCTTCGGCCGTGCTGCGCAGATCGGGCGTGAACGACGTCCACGCATCCAGAATCAACTCAGCAGCGGTCGCCTCGTCAACGTGACCGAGCGCTTCAATCGCCGCCGCCCGCACTTGTGGTGATTCCTGCGGAGTCAACAAGCGTAGGTAGGCCGTGGAGACATCATTCCAGGGAGCTAACCACAACAGGCTGGCCGCTCGTGTTCGCGCCGCGGCAGACGCATCACGCTGGCGAAGTACGGCCTCCACATCGGCAATCATCAACTCATACAGCTTTGCGCCGGACGCGTCCGCCTGAAAGGCCGCACGAGCTTCGTCGCCGTTCTTTCCCAACTTGGGTGCTAGTCGCCGCACATAAGCCGCCACAACAGCGGGGTTCGTTTCCCAAGTTTCCACCAGCCAGGCAAAGACGTCTGACAAGCCGTGTCGTTCTTCGATAATCAGATTGGCCAGCGCCGAGAATACCTCGTTTGCCTGGGGTTGGGCCATAAACGTTGCATCGCCTGCGAACTTAACGAAAGTCTCGGCCGCGATACCGGACGTGGATGTGAGCGCAGCCAAACGCACCCAAGGATCAGCAGCATTTTCTTGCAGAATGGCCAACAAGCCCTGCAGGCGACGTTCAGGATCGGGGACATCTCCCAAACTCAGCGCCAGTTGAAACTGCATCTCAGGCGTCGCGTCGCCTAGCAAAGCGAGAAGATTCCGCCGTGCTTGCTCGCGAGTTGCCAGGTTCTCGCTCTTGAGGAATGACTCATAAAGTTGAGCGACATGCCGGCGAACTTCCATCTGCGTTGAGTTGGCTGCAGTGTCCAAGTCTTGAACGCCAAGTTGCCCCAGCCCATGCAAGACGTACACCGCATGGAGTTGCCCGAGCGGAGCTTCGTTGTTCCGCACAAGTTCTTTGAGCGCCGGAACAACGGAATCATCTTGCAGCTCAAACAAACGTCGCGCGGCCGTTTCTCTGTGCCAGGCGTTGGCATGAGCCAAATACGGCACCAACTCCCCTGCTTTCATTGCGGCGAGATCTGGCAGCGGCCGAAACTCATAGCCATCAGGGGCAATGCGATAAACCCGCCCTCGGTCCTGCCCGCTGGTTAAGTCCAAATGCTGTTTGATGGAAGGCGGCAAACTGTTCGGGTGTTCGATCACTTCGCGATACATGTCCAGCACCCACAAAGTGCCGTCCGGGGCATTCGCGAACTGCACCGGCCGAAACCAGTTCTCGCGCGAAGCAATAAACTCACGTCCGTCATCGATCCGTTGCGCGAGTTGTTGCACGTGCTGGCCGCCAGCGTATTCATGCGTCAGCCGCTTACGGTGCACGATGTTGCTGCCGACATCGCCGATGAACGCTAGTCCGCGATGTTCCACAGGCCAGGCATCACCACGATAGATGGTCACACCGGTCGCCCCGGTAAAGTAACCCGCCGCGCGTCCGCCCCCTTCAATCGGCCCAGGCGCTTCACCGGCCACGCGTAACCGCGTCCGCAAGATTCGCCAGGGCTCAACAGGACTGATGCGAAAGACCTCAGCCTGCGGGCCATCAGCGGCGATCATCGCCGTGGGATTTGTCGGCGGCAGCGACGGGTTGCGGCGCAGATAGTGATCTTCAATCACAACCTGTTGAATGTGATTGCTGTTGGAAGTCACGTACTTCCGCCCCCAATCATCAAACGACATTCCGTGCTGCCCGCCGCCGGACTCGATCTCAATGTCCAGCGTCCGCGGATCGAAGGAGAAGTCTCGCCCGCGCAAAACAATCGCATCGCTCGAAACAGCATCCTCGGTTGAGATCAATTCGCCATCGAGTGCCGTCAGCAAAGTCCGAATCCTTGCGCCGGCTGTACTCACAGCGACATGAATTCGGTTATCCAACCTCCAACGAAACGAGTTCAACAGGCCTTGAACGTTATCACGCGAGAAGCCACTGAAAACAATCTTCCGAACGTCGGCGACCCCATCGCCATTTTGATCCTTGCAGTACACGATGTCCGGAGCCGCGCCGATGAACACTCCGCCATCAAAGCAGGCAATCGCAGTTGGCCAACTCAGGCCGGCGGCAAAGATCGTCGACTTATCGTAACGCCCGTCGGAGTCGGCATCTTCAAGCAAACGGACTTCGCCAAGCTGTTCGTTTCCCTGCTCGCTGTAACCGCGCATGCAAACAACGTATGCGCGACCGGAAGCATCGAAGTCGATCGCCACAGGATCAACCACCAACGGTTCCGCAGCGACGAGTTCCATGTGGAAGCCATCGATAAGCTCGAACTCGCGCAGGGACTCCTCCGGCGATTTCGCGGCAATCCTCGGCAGTTGATCGCCAAAGTCTTGCTCTTGGCCAGGCGTGACACGAGGGGACGCCGACCATAGGATGCCCGACCACAAGAAACCAACGGCGGACGTGACCGTGGCGGCGAACAGCAAGATTCTCGATCGTCGGCGAACAGTCATTTCAGCTAATCGCGAGTTCAGTGAAATCCGGCACCGCAGCAACACAAAGCTTGGAGTATCTATTCAACCGCGCGGTTCGGGCGGTTTGCAACCGGGATCGCCTTGATGCTGAAACATTTGCAAGGCAATGTTGGTATCATCGCGAGATTGACGTGTGTCCAAACCGGCACAATCGCGGGCTTTTTGACGCCGCCGAGGACTCGCTGGGAATGGCTTCTTTTGCCGTGATCTTTCTTTCCTTGCCGCTTGGATCACAATCGAATGTGGAGGTCCTATGCTCGTCTTGGAAAACAGCACCTATTTCGGAAGTCTGGTTCGAGCCCGACAGATTGGCTCGTTTCGTGTATCCGAGTCCCGCTACCGCCCATTCGAGAAATTGCCGCAACACGCACACGCACAACATGTGCTGATTGTCACACTTGCTGGAAGCCACGTTGACGAAATGGCGCGCTTGCACGACGTCTCCTGTCCAACAGGCAGCGTGCAATTTCATCCCGCCAACATGCCGCATGCCCATCGATTTGGCCCTTCGGACTCGCTGGTTCTCAACATCACGCTCAGCGATCATGCGATTGAACCGTACGCAGAGTTCATTGACTGCGCACCGCAGCCCAACGGCCAGCCATTGCATGCTCGCTGGCTGGCAACACGAATGCTGGCCGAATCGATCACGGCCGATCAGCACAGCGACCTGGTCCTGCATGAGTTGATCGCGGAGTTCTTTGCTCAGACGCGAACCTTGCCATTGGCCGCGGAGTCCAGTCGGCCCCGTTGGCTGGACGGTGTCATGCATCGGGTTAGGAATGAAGCTGCGACAATCTCGCTGTCGAGCCTCGCTGACGAGTTCCAACGACATCCGGCCCATCTCGCGCGATCCTTCCGGAAGTGGCAAGGCTGCAGCATTGGCGAGTATCGCCGCCGTCGCCAATTGGAGTTGACGGTCAAAGAGTTGGCCGTGACCTCAAGACCGATATCGGAAATCGCGCTCAGCTACGGCTTCACAGATCAGCCGCACTTCACCCGAGTGCTTCGGGCAGCATTGGGTTTAACGCCGGGGCAAATCCGGCGAAGAGCGCGTGGTTAGGCCGTCGCCAGGCGACTGCACATCTGAAGATTGCGACGCCAAAAAGCCTGTCGCAACCAACCGGCGAAAATAGCGCGCAAATATCCTTCAAGAAGTCGCGGGCTATGGCGGATATCCTGCCTGGATTCCGCCATGTATTCCAAAGGCCAACCGAGTCCACAAATGTCACGCATTTCAACTTGTCTCACGCTCTTGGGTCTAGTCGCTTTCGCAGTTTTGACGGCCAGCGCTGCTCCGGCTTTGGCGCAGCAAGAGCCAACGCCAGCCTTGTTTACCGGTTGGCGAACAACTCACGCTGACCTGACTGTGCACATTAATCCGGAAGAACGGAAGTTCATCGTTGATGGGCAGATAACGCTAACGCTTGATGCAGAAAGCGCTGAAGGCATCACCCTGGTCGTCAACACCAGCCGCACGGCAATGGAGTGGGTGAGTGCCGAAGTTGATGGGCAAGCCTGCAACCTGGGTCTGCGGATCGAGAGATTCCCGGCCGCCCGCCCGGCCGAGTTGCAATTCGACGAGCCCAAGCGTCAAGGCGACACAGTGCAACTCGCCTTTCAGGTGGAATTCAAGAACTTCGCCAATCAAGTGGGCCTTGCGCCGGAGATTGCTTTGGCTTCCTGGACGGACGCCTGGTATCCGTTCCCGCTGCCAAGGATTGATCGCGGCGAAGAGTTTACCGCGAGTTTGTTGAGTGCCCCTGGCAAGACAACATTCCATCTTCCGCCAGGCTGGAGCGCCCTTTGTGATGGCGTGCTCGTCAGCCGCGAGGCCAACGAAGAGGAAGTTGTTGAAGTCCGCGAACTCGGCGAAGCGCATGTCGCCCGATCCTTTAGCGCGGCCGCATATCAACATGGGCAGGTTGAACGCAACGGGCGTCAGGCGGCCGCCTATCTGCTGAAGGAACGCGAACAGAGCGTTGATGATATGGCCGAACTGTTCGATCAGATCATCACGGCGCAAGAGGAAGCCTTCGGCCCGTACCCCTTCACGACCGTTGGCGTGGCCGAAGTCATTGAGCGGATTCCCGGCTGGTACGCGGCCTCGCAGCAGACTTTCATCATGGCCAAGTCTTCCGCATTCGAGCATGGGCATGTCAACTTGCCGCTTTGGTCGCACGAGTTGTGCCACGCATGGTGGGGCAACACCGTGATGACAACCGGAGATGCCGAGAAAGTTGTCAGCGAGTCGTTGGCTCAGTTCGGCGCTGTACTGGCAATTGAAGCCTTGGAAGGCGTGGAAGCCCGCAACAAGTTCTTGGAATACTCGCGCTCAGGCTACAGTCCGCTTCAATGCGCCCGCGGCTATGCCTATTTGCTCATTCAAGGTAAGGATCATCCGCTTAGCGACCTTTCCAACTCGGAGCTTGATGGCGGCACAACACATAGCCTGGCCGATTCCAAAGGCATGTGGTTCTATCACATGCTACGACTGCGAGTTGGGGACGAGTTGATGTTTTCAACGCTTAAGAAGATTGTTGAAGATTATCGCCATCGCCCCCTTTCATTAGCGGACTTGCGAGCGCGCTTCATCGCTGCCGCGCCGGAGCATGATCTGGAGCCATTCTTCGCGCAATGGCTCGATCGAACGGGCGCTCCCAGGTTGACATCGCAAGTGGATGCCGAAACTCGCACCGTTGTTGTCGAGCAGACGCAGGACGGCGAACCATTTCGGCTGGATGTTGACGTCAAAGTCAACTTTGCGGACGGCTCCAGCGAAGATCACTCCGTCGCCCTCAGCGAACGCACGGCATCACTCAAGTTGAAATCTGAAAAAGACGTGGAATCAATCGAACTGGATCCCGACAAAAAAATCCTGCTGCTGAGGCCAGAGTATAAGCAAGCGCATGATTGATCATGTCCCCTACTCTCTAAACCGGTGACCGAGAACACTGTTGAAAGCGCCACGTCCTTGCTAAGGTAGAAGTAGCAATTCTACTTCTTAGCAATGCTTTCTACTGACGCTTTTATGCACGCCTGGACGGACGCTCTGCTATCTGCTGTTTCCGCAATCGCTGGCGAGATGAGCGAACTGCGGCGGCAATTGCATCAGAATCCGGAACCCAGCGGCCAGGAATTTGCCACCAGCTTGTTGGTCTATCGCAAGCTGGACGAGTTGGGGTTGCCGGTCCGTTTCGGAGCCGAAGGTTGTGGCGTGATTGTCGATTCTCTATCGAACGCCACCACGAACGGATCTTCAACTGGCGAGAAACAAAACAATCCGCCCAGAATCGCCTTGCGCGCGGATTTGGATGCCTTGCGGATTCATGACGCCAAAGAAGTGCCGTATCGCAGTCAGTGCGACGGCCTGATGCACGCCTGCGGCCATGACGCGCATACGGCCATTCTGATTGGCGCCGCAACCGCGCTGGAACAACTCCGGCGAAACGACCAACTGCCGTGGCCCATTTGCTGGCGAGGGGTTTTTCAGCCGGCCGAAGAAACGTGTCAGGGCGCCAAAGCGATGATCGAGATTGGCGCTATGGAGAATGTTGACGCCATTTTTGGATTGCACGTCGATCCCAGTCGGGCGGCCGGCCGCATTGGCTTGCGGAGCGGAGCGCTCACAGCCAGTTGCGATACGATCAGTTTCCGCGTTACCGGCCGCGGAGGACATGCCGCGCGCCCGCACGAGTCGGTGGACTCCATCGCCACGGCCGCGCAACTTGTCAGCAACTTGTATCTCTTTGTCCCTCGCATGACCGATAGCCAGGATGCGGTCGTGTTGACCATCGGCCAAATTGACGGCGGCGACAATCCCAATGTCATCCCGGAAGAGGTTTACCTGGCCGGCACGCTCCGCACGCTGGATGCGAAAGTTCGCAACCGTACGCTGACTCATATTGAACGCCTCGCCCGAGGGCTGGCCGAAACTTCCGAAGCGAAGATCGAAGTTGAGGTCGGCATGTCCGCGCCTTCGGTCCATAACGATACCACGCTGGTCCGTGTGATGACCGCGGCGGCGGAAAGCGTCGTCGGCACCGCCAACATCGATGGCATTCCCCGTCCCAGCATGGGCAGCGAGGACTTCGCCTTCTATCTGGACCATGCGCCCGGCTGCATGTTGCGGCTGGGATGCAACTCTCCAGAAGTGGGGAACGCTGGGCTGCACTCTGCACGGTTTGATGTGGACGAGCGGTGCCTGGCGATCGGCGCGCGAATGCTCGCGGAAAGTGTGATCCGCTGGAGCGATCCCAAGCGCGAAGTGCAACCGCCCGCGGATGGGCGTAATGAATACTCAGCGCTATGACGCAGGATTGCTGCTACAGATCTTCGTGAGATTGGTATTCGTCTAAAGCGGCAAATCGTTCCGTTACGTCTCAGGCAACTTCGCCACTGAGAGAAGGCGTGCGAATTTCGCCAAGCAGTCAACGCATCACGTCGCCCAAGTCAACGTCCGCTCCGCTTTCCAACGGCTCCACTTCGAAGATCTTCAACCGGCCAAGCTGAAGCTCCATCTTCACGCCGGGGAAAACGTTCTGCAGCGTGAAGCGACCTTCCTCGTCGGTTGTCGCGGAGGCAACCCTTTGCCGTAGGAGTGCCTTGCTAAAATAGTATTGCGGAAACGGAGTCACAACTTCATCCGGCTCGATCACAATTTCGATCCGCTGTCCGGTCAATGGCTGGTTATTCTCGTCAACAAGGCGGCCGGAAACTGTTGGCATCGGCGCAAGCTTGACTTGCCTGGTCTCACGGTGTTTGACCCAAACTGCTGCGGCCCATTGCCTGCGATGATCGCGAACTAACAGCCTGCGGCGTTCCACGGCCTCCAATCCAAAGACGTCCACCGTTGACCCACCCCATATAGTGGGGCTATTCAACCGGGATCCCGGCACATATTCCAGACCGGCGATTCTAAACAGAGGGTGTGAACCCACCGCCGTAACGCCCTCGACCGGCTCGCCCTGCGGATCAACAATTTCGAAAGTTTGCTTTTGCATCGGGATGAGTTTGACGTCATGCGAAAACACCTTGGCATCAGTTTCAATCTCGATGCGGTCAAGCGAATGGACACTGTCGATACTTTGAAGATGGACGGCATACCGCGGGCGCTCCACGTTCGGCCAACCTGCTTTCTCCGCGCCGGCTCCCGGCAAATACTTGCTCGCATCAAGGCCAATCCCAACCAGCAACCCCGGCCCAGGCATGGCCGGAAGCTGGAAGCTGCCATCAGCATCGGTTGCATACAAGTCCGGTACGGCCGAGCTTTGTGAGCGGCGATAGTTCTTGTAATCGTCGAGGTGCTCGTTCTCCATCAAAGGGAAGTAGCCAACAAGACCGTTAACAGGCTCGCCTGTCTCCGCATTCCGCAGTTTCCCGGAAACGGGAATGGCGCGTTTCAAACCGATATCAAGCGAGATCGGATCGAACCCACCAGGCTTGGGCACTTCAATGTTCGGCCAGCGAAAATACGCCGAGCCCCGTGCCGGCGTGACTTGAACCGTATGAGTCATCTCGCTCCGCGCGGATAGCCTGGCAACGCCGTGGAGTGTGTACTCGCCAGCGGCGTTGGTTCTTGCTTCCAGGAACCTGCCCATCGTGTAGTTCGTGTTGCCAATCCTGATGCCTTGTATGCCCACTACCGCGTTGGCGATCGGTTCGCCCGTATCGGCGTCACGGACCACTCCCCGAATTGCCTGGCTGGGTTCGGCGAAATACTCGAACTCCGCGCCATAGCAGATCTTTGTGCGCTTGTTCCAGGAATCGTCATAGAGCGGGAACGATTCGACAGCCCTGGTCAGCACGTTCATTTGTGTTCTCGCAACGTTGTCGCCTTCCAACTCCAAAACGACGAGCGCATCCTTTGGCAGGCCAGAGAATTCAAAACGTCCATCAGCATCTGTCGTGGCGCTGAGCGAATCCACCGGCAGTCCATTGACGATCACCGGCAGGCTGCGGATTGGACGGCCGCGGAAAGAATCTGCCCGCGTAGAATTCTCCGGCGCTTCCGCCAAGAAGCTGCTGGGCGGGTTCTTTTGCGATTCTTCCAACCATGGCCCGATATCGGCCCGCGGCGGGATGAATTGCACAACACGCATGCGCGCGTCCGCAATTGGCTTGCCCTCCAGGTCAACTATCCGCCCGCGAATGGAAGCTTCCGCCTTGGCGAGAGTCAGCTTCTTTTCTTCGGGAAAGCCTGTGGGGAACATGGGCCGAAGCGGCACAAAGCCCGGGGCAAGAACCGTCATCACAAGATGCTGTTGCATAAACCCATGGTCCGAGTAACGGCGGTCCAAGTCATTGCGATGCTCCGGGATCTCCGGCCAGGCGATTGTCAGCATTCCGTTACTATCCGACTTTGCGTGAGCGTGGATGCGCGTCTCGCTGACATCGTTTAAGACACCCTGATCAAACACCGAAATGAAGACCTCCGCTGCGGGGATGGGATTCCCCTCCTCATCAACAATCTGCCCTGTGACCGATTGCTCGGCGTCAGTCGCGCTATCTTGATCGCCTGTGGTGGCGGTTCCAGTTGCGCCATCTTGCGACGGAGTGTCTCCCGCATCGTTGCTATGTGCTGAGTTGTTTGCGGTTGAGGATTCGCCAGCGGTGGATTCCGCAACGGCTTCACGCTGACCTTGCACGCCAGCGACTGCAATTGCGACACACACGGTCATCAAAACGGCGATTGCGACGTGGGTTCTGTGGGGCTGTGGCGGGATCTCGCGAGTCGTATCAAGGATTCGATCGATCCGACCCGTCAGCCGCCCGGAGCGAGCCATGGCGACAAGCAGCGGTCGCCGCGTGCGGCACAAAGAAGCAAACTCCAACAAGTACCGCGCGTACAATGTGCGGCCGGCAGTCTTCCTCAACACGGCGTCGTCACAACATTCTTCCGCCAACGAAGCGAGCCGCCGCGACAAGGCCCAAGAGAGCGGGTGAAACCAATAGACAGCGCAGCAGCACGCGCTGAGCAAGCTCACCAGAACATCACGCCGCGCGATATGCGAGAGTTCATGTCGCAACACGGCATCCTGCTTGGCCGCCGTCCACGAGTTCCACATCGTCGGCACAATGATCCGTGGGCGCCAGATTCCGGCGGTGACCGGCACGGCGATATCCTCGCTCGA
>CALJLD010000269.1 GCA_937982665.1 uncultured Planctomycetales bacterium
TATCGCGGCGCGGAGAGGATTTGCTCTTTGGTGTAACCCTGCTGCCCCAGGGCGAACGCTCTGACCGTGTCTTGATTGAGATAGACGATCAGGCCGTACACGATCAGACAAATTGCCGTGGGCGCGCAATAGAACGTAAAGGCCGGCAGCACACCAACAATAAACGAGGTAATCCCCAAAGCCCTGGCGCGGAACTTGAGATTGAGAATGCCAGCGGCAATTCGCAAAACCGCAGCCACAATCAGGATAATGCCGGCGACGAAATAGATCGTGGAGATCATGCCGACGAACGCCTGGGTTTCAGCCGCATTCGCACCACCTCCTGGCTGCCTCTGCAACTCGTCTTCAACCACTGTACTCATGAACGTGCCGCCGAAAATTGCGCCGATGCCGACGAGAATCTCCAATCCGCCAAACACGAAACAAAGAATGCAGATCACCATGACCTGGCGGACGTACCCGGAATCGCCCAAGCGTTGGCCGCCGGCGTCAAAGCCAGGTTGGGCTTGGGGAGCGTAGCTTCCTTGCGGCGATTCGTAGGGATTACTCATTGAAGATTGCCAGGAAGACTGCGACGGGGAACTGTGTCAGACGAACTCGATTGCAACGTTCAAACAACGTGATCTCTAGACAACATAACTAAACCACATAAGTCGAGATCACAAACAACACGGCGAGGATCAATGCCATCAACCCTACAATCCAGACGCCGGCGCGAATGGCGTGACGCCAAATCAGGTTCATGTCTTCGTGTCGCGTGGCGGAATAAACCAAACTCACGGAAACAATCAGCGGAATGGCGTACCAAAAATCGTTGGGCATAGGTCCGGCCATGATGGACTCGATGGTTCGAGACTCAATGTTTGGGAATTCAAGATTGCGGAATCTGGAGAGAAACGATGTGCAGCCGCCTGCTTGCGTGGCTGCTACGCCGTGGCTGTCGCAGGCGACTCTTCCTCTTTGTTGTCTTTTTCGTCCTTGTCTTTCTCTTCTTTGTCCGGCGGTCCGCGCCGGACAAGCCCATAGGCGGGACCGGCCACCGCGTCATAGATCACAAGGATGTTTAGCAAGCCTGCGATCATGGTGTAGACGGTTCCCATTTCGAACCGCCGGTTCAGGCTGTTGTGCAGGTTATCGAGTTCGGTGGGCTGGTCCTCGCCTTTGGGTTGCCAATCCGGCACGACATACATCTTGGTGCCAAAGAAGCTGTCCGCGTTCTGGTACGAGGTCACCAAAGCCGGCAGCGACGGTGCCCCCACTCCCACCTGGCACAAGAAAGGCCAGCGGCGATACTTCCCCGGCTGCCATTGGGCGTACACCACGCGGCCATCTCCCAGCACCATCCCAAAGACAAACAGACCAAGGATGCAAACACAGAAAATGGTGGCCTTGGCGTGACGGCCTTGATAAAAGTGCCCAGCTCCGGGAATGAGCCAGGCAAGGACACCGGCAAACATCCGATCCTTCAGATCGAGCGTTTCCCGTGTTTCAGATTGTTTTGACACAGGCGATTCCTGGTGAAGTTCCCAACGATTGCATGCCCTGAATGCACGAGGGCCGTGTGTGCAGAAGGGCCATCTGTTGCCGCAAGCCAGTTCTCGCGGCAAGCCGCCATTCTAATCAACCGGTCCGCAGCCACCAGACCGGTTGACGTTGGCGGTCGCCGGAGGAAATCCGCCCTGCTGGCAGCAGCATTCGCCCAAGACGGCTATGCCGGTATTCGTTGGGAAAGCTCCAGGATTGCCGCGAAAATCGAGGTTTCCGGCGAAGGATTCCGTGGCTAAGGACTTTCGTCGCAGAGGATTGCGTACAAGGACTCCATAACATGGCCGAAAATGGCGAGGCCCAAGCCAGTCACCATTTGCGGACGAAAGAGATCAGGGGCAAAAGAGATCATGCCGGAGATCAGGCGATGGCAAACCGCAACCTCAAAAGCTGCCATGCAAGCATTGGCGGAAATCTGGGTGTCGCCTTGCACGTTGTCCAAGTCGCTAGCGCCACGCAAGCCAGGAGTCTCATTCTTCCAAGTAGTCAATCAGCTTCTGGTAGAGCCCTTCATTGGCTTCGATGAAGAACTCCATCATTCCGCGAAGCTCAGGCGTATCGCGGTAACCCAGCCCAAAGGAAATGACTTTGGTCGTTTCGTCATTGAGTTGTTCAAAGGTGATCACGTTATACATCTGCTTCTCGCGCTCTTTGAGAATCTCCGGCCAGTTCTTGCTGACCTCGGCTTGCAGTGTGATCAACTTGTTGGGCACATAGTTGATGACGTGCAGCACGTTGGCGTCCTCATCATCAGCCGAACCGCCGGCGTTGTAGTTGGTGCGAATGATGCCACCCACCTGGAAATCAACTTTGGCGACAGGCACGGCCCAGGCTTCCCAGCCATCGCTGGTAGTGAACGCGGCCCAAACTTGATCGACAGGCGCTTTGACGACAACCTCTTGCACCAAGATCAAGTCGCCGGTCTTGGTTGTCTCAACTCGACTGCTGACGGAAGAATCTTGAGCGGACGCCGAAGCGGCCAAGAACAAACTGAGCATCAACACGACAAAGCTGCGGAACATGACAGAGACTCCTCCTACTCGAATGGGAATTTTGCGGTGAACCGTGGCGGCGCGTTTGTCGCTGCCGGATCACCGTCACAAAACAAGCATCAAAGAAAGAATAGCCCTGTGCCTATTCACGGGATTGTAGATTTGTTACCTCTTTCGGAGTCTCATTTCGCGGACGGCAAGTCGTCGGGAGGTTCCGAGGTTGTTCAGGCCGATTCCCCCAGGTCGGGATCGCCATCCATGGGAAAGAAGTTCAAGCGATCCGGGTCCGTCGAAAGAAACTCGGCCGGGTTGAAGCCGGAGAAGCCTTGGAAGTCCTTGATGAAGTGCGACTGGTCCGTGTAGCCGCATTCCACACTCAGCGTTGCCCAAGAGATGGGCTGTATTTGCTGCACGCGTTCGAGGATCTGTCCGAACCGCAAGATGCGCTGAAAGATCTTGGGCGATAGCCCTACGTGCTTCTTGAACAGATGGTTGAATTGCTTGCGAGAGTAGCCAGAGGCGTCGACCAGGTCTTGCAACTTTCCCGCAGTTGGTTGCGTCAGGATTGCTTGTATGGCTTGCTGAATCGTTGGCGGCGGTTGCCGCGTTTCGTCAAGCCTCGCCAAGAGCCAGCGGTCAACCATCGCCAATCGCGCTTCGGCCGTTTGCTGCTGGAGCAATTCCTTCCGCAGGTGCAGCAGCGCGCCGTCGAGGAGTTCTTCGCCGGGGATGACTTGTCCTGCAATTTCATCGACAGGGCGGTCAAGAAAGGAAAACAGTCCACCCGGCAAGAAGCGAATTGCAATCAGGCACGAGTTGGGCAGCGCCGTGATCGAGAAGTAATCTCGATGAGGGCCGGAAACCCAAGCTCCCGTGCAAATCTGCTGGGGTTCGTGAGTCTCGTTATCGACAACCGCGCGGCGCTGCCCATCCAATTCGATCACGATGTTGCAGCGCCCATCCGGCACAATCCGCTCGACACGGTGTTCCGGGTCATACCCTCGGACGTGGAAGAAATGCTCCACGTACTTATCAACTGGAGTTGTAGGTGTGCGTTGCTGAATGTCCATGCGATGCGAAGAGACTTTGGACGTTTATTTTTTTTGTTCAAAGGGCGAGCGATTCTCAGAAGAGAACAACGCCGGCTACGATGCGGCTGGCGCTTCCTTCGAGCGCAACAACGGAAAGAACTTTCCCTGCACCGGTTCGCCTTGCGGAATGGACGGCACGCCTTGCAGCAGCGGTTCATCAGATCCACTGCAAACACCATCGCGAAAGACATTCAACACGGCCGCTCGGCGCGGACGAGATGTGTTGTTCTCGCCGGAGCCATGAACCATCAACGGATGATGAAAGGCCGCCTGACCGGCGCGGAGCTCAACATGCACAGGGTTTTGTAACGCTTCCCATTGCTTGTCATTCAGGACTTCACGGATGGCGTGCATATCGCCGGCCAGACCTGTGATGGGCAGCAAGTCCCAACGATGACTGCCAGGCACATATTGCAAGCATCCGTTTTCACGCGTCGCATCGTCCAGCGCAATCCAACACGTCAGATGTTGCATCGGCTGCGTTCGCGTCCAGTACGAATAGTCCTGATGCCAGGCGACGACGCCACCATGTTTCGCCGGCTTGCAAAACAACTGATCGTGCCAGAAGCGAACACCACCAGCCAACAACTGGGCCGCAGGCTGCAAAAACGCCGGATGCCACAACAGGTCGTGAAAGCCAGGCGTGATCCGCCAGGCGCCCAAGGCATGAAACAACACGCGGTTGGGATCAGGCGATTCATTCGAATGGAACTCGTGAAACAAATGATGGCCAGGATGTTCCGGATCCATGATCCCTGCTAACTCCTCGCGCAGTTGTTCAACTTGTCGCGGATCAAGAATTTGAATTCCGGAGACGTAGCCGTATTCGTCAAAGAACGAAAGTTGATCCGCGCTCAGCGATTGTTCGCTGATCGTTGCATCGCTATCGTCGGCTGCCAGCAATTCGCCCAAAGGCGAATGAAACTCGGCCAGATCGGCCAGGTTGTCCTGCGTAGGTGTTGCTTGGCTCATTGAAGATTAGGCTTTTTGCCCTTGTTTCATTTCTGGAAATGATGGAACGATTCGCCGGCAGCTGCGTCCAAGGCACAACTTGATCCACACGCGGCACGGAAGACAGCTGCACACCGATAACTCAGCCTGGCAACACTTCTCGCGGAGAAAAACATGCAAATCTGCTGCGCCCTGCTGCTTTTATTATGCTGCTTGCCGCAAGAACAGGACAGCGCGAAGGAGCTTTACTCGGACGATTTTGTTCGCGGCATGGCCAGGCGCAACGTGGACGCGGACATTGCGGCTGGGAATGCCAAAGGAATGCAAGCTCATCCGATTCTGGATGTTGTGCCGGCTGGCCAAACCAAATCCGTGAAAGAGATCTTCGCCGCACTCAATCTTGATCCGAAGCGAATGCACCTGCTGGAAGCCGAGGCGATGCACAACGTCTTTTTCCTGCATTGGGCACTCTCGCCGTCGTACACGCTTTCCATCATGACCGACGGGCGTTCCTACGGGGAAGTCGCTGCCAAGAAGACTGAGCTGTTGGAGATGCAAGGATATGGCGTGAGAGTTTTTGCGGCGGATCGGTAGATACGCTTCGCCGGTTGGCCATCAGCATCTTGCAAGAGGCGCATGCAAATCTCGCATGCGATTACTGCAGTCCAATCAAGATTGTCGTTTCGAGCTTGTCGGGATCTTGTTGCCAATGCCCATAGATTTCGATCGAAGGATACTTGATGACTTCGTCGCGTTGCGAGATTTCGGCGGTTAGTGATTTCCATTTCTGCGGCAGCTGGTCGTACGGACCGACATGAACATGCCGCGCATGGCGTTCCATGGTTACGCTCAAGCGTTTCAACGAGCCGGCTCCAGCGTCAGCGGCCGGTTCAACGCCAACAAACATCTCCGAGTTTCCGAGATAGACCCAATGATTGACGCCTGAGTTTTGAATGCCGTGATCTTGAATGGCCTTCCACATCTCATCCATCAGCGGCCGACCAACCTCTCCGTAGTCCCCATTGGGCACCATGCCGGACTTGCCCAACAACTCGACGTGGAACGGAGTTTCCGTGATTTCGATTTGCATTAAATTCCGTTTCGTATCAGGCAGAAGGGAGATCGAAGGTGCGCTGCGCCCTAGGTTCTCAAGAACTGCTTGTCCAGCATCTCCCGCGTCAGCACCAAAGCCGTCGGGCGGCCGTGAGGGCAATGGTGGCTGTCGGCCGTGGCTTCGCCTTGGGCAAGGAGCGCTGAGATTTCCTCCGGCGTCAAGCGGTCTCCGGCTTTGACCGCGGCCTTGCAGGCGATTGTGTGCAACAGATGATCCAACAGATCGCGGCGGTCGGGCGGATCGCCGCCACCGAGAAGTTCCTCGATCACGTCGCGCACGAGTGCGCCGATGTTCATGTTGGCCAGCATCGCCGGATAGCTGGAAACCAAGATCGTTTCGCCGCCGAATTCCTCAACGCGAATCCCCAACTTTGCGAATAGATCCACTTGCTCCAGGACGAGCCCCGCCTGACCCGGCGGCAAGTCGATGGGCTCAGGCACCAGCAATCCTTGGCTCTCCATCCCGCCGGCAAGCACCTTGTGCCGCAGTTGCTCATAGAGAATGCGTTCATGCAGCGCGTGTTGATCAAACACGACAACACCATCATCGTTCTCAGTGATCAAGTAGCGGTTGTGCACCTGCATCGCCCTGGGAGCGAAGTTGGTTGCGCCGGGCACGGGCGCTATGTGTTCGGATGATTCGGAATCGTGATGTGCGCCGTCGGGCGATGGCGATGCAGTTGCTGAATCGGGCTCGCTGCCTGACGCGACTTCGTGCGAAACACCCTGGCGGCGCGTGCCATCAAACCGCGTGAAGATCGGAGCGCCGGCAGCGGCGTCTTGCGGCATGAAGTTTGTCCGAGGGTTTGCATCATGCGTGGCGTGCGAATCTTCGCTGCGTCTGTCGGAGTCTCCATGTGGCTGGGGGAGGGGCTGTTCCAGCTTGTGCAGTCTTAGCGATTCGTCGCGGCGGCTGCCGAGCAAGTCAACTTCATCGACTTCTTCGTCATCGTCATCCCGTTCCGGCGGTGAACCGAGATTGGCGACTTCACCTTTGGCCCAAGCGACAAACTCCGCCTGAGTGGCCGCGGATTGAGAGTCATCCAAAGCCGTTTGATGATCCAAGCCGGAACTGCCTGTGTCTTGTTGATCTTCTTCGCGCGGTTCGCCTGGGCGGAAAGGCGTCGTCAAGTCGGTCGCCAGGAATCGCGTTCGCAAAGTGGCCAGCAGTTGGCGATAGAGCCGGCCGCCGTCCACGAAACGCACTTCCAGTTTGGTGGGATGCACGTTGACGTCCACTTCCGCCGGCGGAACTTCCAGCCACAGGAAAGAAATCGGATAACGCCCATGCAGCAGCAAACCGCGGTACGACTCGGCCAAAGCATGCGAAAGCGCGCGGTCACGGACAAAGCGACCGTTGAGAAACAGATATTGCATCCGCGCGTGAGGGCGGTTCTGACTGGGATGTACGACAAAGCCAGAGAGGCGGACCTTGCCGTCGGTGCTTTCAATCCAGATCAGCCGTTGGGAAATCTCATCACCAAAGAAGTGGCGAATCCGCTCGGCGGTTTGTTCCACGCCAGGCAGATCATGCAGCACGCGGTCATTGTGACGCAGCGTGAAGTGCACGTGAGGATGCGGCAACGCCAGACGAATCACGGCTTCCGTAATGTGGCCAAGTTCGGTGGAAACCGTCTTCAAGAACTTCCGCCGCACCGGCGTGTTGTAAAACAGTTCCTTGACCTCAACCGTTGTGCCAGGCGGATGTGCACATGGGGCGACGGCAGCCGCGAGTTCGGATGTTTCCGGAAGCGAAGCGGCAGCACTTGGCGCTTCGCCAGCTTCAACCACAACCGCGGCTGTCTGCATGGTCTCGACCGCTTGCGTGGCAGGCATTCCGCCCAACAAATCCAGTTCGTAGCCGGCATCGGCATCATGCGTGCGACTGCGCAGCCGAAAGCGACTGACCGAAGCGATGGACGCCAAAGCTTCTCCGCGAAAGCCAAGGCTGGCGACGCGGAACAAATCGTCCGCGTTCTCAATTTTGCTGGTCGCGTGACTGGCCACCGCCAACGGAAGTTGCTCTGGCGGAATACCGCGGCCATCATCGCTGATGCGGATCAGCTCGCTTCCGCCAGCGCGAATCTCGATTTCAATTCGCGTCGCCCCGGCATCCAAGGCGTTCTCGACCAACTCCTTGACCACACTCGCCGGACGCTCGATCACCTCGCCAGCGGCGATCTTGTTGATGACGTCAGGAGGGAGTTGGCGAATTGGCATGGCGACAAAGGGATAAGGGAAAAGGGAGAAGAAAATCCTCGGCCTTCAGCTATGGGGGAGTGATGCGCAGTGCACTTGGGCGAAGCAGCCAGAGCGATGTTCGATGAATTCCGTTTTTCATAATCTCCTCCTTGACGCTCGTGGTCTCTGCTCAGCACTTCGATTCGGCTCGCGCGCTCGCCTCGTCTTTCCTTTGCCCTTATCCCTTCCACTCACAACCCATACTTATCAATCTTGCGATACAGCGTCCGTTGCCCGATGCCGAGCAACTTGGCGGTTTCCTCGCGATTGCCGCCGGTGAATTTCAGTGTTTCGGCAATGAACATCTGTTCGATCTCGTCCATCGGCTTGCCGACAAGCGAAGCCAATGTACCGCCTTCCTCGCCATCGCCGGCTTCTGTCGCTGTGACCAGGTTTTCGGCCAGTTCCGGCGGCAGGTCGTCCACATCCAGGACTTCGTCGTAGTCCACAACCACCATCCGCTCGACGGCGTTCTTCAACTCGCGGACATTGCCAGGCCAGTCAAAGGCCAACAGTTGCCGCCGCGCCGCCGTGGTCAGCTTGCGAATGTTCTTGTCGTGATGCTTGGAAAAATGCTTGATGAAATGTTCCGTCAGCAGCGGAATGTCTTGAGGGCGTTCCTTTAAGCTGGGGAGCCGCACTTCGACAATCCGCAAACGGTGATACAAATCGCGGCGAAAGCGGCCTTCAGCGATGAGCTTCTCAAGGTCCTGGTTGGTGGCCGCCAACACGCGAACGTTGACCTTGATGGTTTCGTTTCCGCCGACGCGGGTGAACTCACCGGTCTCCAGCACGCGCAAGAGTTTGCTCTGCGTCACCAGCGGCATGTCGCCAATCTCGTCCAGGAACAAAGTCCCGCCGTTGGCGAATTCAAACACTCCGGCCTTGTCCCGGGCATCGGTATAGATCCCGGCGATGGAACCAAACAGTTCAACATCCAGAACGTTCTCAACAACGCCGGCACAGTTCATGGGATAGAACTGTTTTTTGCGGCGAGGGCTGTTCTGATGGATCGCCTTGGCGACAAGTTCCTTGCCGGTTCCGTTGTCTCCGGTGATCAACACTCGGGCGTCCGTAGGCGCAACGCGCTTGAGCAATTCAATCACTTGCTGCATCTTGCCGCTGGAGCCGATAATGCCTTCGAAGCCAAACTTCTCGTCCAGGCGGCGGTTGAGTTCCTCGATCTGCCCTCTCAAGCGGCGGCTCTCGCTGGCTTTATCAACAACCGTTCGCAGCTGCTGAATGTCGATTGGCTTTTCCAAATAGTTGAAAGCGCCCTGCTGCATGGCCTCCACAGCGGATTGAATGGTGCCATGGCCGGTCAGCAAAATGACTTCCGCATCGGGTAGCGACTCGTTGGCGGCGGCGAGAATGCCCAAACCGTCGACATCATTCATCCTCAGATCCGTGATGATGATGTCAAAGTCCTCGGTTTCAATTCGCGTCTTGCCATCGGTTCCGCTGGTGGCGATTTCGCAAGCGTAACCGGTCTTGGCCAGACTTTCGCCAACGACTTCCGCGTGTGCTTCATCGTTATCAATTACCAACACGCGCACGGATTGACGGATGTCCGCGGACGCGGCGTCCGTGCCCGATGTCGTTGCTGATTTCTGAGTCTCTTTGGCCATTCCTACAATGATACGGGCAAAAAAAGAGAAGAGAAGCCGCCCAAGCGGCGACGTCGGCGAGCCGCGCTACGCGGCATGCAAATCCACTATTGGTGCGGGAAATTTGCTTTCTTGCGTTCTAACAACCGGCTAGCATGGTCGATCTCGATGGATTGATGGAACATCGCCAGGGATGCCCAGCTTTCATCCCCAATTCAAAAGGGGCCAGACATGACGAATAGTTTCGCTCGCCGTTGCACTCGATCCGTGGCTTTGACTGCCGCCGCTTTGGTTGTCGCCGCTTCCGGCGTCGGGTTTTCGCAAGACGACACTTCGCAAGACACCGATCAGGATCGCCAACAAGCGCGAAGACTCCCCAACTATTACGCGCGGGTTGTCTCTGACGATCAGCGGCAACAGATCTATGAGATTCAGGACAAGCATTCGCCGCAGATCGACGAGCTGCAAAAGCAGTTGGACGAAGCAGTTGCCGCGCGCGACAAAGAGATTGAAGGCGTGCTGACTGAGGAACAAATCGCCAGAGTGAAAGAGTACGAAGAAGAAGCTCAACAGCGCCGCGCAGCCCGACGCGGACGTCGAGGTCGAAATTCCGGCGGTGGCGATGCAGGCGGGAATACTGGTGGTGGAAACTCTGGTGGCGGTGGCGAGTAACCCTCCGCCCGAGCTAGCCACAAGTCTTTGGTTGTGATGTTTGTCGCGCACACGTGCTAGCGGTGCGCGCGAAGGGGCTGCAACTCGGCCGTTCGTTCATATCACTCTGGCGGAGTCGGTGACCTGGCGCACTAATGTGGCAAGCAGAATAGGACGAGCGAGTGGTCTAGGGCGAATTTTAACACTGCGGCATAATCTTGCCGCCGGCTGATTGATGCATTTGTTCGCGTCCAGCAGTTCGCAGTTGTGATTCTCCGTACTCCCGCTCCTCGCTCCTATGTCGCTGTCAAGGAAGACACGATTTGCTTTGGCGATGCTTTTCGTCGCGGCGTTGTTTGTCCGCGTGGCGGCGGTCCTGGTCCTGGAATCGTACGAAGGAGCGTACACCTACGAGCATGGCGAAATCGCCAACAACCTGTTGGAAGGGCGCGGGTTTCGCGTGACCTTTCTGGGCGTCGATGGTTTGACCTCGCAGCAAGCGCCGCTTTATCCGGCGTTGCTGGCGGGCGTGTATTTCTTGTTTGGTTCTGGCACGGATAGCGCGCATCTGGCAATGCAACTGTTGCAGTGCATTGCCGGAGCGGCGATTGTTCCCGGCGTGTTCTTCTTGACCAGATCGCTCTTCGCAAGAAATGCTGCCTTGCCGTGGGTGGCCGCTATCGGAGCAGCTGTTTATCCGCCGCACATCTATATGGTGACACACCTGCAGGTAGTAACTTGGGCGACACTGGTCCTCACCTGGTTGGCCGCCGAGTGCTTCTCGC
>CALJLD010000270.1 GCA_937982665.1 uncultured Planctomycetales bacterium
TTCCAAACGTTGCGCTCTTCACCGTAAATGGCGAACGTGGCTGGCTTGCCGTCTTCAGGCACTTGATCAAGCGACGCAACACGAACATCAAAGCCTGGTCCACCTTCTCTGTCACGCTTGCGAAGCAGAGGGCCGAGGATGGGAATCGCCCCGGCGATCACCGGCCCAAGGATCAGCAGACTTCCAAGCGCGCCGGCCAGCACCTTGATGAATCCGCGCCGATCTTGCCCTTCGCCGAAAGTATCCTGTTTCTTGGCTTCGGACATGGTTGTGGTCGAAGAGTGTGCGATGTCAGATGGACTCAAGCTTGCGCCGATTGTGATCGACGCAACAGGCGGGGGAAGAGGCGGGGCACGATTATCGCATCGCCGCGCGCACAGCGTCAAGAACTTTCGTTTGCACGTCTTGAAATGCGCCAATGACAGTTGCGCCGGCGGCTGCCTTGTGTCCGCCGCCATCAAAACTTCGCGCCATCTCCGAGCAATCGAAAGCACTGCGGCTGCGGAAGCTGATCTTGAACTTGTCCTCGGCCGTTTGCACAAAGATCACGGCGACCTCAGTCCCAGCCACACCCAGCGTGAGATTGACGACGTCTTCGGTATCGGTACGCAAAGCGCCGGTGGCGGCAAAGTCTTCTTCCAGAACGTGTGTATGGATCAGGCGGCCGTCGAGCTCCGACGTTGACTTGGCCAGAATCCGCCCACGCAGTTGCACGCGGGCCAATGTGTCTTGTTCATAGAGATCACGGAAGACGTCCGCTGGGTCCGCGCCGGCCTCGACGAGCCTGGCCGCTGCCTTAAACGTTGTGGGGGTGGTTGAATTAAAACGGAACCAACCCGTGTCCGTGGCGATGGCGGCAAACAACGGCATCGCGATTTCTGGAGTGACGTGCACGCCTAAGTGTTCCGCGGCATCGAGGATCAGCCGCCCTGTGGCTTCCGCGCGAGAATCCTTGAAGAGTTCCGCGCCCATGTCGTCTTCGCCAACATGGTGATCCAGAATGAACTTTTGCGCGGACGTTTGCTTGACGACGTCGGCCATCTCGCCAAGTTGAGCCCAGGCGCTGGTATCCAGCACGCCCAACAAGTCGCAATCTTGCAGTTCGGCCGGCTGCACGTGTTCGCCAAGGGCGAGGATGCGTTGCTCGGGATCGATAAAAGCCAGATTAGGCGGCGTGGGATGCGCGTTGACGATGCGTACGTCTTTTCCCAGAGCACTCAAAACGCCGGCCAGGCCGAGTTCACTTCCCAACGCATCGCAATCCGGACGAATGTGACTTGTCAGAATGATCTTCTGGTGTTCGTCAATGACGTGTTGAAATCGTGTCCAATCGATCGACATGGAGGTGGCCGTGGAGAGTCTGATGTAACTGCAGTCAGTTGATTGGTGCATGATAGTTCACGGTCGCGTGGTCCGAAAGCACACCAAAGACCACGATCCTGTCTCATTTTGTGGAGTCGTCGCTTTTCTTGGCACGGATTGCGCGGATGTCCGCGTCGATCTGTTTCGTCAATTGCTCGACACCATCGAATTTCGCGACGTCGCGCACGCGCCAGTGAAAGTCAACTTCCATCGGCTGGCTGTACAAGTCGCCTTCAAAGTCCAGCAGGTGGACTTCGACCTTTTGCCGCTGCTCTGCGAAAGTGGGATTGGGCCCGATGTTGATGGCCGCCGTCCAGGACTTGCCTTGCACTTGCGACGCCCCCGCATAGACGCCAGCGGAGGGCAGCAATGTGTCAATTGCGTCCATATTAGCGGTGGGGAATCCAATCTTGCCTCCGCGACCGGCGCCGTGCGTAACCATGCCGCGAATTCGATACGGCTGCGTCAGCAAGTCCACCGCCAATTCGACTTCGCCGGCAGCGATCATTTTGCGCACGCGAGAACTGGAGACGGTGTCGCCATGCAATTGCAGCGCGGCGACGACCTGCAGTGAACGCCCCGCTGCTTCGCAAAACTCTCTCAGCGTTTGAATGTTGCCTTCGCGGTTTTTCCCAAAATTGAAGTTGGGGCCTTCGACGACGGCTTGGGCGGAAAGTGCTTGAATGATGATCTTGTCAAAGAACTCACGGGCCGTGAGCCGCAAGAATTCTTCATTCGTGGCGTAGCTGATCATGGCGTCCACGCCCAAATCTGCCAGCAATTCCGCCTTGCGGTCTGTCCAAGTTAATGGCGGTGGACACGCTTTCGGACGGAGCAGGCGGACGGGGTGGGGATCGAACGTGAAGACAATCGCCGGTCCGTCGACGCGGCGAGCTTCCGCGATCAGCGTTTCGATAATCCGCGCATGTCCGCGATGAACGCCATCAAAATTGCCGACCGTGAGCGCCCCGCCGCGCAGGTCCTCTGGCAATTCTTCCAAGTGGCGAATGAGTCTCACGATGGTTTGCCTTGCGCTGTTTCCGTTTTGTCGTTGTCTTGTTGATTTGGCTGAGCATGAAGTTGCTTGTATTCCCCGGCCAGCCACATCGGGATTTCGTTGGCGTAGTAGCGACTCCAAGCCCGACCTGACGGGCCGCCGCCGTTGGAGGTTTCCAACATGTCAGTTCCCATGTCCGTCACGGCGCGGTAGGAGGGAAAGTGATTTGTCGCGCGGCCGTGTGACTCATAAATCACGCTTTGGACAATGGTGCCGCGGCCGCCGGGCATGGAGACGGGCCCATAGTCAAACCGCAGCGCTTTGGGGAGTTTCTCTCCCAGCAAGATATTCTTCATCAGAACTTGTTGGCGTTGCCCCCAAGTGGGAAGTGCCTGCAAGTCAGTCTTTTGCAGAACTTCTTGGATGACTTGTGCGGTGACTTTCTGCCAGCCGTCTTCGCCGTACCAGGCCGCTTCGTCGAAGTCGTCGCCTTGCTTTAGCAATGGCCGGTCAAAGTAGGAATAGAACAAAGCAGGCAAGCCGCTGCTAGCGACAACTTCCTCCCAGGCAGCCTCGCCAAATCCGCGCTTGCCCAGCACTTCCCTCCCCAATGCATCATAGATTTCCTCGAATAGCGAAGGTGCTTTTGAGTCCAGGCTGTAGCACAGGTTCCATTCCAACAGCAGCTGTCCGCCGGGTGTGTCGGCTGGAATCAACGGACGCCAGAGTTGCAGGAATTTCTCGGCATGTTTGGAGTACAGATCTGTTTGCATCCGCCGCATATCAGCCAGGTTCGCCGAAGGCAACTCAGCCAGGAGTTCTTTGATGCGGTTCGAGCGATCAAACCCATGATGTAGATTCACGGCCAATGGACCGTGGGGCGGGTTTTGCTCTTCATTTGCTGTGTGCAAAAAACCGGCGGGCGGATTGATGACGCGGTGCAGTTTGTCAAGCGGCACGAAACCCTGCCAGGCTGTCTCCGCTTGCCAGGCAGGTAGCGGAACCAGGCCGGTTCCCGCCCGGGCGGGCAAAGTGCCTGACTGTTGATAGCCGATCGCGCCGGACGAATCAGCGATCACCCAGTTGGCCGAGATGTTCACGTTCCGCAATATGTCTTGAGCTTCCTCAACGCGCGTAACTTGTTGCACATCGAAGAGTGCCCCCAGCGATGCCGCGGCACCACCAGGGCGTTGGGCAAATGCGCGACAAAGGACGTGGCCGCTAGGTGCTTGAGTTTGTTCTTTGGCAAGTGCGTTTACTTCCAGCACGCCACGGTCACTCTCCCAGTATGTGGCGGATGTTGTTTCCGGTTTGCCTTTGTGGCGGATTGCCTCGGTTCGTTTGTTCAAAGGAACGAACGTTTCACCACGCCGCGATTCTCCTTCACGGCAATCCTCGATGAAGTAATCGACCATATCCATATAGCCGTAAGTGAAACCCAGCGAGATGTTCCGCGTGCGGCCCATGGCGATGCCCGGCAAGCCCGGCATGTTGACGCCCATGCGGTAATCATCAGGCGTGTGCATCACCAACTCAGCCCAAACCGGCGGCAGGCGGTTGCTTTCCAAATGCGGATCATGGCATTCCAGCGCGGCGCCGCTTGCGCTGCGTTCCGCGGAGACGGCCCAATTGTTGCTGGCTAACATTGGCGATGCCGCGGAAAGAAACGGACTGTCCGTGGGAATCAGCGGCAAGTGAATCTTGACCTTCAACAACAACGCGACAAGTTCCGGAGTCAATTCGTGCAAGTGCGGAGCAAAGAGGTAACGCAGCAACTGAGGCGATGTGCCACTGGCAGCCGCCTGAATGATGAACTTCTCGGCATCCTGCTGACTTTGAGCCAACCCCAAGTACGACATCAAATGAATACACAACAGGCAATCGGCCGGCTGCCACGGCTCCGGCTTCCAACGCAACAGCCTGAATTCCAGCGGCAGCCTGTAGTTTTGCAAGTAATGATTGACGCCCGTGGAATAGGCCTCGGCATATTGCAGCGCCTGCGGAGAAAGATGGGGCACGTCGTCACGCGCGGCTTGCGCGAAATTCAGCGAACGAATTGCAACATCTATGTGCAAAGATTCTTCGTTGTCCCGCAACAACTCGCAAACGCGACCTTGGCCGATGGCCCTGACCATCATCATTTGCACGGCGCGGTCATGCATATGGGCAAAGCCAGCGCCGGCGGCCAGGGCGAAATCGTCGTCACCCCAGATTTCGATCACGCCGCCGGCGGTTCGCGCGATCTCAAACGCATACTTGCCAGCGTTGAATTGCTTCCGTGTTTTGCCGATGCGCATGTTCGTGAAACAACGTCGTCCAGACTTCAAGCGAACACGGAGACTGGCATGCGCTCGCCACAAGATATGCGGTCAATGTACCGCAAATACCGCCGGGGAACACGGGCGTGCCGCGCGAGATTTCGCTGCAGCTAATTGGCAAGAAGTCTCTTTACGTAGTCGCGCGAACTGGTTAACAGCGTCTCATAATCGCTGTCCTCAACGGCTTCGCCAATTAACTCGACGTCAAAGTAGCCATCAAATCCAGCCTCGAGGAGTGCGCTTACGGTCTCTTCCAGAGGCAAGTTGCCCTGGCCAAGCTGGCAGCGGTTTTGCTCGCCGTCAGGCGGCTGTTGCGCATCACCCAAATGCACGATGGCGATACGGTCCGCGATTTGTTGGATGCGACTGATTGCTTGCTCATCAAAACCAAGTTGATAGGTATCGTAGACCACGGACAGATCATCCGCCCCCACCTGATCCAGCATTTCCAGCAAGCTGTCGATATCCGTCAGGAACGTAAACTCCGTTGCGCACGCTTCATGCATAGGCTCCAGCGCGAGCTTGATGCCGGAGGCTCGCGCCGCAGGCAAGAGCTCCTGCATGGCACTGCACAGCAGGCGTCTGGCGTGATTGTGCGTGTGCCCTGAACGACCGCCGCTGTACACAACAACACATTCTGCGCTCAATCGACGTGCCAGCGAGATGGCGTCCAAAGCGTCGTCAACGCTGTCACGAAAAGTTCGGCCGTCGCTACCGGTAAAGCCACCAGCCCAGAGCAGGTTAGAGACCTGCAACCCGGATTCGTTGAGCAGGCTGATTGCGCGCTCTTCACCGCAGTCAGAGACTTTCTGTCGCCAGACACCCATCGCGGGGATGCCGGCTTCACGATATCGCCCGACGTCTTGCTCAAACGTCCAGCGATAAGTTGTCAGTTCGTTGACGGAAAGCTGCGCCATGGAACACTCCCTCGCGTACGGCGCTTATGATAAGGCAAGAGTCAATCACCTCTTTCGCATCCTTGCGAGGTCTCGATTCGACATTTGTGAATAGCGCTGAGCGAAAATTGCGGCACTATGATGCGGCGAATGGATCATCCCGTCGCTGCGCCGCGTCCCGCGATAGTATCAAGCATGAATGCGGGGCTGTAAAGATTTTGCCTGCGAATCAGTTGTGGTCGCGGATTTCTTGATTTCGCGGCAAAGTGGCCTTTGTCGGAAGAAAATCATCACGAATGACAAAGTTACCACGTGTCGCGATGACCTTCACCATTTGGTACTCGTGGTCCATAAAATAACGCCACATACGTCCATCCGGGGTCTTGGTATCGGCATCGTTGACTCCTGGAATGAACCAGCGTGACCAGCCAGAAGCAAACCACCGCACCCGATAACCGAGTACTTGAGGGTGATCATCGGGTTGTTTGCTTTCACGCCCATCGAAACCATGAAAGCGATTGCCGGAGGAGAACTCGAAGCCAGGCGCGGCTTTGAGCTTCTCGACAATTTCATCCGATGCAATGATGGGATGCTCTTCTGATTCTTCCGCCGCGGCCAGCGCTGCTGAAAGTTCTTGCTTGATTTCCTGGCAGAATTTCGGATCGGCTATCGCCGCAAGAGCTTGAGTTGCAAGTCGCCGAGCGGAGGTTGGCGCTTGCTCAGCAACGCCTTGCAGTGCTTTTCGCGCAGCGTCGAACTGCACATCATCCGTACTTTCCAGGCTGGCAGCGATGATCCTGACCGCGCGGAGGGCCGCATCCAGGTCACGTGAGTTGGCGACACGCTCCAAATGAGGTAGCGCCGCGGCTCCGGCCATCCGGAGTTTGGTATCGGCCAATTCCCGGTCGCCAAAGCGATCGCTGCTCAACAAGGAAATCCACTGCTTGATCTGTTGGCGCGAAGACTGCTGGTCTTGCGTATCTTGTGCACGCCCGACCGCATGCCCCCCATGAACAAGCACTTGGCTGAGCGCTGCAGCCGAAAGCCAGACGGCCAGTAATCGATTGGTGTTAAGACAAATAAGCATGTGTCGGTCGCGTGAGAGTTACCAGCGGCACAACGGAGACGTTATTCGTCGGACGATTCCAACATCGCTGCAGTTCCACAATCATGCGGAATGTTACAAGCACAGCTGCGAGCCTATGAGAAGCAGTCGCCTGGAACTGGCAAGTTAATAGCCGTTCACCCATGCTTGCCAGAAATCCCGCGGATTGACGCGGTTTGTCGCTAGCCGACGGCCGTAAGTGCTTCGGCTGTCATGCGTTCCCAGAGCATTCGATAATATTTCATCACGCGAACGGGATCCGACGTGACATTGCCCTCTTCCAGCAGTGTCCAGCCGGCGTATTCTGCGGAGGCCAATAGGCGAAAAAACTCCGGCCAAGGATAATCACTGACGAGATCATGGATGTGGACGGTTTGGCCAAAGCGGTCTTTGACGAGATCAAAGTTGTACTCCAACCCTTGCCCTCGTAAGTCGGAAGCGTTGCAGTTCCAGCACACGCCAACGTTCTCGTGCGTGGCGATATCCATGATCTTCTTCATGCGCGGAAGTTCCTGAGTGCCGCGTCCATGCACTTCAACCCGGATTTCCACGCCATAGCCGGCCCCGTATTGACCAACCTCGTTTAGTGCTCGCCCGATTTGTTCGAGCGTCTTCTCCTCGGGCACATCTGCTGGCAGCCCGTTGGGCCGCACTTTGACGCCGGAGCCGCCGACGTCATGGCAAAGCTCAATGAACTGTTTGGTCTCTTCTATGTTCTTTTGCAGCACCGCGCGATCAGCCGAGTGGTATTCACACGCCGAGCCCAGGCCAACGAGTTCGACTTCGGAATCTGCGAAACGCTGCGCGACTTCGGAGCGCTGTTGAGCATTCAGCGTGATTTCCACGCCATGCTTGTGTGTGGACCGCAGCTCCACCCCGCCGAAACCGGTTTCCTCACAATTGGCGATGACCGTAGGCAAGTCCCAGTCTTCAGCCCAACGATAAGTGACAAGTCCAAGTTGCATGGCGAAGTCCAACGGCGAATTCCAACTGCGAATGGGAAAAGTGGGGGCAGAAACTCATCGAGGCAATCAGCGTTGCGGACCCAAAGCCAGACAGAATCTACACACCGGAGAGGACCGGCACGTCTGTGTCTTCCATCGGCGTATCGCTGACTTCTTCGTGATCGGGCCGGTCACGAAAGATCTCCAAGATCCGCGCTCGGCCAATTTGATCGTAGTCTGGCTCTTGATAGGCGCGTTCTTCCTTGCGGCTTTCCGGTTCCAGGTCCAGGATTACCACGCGCGTCTTGGGAATGCCAACAAAATGTCGCTCCTCGGCTCGCTGCTTGCCGCCGTGCATGTCATAGACTTCAAACAAGCAGTTCAACACTTTGCGAAAACGTCGGAAGCCGACGCCATCGCCGACAAAGATGATATCGATCTGCAACGCCTGCATCATCTGCAGGAAGTGGTTGCGGGCTTCGCGCGGGAAGAGCCGGAAATACGGCGTACCAATGATCTCGTCAAACAGTGAGTCATCGTCATGCAATTCGTCCTCAGGGACATCGCGTGACATACCGACGATGAACCAATGCTGAGGGCCCAGCCAGTAACCTTGCCCTTGCTTGAAGACACGGCGCGCGGCGCGCTTGAAGAGCTTTTGAAAACCGGAAACCAACACGCGGCGTTTTTGGATTTCGTCGCGACGCTCGTACCGCCAAAGATTATCCGCGGCGGTCAACCGGCTGAACGGCACTTCCATTGGCCACGAAGGGCCTTCGATGTCGACGGTTTGTTCCGTGCCCGGGGCGATACTGATCTTTACATCCAAAGGCTTCGGATGTTCGGGCGCAAATCGAACGTTCCAACCTTGCTCGGCAAGTTCGCGGCGGACTTGTTTCTGTGCCGCGCGGTCTGCTTCGCCTTGAACAAATAGCACTGGACGGACAGGGTGCGAAGGATTGGCAAAGCGGCCCATCCAGATCAACCGCCACAGCAGATACAGCACGGCGCCAAAGCCGGCCAAAACACACCAGGAGAAAAACAACCCGAACAGCGGCGTCACAATCATGCCGTTCCCCGCTCCGCCTGCTGTTGTTGCGAACAACAAGCTGCCGCGGGTGAGGATGATCAATGAGCAGGCAATCAGCCCCACCGCCAACAATTGTGCGGAGATCCAATCGCGATATTCCATCACCCGAACTGTATCGTCATTCGATTCGTCGGACTTGTTGGAGACCAGGCGATGCAGCGCGGTCCGTTTCCACGTCAACACAAGGCTGGGAATCATTCGGAAGATTTGAATCCCCAAGACGAGGAACATGGCCACGATCAGTCCAAGCGCCGGGAACCAGGCCGGCAGAAAAACTCCGGCGACCAGCAGGATGACCAAAAATAATGACTGTGCGACGAATTCGTCACGCATTGAGCGGGGCTGTTGTCCCACGTGTCGGCTGACAAGTTCGTTGTGAATCAACGTGACCGGCAACAACAACATGAACGCGGCCATTGCCCCCATGGCTCCCCAAACGATGGCCAACGCAATGAGATAAACCGTGTACGAGCCCGAAGCGAGGTACGCTCGAATCCCGCCAGGAAAAACATCGCGCAGGATCATCAAGCCCACCAGCAGGAGCGCCGCGGTCAAAATGCCGTTTGACCACAAATTGGGCATGCCGCGCGGCAGCGAAGGCGACTTGCGAAAGTCCACGCCCACTTCCATCCGCCAAGATTGAACGCGAACCCAAAGCCGGAAGAACCCTCGGCGAATGCGATCGACCCAATTCGCGCGGATGCGAGCGTGAATCAATGCGGAAGCGGTCACGGCCATCGCAAGCAACAACAGCACGCCAATATCGCCAACATCGGATTGGATCGAGCGACCGGCAACTTCCAATACAGCAATCAATACGATCCAAGCAACCAACAACAGACTGCTGGGCTGGATCAGCCGTCGCGCAAAGATCGGAAGCTTGTTAGAGATTGTCTTCATGACCAAAGCATCGATCCGGCGAACTACTTGCGCAAGATGTCAAACCATTGAAGCAAAGCGGCGACCTTCCAGCCGCAACTTCATTGTAAGCACGTTTTTGCAAAAAGTCTTACGATGTTTGCATTTCCGCCCGCGTTGAAATCTCAGTTCCCAGACCGGCTGGACTAAGATCTGCGTGGCTAGGAACTTCCGCCAGCCGCGTGCGATGCGGTCAGCGGCGGCAAATCGGGCTCCAAAACCCCCTTCGCCTTGCTCCAGGCGGAAATGCCTTCCGCGATCATCCAGATTTCCAACGCCAGGATGGCGGCGGCGATGCCAAAGAGCAGGTAATCAGGGCTTTCAGCCGTCAGCCAGCCGTGCATCTGCCAGATGAGTGCCCAACTGGGCATGATCAACATCACAATCATCGGCAGCACAATGAACCAGACCGGCTTGTTCCGCCGCCAGAGATAGAACGCCGTGACCATGAATGCCAAACCGGCGAGCAGTTGATTGATCGCCCCAAACAATGGCCACAAGATCATTCCGCCAGTTCCCGAACCGGCGGGTCCAGGAATCAAGGCAATGATGCTTGCCAACACCAAGGCGAAACCCGTCGCGGCATACTTGTTGGTCAGCGGCTTGACGCCGGCAGTCTGCGCCAACTCTTGAACAACGTAACGCTGCAACCGGGTGGCTGTGTCCAAAGTGGTCGCGGCGAAGCAGGCGACCAATACGGCGATGATGGCGATACCCAGACGGAGCGGAATTCCCAAAGCCGCCAGGAAGTTGCCACCCCCTTCGACAAACGCACCCACCATTTTTGGCAGACCGAACTCTTTGTAGCTGCTCTTGGCGGAATACCTGGCGTTCCAGGCTTCTCGCCCTTGCGTTGGTGAAGCATCAACGGCGGCCGCATATGAACCATCCGCCAGCACCGTCTGAGCGACGTACGCGCCCGACGCATCCTTGTCGAACTTGCCCATGCCGACCCCGGCGCAACACGCAAGGATGACCAACACGGCCAGCGCGCCTTCCAGCAGCATCGCTCCATAGCCGACATAGCGCGCGTCAGGCTCGCAGGCGACCTGCTTGGAACTTGTCCCGCTGGAGACCAGGCAATGGAAACCGCTAATCGCGCCGCAGGCGATGGTGATGAACAAGAACGGCATGATCGGAGGCGCATCAGCAGGCTTGTCTTGCGCGATGACCGGAGCGCTTTCTGTCATGGATGCCGCGCCTGTGATGCCTGCGACAAACAGCCCTAGCACCAATAACCCAAGCGCGACGACGAGTTGGTGGCTGTTAATGAAGTCACGGGGCTGCAACAGCACCCACACCGGCAACACGGAAGCAATGAAGCAATAGACAAAGAGAATGAATGTCCAAAGCAGGACCGGCGAGATCTCTGTGCCGAAGGTTGTGATCGCTCTCAATTCAATCGGGAACCAATACGCACCGACCACAACTGCTGCATACAACACGCCCAAGGCTAATAGCGATGGCGCCAGCAAACTTCCGCCACGGCGATAAATCCAGAAGCCAACACCAACGGCGACCGGCATTGCTATCCAGACGGAAAGCACAGACTCCGGGTATTCCCGAAAGATGATTGCGATTACGAGGCCGAAGATGGCCAGCACGACCGTGAGCGCGAAGAACAGGATCGTGAGGAAAAGCACCCGCGTTCGTGGAGCGATGACGCGGCCGGCCACTTCGCCCACGGTCTGGCCCCGGTTGCGAATGGAGACGATCAGCGCGCCAAAATCATGTACGGCTCCAATGAAAATGCTGCCGAACACAACCCACAACAAGGCGGGCAGCCAGCCCCAGAACACGGCAATCGCCGGGCCGACAATCGGTCCCGTGCCGGCAATGCTGGTGAAATGGTGCCCAAAGATCACCTGTTTCTTGGTGGGCACAAAGTCAACATCATCGCGAAGTTGTTCGCTGGGGACTTGCGCTTTTGGATCGAGCCCAAAGATCTTGCTGCCCAGCCAGCGGCCGTACGTATGGTAGGCGACAATGAAGCCGACAAAGGACGCGATGGCAATCAGCAAGGTGTCCATAGTTCACGCCGACATAATCACGCTCAGGAAACACCCGCCAACTATCGTTTGTCCACCGGTTTGAAATCGCGTTCCTTAGGCCCGGTGTAGATCTGTCGTGGCCGCGCGATCCGTTTGCTCTCCGAGCGGTGCATTTCCTGCCATTGGGCAATCCAACCGGGCAAGCGCCCCATCGCAAAGAGTACCGTGAACATGTCCATGGGGATTCCGATGGCGCGATAGATCACGCCGGAATAAAAGTCCACGTTCGGATAAAGCTTGCGCTCGATGAAGTACTCGTCCGAAAGCGCGACCTCTTCCAACTCTTGGGCGATCTCAAAGATGGGATCCGGAATGTTCCGCTTCTTCAGCAAGCGATCGCACATGTCCTTAATGATCGTGGCGCGCGGATCGTAGTTCTTATAGACACGATGCCCAAAGCCCATCAGGCGAGTCTTGCTGGTCTTGTCCTTTGCCATGGCGACGTACTTCTTCACGTCGCAGCCGTTATCTCGAATGTCCTCCAACATGCGGACGACCGCTTCGTTTGCACCGCCATGCAGCGGCCCCCAAAGCGCGCAAATGCCGGCGCTGATGGAAGCAAACAGGTTGGCATCCGAACTGCCAACCATGCGGACGGTGCTGGCGCTGCAGTTCTGTTCATGGTCCGCGTGGACAATCAGCAGCAGGTTCAGCGCGTCGACAAAATCGCAGTCGATCTCATACGGCTCGCAAGGCACCGCAAACATCATTCGCAGGAAGTTCTGGCAATAATTCAGATCATTCTGCGGATAGATGAAAGGCTGGCCAATCGACTTCTTGTAGCTGTACGCTGCGATGGTTGGCAGCTTGGCGATCAGCCGGTAGATGCACAGTTCCACCTGTTCTTCATCGCGGGGGTCCAGCGAATCTTGATAGAACGTGGAAAGCGCGCTCACGGTGGAAGAGAGAATCGCCATCGGATGGGCATCGCGAGGGAATCCGTCATAGAACGAACTCATATCCTCGTGCAGCAGCGTATGCCGCCGCAGCTTCTGGCGGAATTCTTCCAACTGTTTTCGCGTTGGTAACTCGCCGTAGATCAGCAGGTAGCTGACCTCGACAAAGTCACAACTCACGGCAAGTTGTTCGATAGGATAGCCGCGGTATCGCAGGATGCCGTTTTCACCATCCAGATAAGTAATCGCGCTGCGTGTGGATCCTGTGTTGACGTAACCTTCATCGATGGTGATGTAGCCGGTCTGCGAGCGGAGTGCCGAAACATCGATCGCACGTTCCGCTTCGCTTCCCTCGATAATCGGCATCTCGATTTGCCGATCACCGACTTGAAGCCTGGCCATCTCACCACTCATAAAACGGACCCTTTCTCAAGACTTGAAATGCAGCGATCTGCTGCCAACGTTCCGCGGAAGGCGGTTGGGAATCTCAAATTGGAAACTAGAGTGTATCCGTCCCCAATCCCAGCGACAATTGACTTGCCGCCGAGTGGGAACTTATGCAAGTTTCGGCGAGAATTCTTCGGACTACCGCATTTTCACATCCTTTCTCCGGAAGCGCGGCATCCAACCGGCGGTCGATTTGCGTTAAGCGAAGATGCCAAACAATCAAACACCGCTCGATACCTTGCTGGGTTCGCAGTCATTTGTCCTGATGGACGGCGCAACCGGCTCGGAACTGCATCGCAGGGGAATTCCAACCCCGTTGCCACTTTGGTCAACTTCCGCGCTGCTGGACGAACTTGGCCGGCAAACGCTTCGCCAGATTCACGAAGACTACGCCAGCGCTGGGGCGCAGTTGATAACGGCCAACACGTTTCGCACACATGCCAGAAACCTGCATTCCACCGGAATTGCCGATCAAGCGAATCAGCTGACGCAAGCTGCCGTCAGGATCGCCAGACAAGCGACGGCAGGTTCGTCAGCACTGGTCGCAGGTTCGCAGGCGCCTTTGGAAGATTGCTATTCGCCCGATTTGACGCCCGGCGATGCCGAATTGCGCAAGGAACATCGCCAAATGGCAAACTCGCTGGCCGATGCGGGTGTCGACATGATCCTGATCGAGACGATGCCGACCGTGCGCGAAGCAGTCGCGGCGGCGGAAGCTGCCACAGAGACGCGGCTCCCATTCGCGGTCAGTTTTGTCTGTGGCGCAGATGGAAAACTGCTTTCTGGCGAAACTCTGCAGGATGCGGCCGCCGGTGTCTTGCCTTTTGGTCCGCGCATGTTGGGCGTGAACTGTGCCCCGGCGACGAAGCTCCGTTCAATCATCTCACAGCTCAAAGACGAGCTGCGCGAATTGGAAACGAACGCCGCCGCCGTGGAGATTATCGCATACGGAAACGTTGGCGAGCCTGATCCAGGCATTGGTTGGAAATCGACCGAGGCCGAACAGCCCGATGTTTACGCAAGCCTCGCTGCCAGTTGGCTGGAACAGGGCGTCAAAGTCATCGGCGGCTGTTGCGGGACAACTCCCGGCCATATCGCGGCTTTGCGTGCGAGCAGACGACAATTCGAGTAAATTGGTAGCAGCAAGTTCTCGCGCCAAGCCTTCTCGGAATACGAAGCGCTCTTGGAATACGAAAGGTGCAATCCGGCATGAGTGAAAAGCATGATTCCGTTGTGATCGACGCTCCACCCAAGGCCAAGAAACAACCGCCCAAGCCAAAGAAGCAACCGCAATTCGGCGTCATCGTCCACAACGATGACGATCACACATTCGCCTACGTGATTGAAGTCTTTCAGAAGGTCTTTGGGTACAACCAGCAAAGGTGTCTCAAGCTGGCGTTGGACATCCATCACCAAGGAAAGACTGTCGTTTGGGCCGGCTGGAAGGAAGTTGCCGAACTCAAAGCCGATTTGATCAAAAGCGCCGGGAAAGATTACTACGCGATCGCCGGCCCGGTGGGCTATCCGTTGGAATGCCATGTTGAGCCATTGCCCGGCTAGCAAGTGCCTTAAACAATTCATCACGTCCACTCCGCAAGAATGTTCCTGTGCGTGTCGGTGAGACGTGTCGATGAGAAAGTCCTGGGCAGGAGCAAGCAATGATCCTTGGAGAACAGCCTTCAGCACACGCGCGACAGAGTGTGACGCTCTACGAAGACTGGCAACAGCGCCGCAGCGCAGCCCAGGCAAAGGCCGATCCACAAACGGCTAAACTGCTTGACTATCTGCTTTCGCGCTATCAGGACGATTCGCTCGCCCAATCTCCGGCGATGTTCCCGTTGCCGTCACGAGTGACGCTCAACGCCAAAGCGATGGTCGTCAATTACCATCTTGCCAAGCGCGCAGGTCTTGGCGCGACTGGGAATGCGCAAGAAGCTTCTGCACGAGTCACAAATCTGCTGCGCGAAATGGCGGCACGCCCCACAACGGATGACACACTTGATGATCCCTTCGGTTATGACACGTCGGAATTTATGACCAGTGCGGAGTTTCGCAAGCTCAAATCGGCATGGCGAAGGCTCAACAAGCTGGTCAGTCATGGGTCTATCGAAGAAATCGTTGAGGCGCAGAGCGAGGAATTTGGAGGGCTTTGGTCGAGTTCGACAATCGGCGCCGCCACGAACACCTTGACATGTTTTCCTCATAGAAAAGCCGTTTCTTATTGTCTGCTCTTCTGGCGAAGACTACTCGCGTCGTTTGGACGGTCTTGGTTGACGGATCGTCTTGAAGCTAGATTCACACAGCCTGACTGTCGCGAGTTGGCAGCCAGCCGCATGCGCGACGCTTTGGGGATGATGCGATCGTCGTTTGTCGCAGGGCACTGGAGTTGCTCGGATTGTACATCGGCGATCCGCAAGATATCGGGTTGCTGTTGGACCTTTACAACCTGCCTGAGGGAACAATCGACGATAGTCTGCGACCGGATATCTTCGTCGCCATGAATCGGCTCTCGCGCAAAACTCCTTCAGTTGTTTCCAACAGTTTCTAACGGCGCTGTAGCAACAATGTTTCTGCTCATCGATGGCTACAACCTGGCGTTTGAAGTTGGCTGGCTGACGCCACGGCAGCGCGGCGCTGGCGCACTGGAGAGGGCAAGGAATCGCCTGCTTAGCTTTTTGGAACACTCTCTCGATGAAAAGGAACGCACGAGAACAACCGTTGTTTTTGACGCCTGGCAAATGCCGGTTGATGGAGCAGCCGAACAACAACACGCGAGCGTCAAAGTGGTCTTCGCGGTTGAGTATGACGAAGCCGATGAACTTATTGAGGAATTGATCGCGACACACAGTTCGCCTAAATCCTTGACCGTTGTGTCGAGTGACCGAAGGCTCGTTTCCGCGGCGCAGCGGCGAAAAGCAACGGCCCTGAAGAGCAGCGAGTGGTATGAAGCTACACTTCGTGATCGGGCGAAGAAGAACTCCCAACCCCTGTCAAAAGATGAACTTGCGAAGCGTGGCTCCACCAAAATCCCCCCTGCAGAGCGGGACTACTGGTTAGAAGAATTCTCTTAACAATTCAAGAAATCTGAATTGTCGTGAGAACCTGCGGCCTAGTGTTAGGTTTAATGCACTTGAAGGTCCGTTGTCCCATGTACTCGCGATCGATGATCCCTCTTATTGGTGGTTTGGATACCGATATTACAGGGAGTAAGATCGCAACAGCGGATGTGTATCGAATTCCACGGAGCAAAATCGAAACTTCTCGCTAGTCTGAATCGTATAACGTTGGAAGAGCGAGGCGTCATGCAGCAGCAGTGCCCCGACAACTGGCGAGTTAGGCTTTGGGCCACCAACTACGGCCATTGCATTTGTCAGACGGAGCAACCCCACCTTTCCGTAGGTCCCCCACTGACCCCCCATTACGGACCTGCAAGCGGCTTCACTTGCCATCAGTTTGCCGTGGCAAAACCTTGAGCGTTGCGTCGCTTAGTGGTTTGCAAACGCAACAGCATGTCCTTGGCGATTTGAAGAATCAACTGGCCGCACTTTCAACAAGATGAACAACTGAGATTCCGGAACCGAAGAAGGCCATTTTTTGTTGGGGGGCGCCGAGTCCCGGCGCATAAAAAACAATGACAATTTCCCGAACACAACATCAGCAGAACTCGAAACTTCCCAAGCTTCCAGCCACGGTCGACTATCGGCTGATGGTGCAGTTTGAAGAGTTGCGGAAGCAGTTTCGGGATGATTCGGCGCTCGCGCCGCGTTTGGCCAGAACGTTGGCCTTTTGGACTTTGCCCACAGATCGCTTGTTGCCGCTGTTCTTCATGCAGCAGACATTGCGAGAGATTATCAGCACACCGTTTGAAGAGTTGTGCGCGGCCCCCGGGATTGGCAATAAGAAGATTGCCACGCTGATCAACCTCCTGCAAAGAGCGGCCGTCACGCAGGACGCCAACGGAGCGGAAGCACAGCCGACAGAGGCTGAAGCATCGCTTGAGAAGTTGGCCGCCGATTTCTCTGCTGTCGCTTGCGATTACGAAACCGTACTCAAAGATCGCCCGTTGTCGCCGGATCCTGTTCATGACGCGTGCTTTATTACAGAGCGCGGGGGGCACAGAATTTTTCATGCCCTCAACCCGGAACAGTTGCCAGAGGACTTTGATCCTGCCACTGTCACAGAGACGACTTGGGCTCGCTGGAGACAGATCATTGCCCGCTTCGGCTTTGAGAACGAATGTCTTGGCCGCTTCGCGCGTAGCTTGCAAGAAATGCCCCGCGTGATCTGGCAAGTTCCCTTCAGGAACTATCTGGATGTTACACTTTCCGAAATCCGACAAATGCGCACCCACGGTGAGAAACGCGTGCGTGTGATTATTGAGACCTTTGCCGGCTTGCAGGCAATGCTCTCTGCCCAGGCCGTAGCGCTGCGACAAGCGCCTCAGCCCATTGCTGTTCGTGTGATTCCGCAGTTTGTCTATCCCATCGAGGATTGGCTCACGCGGCTGTTGCATTGGCGGCGGTTGGTTTCTTATGACCGCATTCGTCGCTGTTTCGTGGCCCCCATCTTGGATCAACTGAAGACCGACGCCGGCACTAATGTGGTTGATGTCGTCAGTCGTCGGTTGAATCTGGAAGGCGCGCAAATTCCCGTTCGTCGCATGGCCTCGGAATTGGGTGTCACTCGGGCACGCGTCTATCAACTCTTGGGCGAAGTTGGCGAAGTGATGCGCATTCGCTGGCCTGAAGGGAGTTGGCTGATCAGTCAGGCGCGCGAGCGCGTGGAAGATCTGACCATTGGCGAGAAGGATGAAGACCGTCGCGCTGCGGCGCATCTGTTCCTGGAAATGGCCGAACTGTGCTTTCCCACGCGCACAGCCGAAGAGCGTGCCGAACTGGATGCCCAGGAATTTGTCGACCGCAATTCGCTGCCAACACCTGGCCTGGTCGACCGATAGTCGCCACCGCACTCTGAGAATTCAGCGACCGCCAAGACCTTCCGGCTTATGCCGCGCGCTGCCAGCGAGTTGATAGCGGGGCCTGGGATTGCTCTTCGCGGTCTTCAATTTGCGCGGCCAGTTCCGCGACGAGGCGCAATTGTTGATCGCGCTGTTCGCGAATACCCGCCAGCCCGAACCATGCCCGCGTTCGCCCGGCTAACTTGGCCATGCCGCTGAGCGGGCCGAGTTTGCCCATCAAAAGGCTGGGCAGACCCTTGGCGGCTCTGATGGCCATTGTCGCAAGCTTTACATCTTCCAGTTGTGCCAGGAAGAACCGTTCCTCCGCGACTCCGCGGGAAAACGCGGATGACGGCGGGAGTTCCGCACAGGTGATTTTTGATTCTGCTGCAAATACGGTTTGGCCTCCGGCTTCCCTCAACCGCAGCACCAGCTCCGCGATTGCCAGATCTGGCGACAATTGCTCACTCAAACCGCACAGCGTCAGCAAATCCTCTCGGCGATAAAAGCCGCCGGCAGGCAGTGGGGCAAGCGGCAGCCGACTTCGTGTTCGCTTCAAGCGGTGTGGTCGAATTCTCTGCACACGCCCCTGCGAGACGACCTGGCCGGCGAATTCGTGGCGCTGACCGGGAGTTTTGACGGCGACAGCAACGGCGGAGCACTTTGGAGCACTCAACGCGGCGATTGGCGCTTCTGCCCAGTCGTTCGCCACATTTGCGCCGGCGTCCAGGATGTGGACGAAAGGAGACTTTGCCGCGAGCACACCTCGGTTGACTGATTCCACCCAATTGGCGCCGCTCGGGGCTTGGACGTACCGCACTTCATCGTCAAGTTCGTATGGGTCGTCATAGGGCCCATTGAGCACTGCCAAGATTTCGCACTCAGCCGGCCGTTCAGTCAGCACCGAAACCAACCCCGCCTCAAAGGCAGCGGTCCTTCCCACAACGGGAATAACAATAGAAAGCCTGCTCATGGGGAGGACTGGGGATAGAGAATCTCGGCCAACAGGTATCGCTAACTGATGTTTTCGGCTGCCAGCATTCCGCCAATTGAGAAAGTCCGGCCCGTCATCAATGAACACTGGCAGCATCGCTGGCATTGCCATCGATCGAGGGTCGGCATGCAATACCCCGCCACAGCAGGGAAGACGCCTCCCTGCAGCAATTCAATTTCGAGCGAAAACAGTTTTGGCGCGCGAGTTGCTTTCAAAGGCCAACGGAACAATGAAATAAGAGGCTCCAAGCCACGAAAGCGCGGGGTCCGGAACAGGGAAGACGGCGTTGGTTTTTGGGGCCGGCACAAGACAGGAGAGGACAAGACCGCAACAGAAACACCAGTTTGGCCGTAGTTTCTGGCTGAGTTGGGTTGCTGCACCGAGAAGAGGCACTTTGGATTTTGCAGCATCCATTTCACCAGTCGTTGCGGAATCGAACGAAATCCCGTCAATTGGAATCTCGATTCGGTATCAAACTGAAACAGACTGTTGCAAAACGATGCATCACAATTGGCCAAGTGTTGCATTTTAAGGCAGTTGGTTTCTAGTCGATTCGACTCGAGGCCGACTGCCTTTGCTTTTTTTGCCAGCAAAGATGGCCCAGGGGCTGGATTCTGAGATTTCTCACACGGAATCCCTGCAAATAGCCCATGCCTGAGTACGTTGACGCTGGCAGTTCGTTGTTTACCATGACGCTTGGTAAGCTATCACTATTTCCGCACTTGCGCACGCAGGTTGGATGTATGTCGCACGGTCAAAGCCTTGTTCGTTCGTCGTTCGCCACTCCCGCTCTTTGGGGGGCGATGATCGTTTTTGGTTTGACGCATGTTCTCGGCAGCTCGATGGCCCAGGCTGCGCCGCAAACGCCGGCGACTTCGAACGCCGCCACAGCTGACCAGCGAGTTATCGCGTACATCAACCAGCACATACGCCAGGGCTGGCAAGACTTTGAACTGAAGCCGTCCGATGAAGCATCTGACGGAGAATGGTTGCGCAGGGTCTTTTTGGATGTGATTGGCCGCATTCCCACAGCTGAAGAGACCCGCAAGTTCACCGTGGACAAGGCATCCAATAAGCGCGAGGAACTGGTTGATTCGCTGCTGTATTCGGATGAATACATCGAAGAATACGCCCGCAACTGGACCAACATTTGGACGAATATTTTGATCGGTCGCACTGGCGGGACGCAACCGCGCACCATGGTCGATCGAGAAGGCTTGCAGCAATACCTTCGCAGCAGCTTCCTCTACAACAAGCCATATGATGATCTTGTTGTCGAACTCGTCAGCGCGCAAGGCGTGAATAAGCCCGGCGAAGAAAACTACAACGGCGCCGTCAACTTCCTGTTGGACAACACGGACGAAGACGCCACGCCTGCCACGGCCAAGGTCTCCAAGATCTTTTTGGGCACTCAAGTGCAATGCACGCAGTGTCACAATCACCCGTTCAATGACTGGAAGCAAAGCGCATTCTGGGAAATGAACGCGTTCTTCCGTCAGATGCGTCCGCTTCGCACCTTCGATGGTCGTGACATTGTCTCCGTGGAACTCACGGACGAAGACTATCCCGGCGAGAACAATGATCCTTCGGAAGCTGCCATCTATTACGAACTTCGTAACGGCCTGCTGAAGATCGCCTTCCCCAAATTCATTGACGGCACAACCATTGATCCGCAGGGCTACGTTGAACGCGTCAATCGCCGCCAAGAACTCGCGAAGAAGATCGCGGCCTCGCCCCAGTTGTCCCAGACAATTGTGAATCGTATGTGGGGGCACTTCTTCGGTTATGGGTTCACCAAGCCCGTCGATGACATGGGCCCACACAATCGGGCATCACATCCAGAACTACTGGACGCACTGGCCAAGGACTTTGCCGATTACGGTTTTGACCTCAAGAAGTTGATGAAGTGGTATTTGCTCTCGGAGCCCTATTCGCTCTCCAGCAGCAGGGTGGCCGCCAACACGGCGGATGACCCCACGCTGGGCGTCAAGCCCATGTTCAGCCACTTCTACATGCGTCAAATGACGGCGGAACAACTGTACGAATCATTGCTCGTCGCCACGCAAGCGGATGCGGCCGCCGGCAGCTATGAGGAACAAGAGCAACGCAAGACCCGTTGGCTGCAGCAGTTTTCCGTCGCATTCGGAACCGACGAAAACGACGAAGCCACAACCTTCAACGGCACCATTCCGCAAACGCTGATGATGTGGAATGGCGAAATGATCAATCAGGCGATTGCCGGCGGCAACGGCAGTCTGCTGTATCAACTGGCTTGGGACAACAAACTCTCGGATCAGCAGAAGATTGAACAACTGTATTGGACGGCTTTGTCCCGCCGGCCCACTCGCAGCGAACTCAACGTTGCCCAACAAGTCTGGCGCTCTCACGGCGGAGACACCATGGCCGCCATGCAGGATATCTATTGGGCCATGCTCAACACCAACGAGTTTATTCTGCAGCACTGACGCTTCGTTAGTCAGCAAAACAAAGAGCGTAACACCAAAACACCAATTCCTTAGCAGCAAGACCGGACGCCAATTTCGCAAGGCGACTGTTCCCCCTGGGAGAAAATGATGACACTTGTCACCCCCCGCGGCATGACCCGACGCCACTTCATGTCTCACCTCAGCGCCGCTGGCGCCTTTGCGGTGCCGGCTTTGTGCCTGTCGGAATCCCTCAGGGCGAATTCCCCGCAGCTGACCAAGCAGCATAAGTCCGCCATCATGCTGTGGATGGGTGGCGGTCCCAGCACCATCGATATGTGGGACCTCAAGCCCAACGCTCCCACAGGCGGGCCATTCAAGCCCATCTCCACAACGGGTGACGTGCAAATCTGTGAACACTTGCCGCTTATGGCCAAGCAGATGCACCACATGTCCATCGTCCGTTCCATGAGCACGCGCGAGGCCGACCACCAACGTGGCCGGTACTTCCTGCACACCGGCTATGTGCCCAATCCCAACATGACGCACCCCAGCTACGGCTCGGTGATTGCGCATGAGATGACGCCTGATGGTTTGGAGATCCCGCCGTTTGTCTCCGTTGGCGGAGCCAGCGAAGGTCCTGGTTTCCTCGGCATGGCCTATGCCCCGTTCGTGGTTGACTCCAACGGTCAGGTTCGCAACTTGCGGATGGATGTTGATGAACGGCGTCTCGCTCAACGCATGCAGTTGCTGGACGCCATGGAAAAGAACTTCATCGGCCAAAACCGCGGTGAAGTCGCCGTCGAACACCAAAAGATTCTCGGCAAGACTTTGTCCTTGCTGACCAGCCAACAGATGGATGCCTTCCAAGTGCAATCTGAGCCGCAAGACATGCGGGAGAAATACGGCGAGAACAACTTTGGCCGCGGCTGTTTGATGGCTCGCCGCCTTGTTGAGCAAGGTGTGCCGTTCGTCGAAGTTGACCTCGGCGGTTGGGACAATCATCAAAACGTCCACGCCACGCTGAGAGATCAACGCTTGCCGGTCGTCGATCAAGCCATGAGCGCTTTGATCGAAGATCTCGAGCAGCGGGGACTGCTGGAATCAACCGCCATCGTCTGGCTGGGTGAGTTTGGCCGTACGCCGCGGATCAACGGCAACGCTGGCCGTGACCACTGGGCTCGCAGTTGGAGTGTTGTGGTGGGTGGCGCCGGTATGAAGGGTGGCATCGCCGTGGGCGAAACCAACGAAGACGGCACCGAGGTCATCACCGATCCTTACAACTCTCAAGACTTGATGGCCACAATCTGTCAGGCGTTGGGAATCTCGCTGACAACCACGTTCACCAGCAAGAACGGCCGGCCGATGAAGATCGCCAACAGCGGTAAGGTCATCAAAGAGCTGTTCGCATAAGCCAGCTCATTCAAAGCAATCACCAGGGCGGTCGGCTTCCAAGTCGGACCGCCCTTTTCTTGCGCTAACCCGGGAAACGTATCGCAACGGCAAGAGCAAGTCTTAACCAACGGGGTCTTCATCCCCGCGCAGGGCTGCAATCGCCGCATTGGCAGTTGCGATCGTTTCGGAATCAGCAGTCTCCGCGCCGCGCTTGAGATCGCCCAGCAGATCGCCCAGGAACTTCCGCTCCAGCCATTCGGCCAGCCATGTCGCCCTGGTGGCCGCGTATTCTTCTTGCAAACGTCGGAAGAGCTGTGCCGCCGCGCGGCGCAGCCCGGCTCCCGTTGTGTCCACGATTGCCTCACCACCACTGGTGATGCCGCCGGTGATCGCGGCCTCGGTGGCGATCTGTCCTGCCGTGTGTCCTGCAGCATGCACGGCCGCGTCATGTACCAGGCCGCCGGCCACGATCCAACCACTCACCGCCAGGGAAACCGTGATGGCTGGGCGAGCGAGCGCGACAGCGGAGTCCAGCCGACGCAGGACGCCTGTTGTGCGAGGATTGTCACGTGACCAGGCCTCCAACTCTTGTCTCGCCACTTTGCGGAAGTCATCGTCAATGGGCGGCAACTCGGCGTGAGCTGTTTCCACACCGGCCAGCAACTCCGCTCGGGATTGGCCGGAGAGCAACTCTTCCAGCCGAGGTCGCAGCATGGCATTGCCCACTTTGGCCAGTCGTTCCAACTCGGTGATCATCGCTTCCACGGAGCGCACCACGGCCGCGCGTTCCCGCCGCCGGAACTCCTCCGCGGGATCACGCCCTGGCCCCGTCACGGCGGTCCACGCTTTGCGGACCGGCCAAGTGATGCCGCTTCCCAGCTTGCGATAGAACCCGTGCAAGCCACGAGACCAGCCGCTACGGCTCTCGTCCCACCATTCGCGGATTTCGTCCACCAACAGTTCGGCCGGCAAGGTTGGCCAGGCCACGCGTGCCATCTCGGTGCCAGCCAACGCCGCGGCCGCGGACTGAAACTCACCGGAGGCCAACCGCAATGTGGAAAGGTACCCGCCGGCGCCTTCGTTGGCGTCCAACACTTCGCTCAAGGCGCCTTGCAGCGTGCGAATCTTAATAGCGTCAAAGCGCAGCGAAGCCAACTCATTACGCAGAGAGCCAGGCGTTTGGCTCAGGTCCTTTCCGTCCGCGCCTGCGGCGTAGAACGGAAGCGAAAGCTGCGCCGAAGCCTGACGGTCATACGGCACCACGTAGACGAGTTCGATCTCCGCGCTGGTTTCTCGCCGGAAGGTGTCCAGCCACAGCGGCCAGAACTTGCGATCATCGTTCAGGTCGCACTGGTTGAACACGGCGATCACGGGCTTGCCAGCTTCGGCCGCAGCGCGAAAGAACCGCTTCACCGCGGCGTCATTGTATTTCTGTTGTGTTAACACGGCGATCAACACGTCCGCCGCCTGGCGAATGTGGTCCGCTCGACGCCAGTTAACCGGGGCATCAGAATCAACGTCCGGCGTGTCCAACAGCAACAGCCGCTCGGGGACGTTGCCCCCTTCTCGCCAAAACAGCAAATCGTCTTCGGCGGCCTCCAACGGGTCGTCAGGGCTCGCCCAGGCTCTCAATTCAAATCCGGGAAACAGCCGTAGCAGTGTGGCTTCTTCCGCGAACTTGGGCGGTGCCAGGCAGACCGGATGTTTGGTTCCGGCGGCCAATGGGCTGACGCCGGAAGCATTCTCTCCGGCCAGGTGATTGAACACGACCGACTTGCCAATGTTCGTTCCGCCGACGATTGCGACAATCAGCCACGGATCGTCCGTCAACTGCGGCAACAGTTTCCGTTCCAGCAGTTGGAACCACTCGAATTCATCAGGTCGCTGGACGCCCAAGAAATCCGCGTCCGCGCGCAGATCGACCATCGCCCGATGCAGACGGACAACGTGTTCAGACCATTCGCGGAATTCGTCAGGCATGTTGCAAAGAACGGTAACGGATTGCGCCGCTTAAACATAGATTGGCCCAGACGCAAAGCCGCGGCCAAATATGCGGACCTCGCCAACGGTGCCGATCATACGGCCAAATTCCGTGCGGCCATTCGCCCGCTTGGATATCATTCGTTGTTGAGGGCCGTTCCTTCGGCTTTGTTCAGCGAATGATCCGCATGGCCACCAAGCCGCAAATTGGAGCCCGTGGCATGAGCGACGAGAATCCCTACGAAGCACCGAATACTACGGCGAATGAACGGCCGAAACAGCCGCCGGATTTCAACCGCGCCGCTGCTTGGGCATTTGCGCTGATTGCGGGGGCATCAATCATCTTCGCCGTCGGCTGGATTGTTGCGTATGGCATCGCCATGGGCAACGCTGACAGAACGTGATGCTCGAGCGTGGGCGAATCGGCGAACTTCAAGCAGCCGTTGGACAACCTTTCGCGGCATTCAACGTGAGGAAACTCTGCACCCAGTACGCAGCACAAACACATGGCCGCCAAATCGAAGAAACAACCCACGCCAAAGAACCCCAAGCGGCAAAGTTCGGCAACAAAGGCACCCGCCGGCAAGCGCGGCGAAACTGCGGCCGATCCGAAAAAGCCGAAGCTCCTCTCCGGCGGCAACCCGCAGATCGCGAAAGCCGATGGCGACGTGCCGGTTCAGGCTTACATTGCCGCAATGCCAGGCTGGAAGCACGACGTTGGACGCCAGCTTGATACGTTGGTCGTCCGGACCGTTTCAGACGTTCGCAAGGCTGTCCGTTGGAACACACCTTTCTACGGCATTGAGGGGCAAGGCTGGTTCCTCAGCTACCACTGCTTCAACAAGTACATCAAGGTGACCTTCCACAACGGCTCATCCCTGCGTCCGCTTCCGCCGGTTGATTCCAAACACCCTGACGTCCGCTATTTCCACATCCACGAGGACGAACAGATCGACGAAGAACTGCTGACGAGTTGGATTCGCCAGGCATCGGAACTGCCGGGAGAACATTGTTTCTAATTCACCCCAAGCGGCTTCCCGCCGGTCTCTTCCCACCAGCGCAAGACTTGCGCGCGGAATTGTTTGAGCTGCTCCGCATTCTCCTGTTTGGTCGCCAGGTTGTTGAGTTCGTGCGGGTCATCAGTCAGACGATACAGGTCTTCATCGCCGGCGGCTCGCGTGGGATAGTCCGTTAGAATGCTCTGAATGCGGAAGTAGTCACGGTTTCGCTCTTGCACGACGTCCTGCACATACAGGATGTATTTCCACTCCTGAGTGCGAACGTACAGCGCGTAGACGTCACGCTCGGGCCGTTCATCGCCTTCCGTGACAAATGCTGGATAGATTGCCCCAAAGAGTTCCTGGCGGAAAGTGTAGTCGGCCTCGCTTTCGCTTCGCACAACCGGCGAGAGTGATCGGCCTGGCAGATCCTCCGCCGGAGTCAGCCCTGCGAATTCCAGCATGGTGGGAAAGACGTCCAGCGTGCTGATCAGTTCATCGGACGTTCCTTGAGCAACTGTGCCGGGCCAATTGAAGATGACCGGCGTGCGAACGCCTTTTTCGAATGGCGAGCCTTTTGAGATCAGCCCGTTGCACCAACCGTTATCAACCAGAAACACAACCAGCGTATTCTCGCGGAGTCCGCGCGTTTCCAATTGCGACATCAAGTCGGCAACGCCATCGTCCAACCAGGTTTCCATCGCCAGGCTTTTTTGCTCGCGATTGCGATACTGTTGCCGCCTTCCGGTGAGCCACTCGGGAATGGGAATCTCACTTCGCGGGAACAGGGCCAGACGTTCTTCCGAAGGATTGTGTGGAGTGTGGGGCAACAGCGGCGCCCACCAAAGCAAGAAAGGCTGTTTGCCGCCGACTTCGTCCAAGAACGCGTTGACGCTGTCCTGACCTTGCCGGACCAACGTAGTGTCTTTTCCCAGCCCATGCGTGAAGCCCATCTCGCGCGGATCACCTTCCCAATACTTTCCGGTCACGAATGTGGCGTAGCCGGCGGCTTTGAGTTGGTTGGGCAAAGAGTTCTCCGGCGAAAGCTTCGCCGTTCCGTAGTTGTAGTAAATGCCGGACTGATGCGGATATCGCCCGGAGAGGAAACTGGCCAAAGTGGGATGGCAGCGGCTCATCGGCAAGTGTGCCGTGGAGAATGTGAACCCGCTCTCCGCCAGGCGATCGATCGCTGGAGTTTTGGCCGTTTGGCTGCCCATGAAGCCGAAGTGCTCGTAGTCCATGTCGTCGGCAATGATGAACACGATGTTCGGCGGAGAGTTGGCGCTTTGTTGCGTGCGGGCATCCTCTTGGGCAAGAGCAGAATTTGGACGCGCGAGGAAGATTGCAACGGCGATCAGAAACAGTCGGGTGCTGCTTCGCAACAAGCTGGACAACATGCCAGGCTGGTGGTTCTCTGTCTTAGCGAACATGAACACTCCACGGTGATGTGTTGCCACCCCGGAAGAGAATTGTAATCACATTGCGGTGGCAAGTTGCACGAAGCAACGAAAAAACGGGCCAACGCTTGCACGTTGACCCGTTCTGCTAATTTCTTGGGAGAAGAACCCAAGTGGCAACCAGCTGGAAGCAGATTAGAATCCGCCACCACCGCCACCCGCGCCGCCGCGTCCACCACCACGACCGCCTCGGCCACCGCGACCTCCACGACCTCGTTGTGGGAATTCAAACTCTTCGCCCTTCATTTCTTCGTACTTGGATTTTTGGTCGTCCGTCAGGACTTCAAGCATGGCGGCTTCGCGCTCTTCACGGCTTTGACCGCCACCAGCGTCGCCACGGCCACGACGTCCGCCACCACGACCGAACGCTGGCTGCATTTCGCCCAATTTGGCTTTTTGATCGTCGTTGAGTTCCAGTTGGCCGGCAATCCAGGCGTCATTCAGTCCATTGATGCCCAAAGCTTGGACATACAGCTCATTGAGCCGCTTCATTTGAGCATCCACCAAAACGCCTTCAATCTTTTCGCGAATCTCGGCCGCACGCTTGGCATTGGCTTCCTGGAATTCGGCCATGATCTCGGCCCGCTCTTCGTCACTGGCATCTTGCAACGCTTGGAAGTCAAATTGCGGCCGCTCCAGGCCTTCTACAAACTCCGTGATTTCGGAACCCTGGTCCTCGGTCATGTCGATCTCGGACTTAACCTCGTCGATTTGAACCAGCCCTTCCAGGCTGTTACGGCCACCACCGCGCTGTCCACCAAAACCTTGTCCCCCACGGCCACCTGCCCGTTGGCGATCCTGTTGTCCACGCCGGCCTTGTCGACCTTGATCATCTTGAGCCTGGCTGGCTTCCGCGAAGAGCAACATCGCGACGGCAAGCGCCATCCCCATTACGGCAATTCGTCTCATAATCTCTCGCCTATGTGTCAAACTCGGGAGGTGCGAACCTTCCATCTTGATCGCGAAGCCCACCCTCGCGATTTCACGCACTATCTATAACCCCGCGCGGTTTCCGCCAGAATCGCTTATTTGGGACAACTTTAGGAAAAATTCCGGAAATCGCGAGACATTGCCAGGCGGTCAGAGTCCTGCCACAGAGTATGACCGGCAAGAATCTCACGCTAGCGAACGGCAATCCCCTTGCCTGAAACACTTTACGGCAATCCGCAATGGGCGAAGTTCGTTGAGTATTGAGTATACTGCGAAGCTTCCTATTAGCCACGAATCGCGAACCGCCCGAAATCTGATGAGGCGAAACGGTCGCCTGGCTGAGGCGTTCGGCCGATCAAATTAACCGCCCGCGAATCCTGAGCTGGGTACCGTTGCGGCAAGTCTCAAGCCAGGCATTTGTGCGGCTCACCTCGCCAAGAACAACCAGATTGGCAGCCCATCCCCATCGCTGGATGCGACCAGATGAACTCAAATCGTCCGAAGCTCTTTATTAGCTACAAGACTACCGATGTTGAGATCGTACGTGATGTTGTAGAGATTCTCCGTGCCAACAAAATCGAGACCTGGTTCGCGGAATACTCGATTGGATTGGATCAATGGCTGTCGTTGACGGACGAGAAGATCGATGACTTGCTGCTGTCCGCAGTTGCCGCTTCGACTCACGTTCTTGTCTTCAGCAGCGAATCCTGGCACACGTCCAAATGGTGCGGGGCTGAACACGACCATGCTCTGGCGCAACATGGTGTGGCGAACGTGACCGTTATCCGGCTCGCCAAGAGCGCCGCGGATAAGAAGTTTGAAAAGCCACAACACGAGGTCTTTGATTACCGGCCGACGGAGATTGCAGCACTTTGCCGGTACCTTTCACAACGTTTGAATGTTCCTATTCAAATTCCGCAGGGACCATCACCGCTTGGCACCACCGCATTGTTGACCAGCGGGCGTTATGCCGCGTCACTTGCGGTGAATCCGCTGGCAAAGTTTGATTATGTTTTTCTTCGCGGTCTGACAGGAAATGTCGCCGGTGCGCGTCTGCATTGCACCTTTTACTTCCTGCCTTTGCGAACGACCGGAGGCATCACCGGGCTCGAGCGCGAGCAGCTTACGCAACGAGCCCGAGACCGCGCCGGCAAACACGATCACGATTCCATGGAATCCGACCGTGTCATTTATCGCGAGTACGCGCAACGGGCGCAGCTGGCAAGTCGGGCATCAGGCATCAATGACTTTGGGCTGCACCTGATCCGCTACGCCGATGAACAAGATGTTCCGCATGGAATGGAAGGTTCAACAGGATTTGCCGTCTCCCAAATCGAAGAATCTGGACCGGGCCGGTACGCGCTCGCGCGATCCTATTCGCTTCGCCTGGACAATGGAGAAGGCCAACCGGTTGGCGAGTTGATGATCCTGTTTGGAGCAAGCGTCCGCGGAACCAACGAAGAACTGGCGAAGCTTCAGCTCTCGCTCATTGCTCCCTATCTGGACCGTGTGGCACTCTCCGCGCAATATCATGGTTCATCGCTGGCCATAGTCGGTCGCAGGCACATGCAGAATCGCATTATCTCACTCTTGCTGCTTGCGGTTTTGTGTTTTGGTGGAGTGCATTGGAGCGGTTGGGCTCAAGCTTTCACTACGGATTGGCTCATCCGCGGCGGGCTCGTCTTCGTCGGCACGGCCATCTTGCTTAAGCTGGCCAAGGAAGTTCTGACTCGCCGTTTCCTCTGGCCAACTTGCAAGATCTATGTGCGAGAGGACGGGTGACGCGCAGTTGCTGATTGCACGAGCAACTTTCTTAAGCGCGCCATTTGATAAGCGGCAGGGTTTAGACTGAGCACGTTCACTCTTCGATTGAGCCGCCAAATCTTAGGTAGTGCCCGTTGCAATCGCGGATCTCGAATTCGCGCATACCGTATTCGTGGTTGGCCAACTCGCGCGAGAAGGTGACACCCTTGGCGCGGAATTCCTCGTACAGTTCGTTGACATGATCACCGACATAGATTGCCAGCCAGCCGGAATTGGCCGGCTCGTCTCTGTCGCGACACCACTCCGTAAAACGCAGGCACGCCGGCGCGCCTTTGCTGCAAACATTTCGCCCCAGGCACGCATAGATCGGCGGCTCGCCAACTTTGAATTCCAGCTCAAAGGCGAGTTTGTCCAGGTACCAGTCAATTGCCGCCTGAACGTCACGGACTTCCAACACAGGCTGGCATTGCGGGAAGACGTGAGAGTGTTCGGATTCGATCATGGGTAACCTTCGTACGACGATTATGCCGACCGTGCGGCTTAGGCCAGCTGTTCACTCTTTTTCGTCCCGCATTGAAAGCACACCTTGGCAGTCCGCGATTTCAATGACTTGCCGCACGTCTGGCAAACGCGTCGCGGCGTGTCACACTCGCCATCAGGATGAAACAACTTTGCCGGACTCATCAAGCCAGTAATCATTCCCCCAATGCAAAACAAACTGCCCGTGCTTGTACCACAACTCCATTGACTCTTGAATATCGGCTTTTTCCTCATCATCCGAAGTCGGATCGGAAAGGACTTCGTGGAAGTGTGATGGGTAATCCTCGATGCCAATGAAGTGTTCCGACGAAAAGAACTTCTTCACCACAATGGTTGCAAGTCGAAGTCCCATGTCTTTCTGCCACGCCTCAATTAACGGCGGTATCCTCTCGTCGTAGACGCGGTATGGCGGGGTCGCAGTCTGAAAGAAAGGCACTGGGCGTTGGCGGCATCTGAGCAGGTCGCCTTCAAGGTTAAAGTGAAATGCGACAAGGTTTGGGCAGGACAGCCCCATCAACACCTGCTCTTTGCTGGGCGTGAAGCCGGTGTAAAAGCCGTAGCCATCGTGTGGCTGAATGGCGTAACGTCGATTGAGGTTCTGCTCCATGATCTTGACGTTTCACAGGAAGTCCGTCTTAAGCGGATGCCAAATTGGGCCTCAGCCACTCCGTAAAACGCTGGCACGCCCTAGCTACAGACATCTCTCCCCAAACAAGCATAGCGGCGGATCACCGATTGTGAATTCCAACTCGAATCTCAGCTTATCAAGGTACCAGTCAATCGCCGTCTGAACGTCGCGGACTTCCAACACAGGTTGGCATTTGCGGGAAGACGTCAGAGTGTTCGGATTCGATCATGCCTTAACGCCCCAGTTGCGCCATCACTCTGTCCGTAATCAGCTGCACGAGTGCCTCTTCATCAATCCCGCCGGCAGTTGCGTTTGTTCCTGGTCGACCATTCGCTGGGTTTGTCACCAATCCGGAAGTCACCGGGCGAGAGGATGATCCGTTACTGGATGTCCCGCAACTCCCGCCATCGCTCATGGCCGGGGGAGGCGTGAAGGCCTGACGCTGCACGCCCGTTTCCTCCCAGCTGTCGCGGAAGATGTCGTTCGCGCAGATGTCGCAGTTCTCCATGCCAGGCATCAGTCGGGCATCTTCAAAGCCCAGTTTCTGCTTCAGGTCCAGGAGTTCCTGCGTTTCATTCTTGGTGAAGTAATTGATGCGGCCCAGGTCTTTGGCCAGCAGCAGAATCCGGCAATAGGAGTCCAGGATTTCCGTCCACCAATACGCCTTCTCGACGGTCTCGCCATAGCTGACGGTGCCGTGATTGGCCAGCATCATGATGTTGGTCTTCTTCACGAACGGCAGCACCGTGTCCGCAAACTTCTGGCTGCCAGGCGTTTCGTACCGCGTCATTGGGACATCGCCCAGGAAGACTTCCACTTCCGGCAGCACGCATTGCGGAATCGGCTCGCGGGCGACAGCAAACGCAGTGGCGTGCGGCGGATGGCAATGCACCACGCTCTTCACGTCGGGCCGTTCCTTCATGATGGTTAAGTGCAGCAGGATCTCGCTGGAACGCTTGCGACGCCCGGCGAGCTGATTGCCTTCCATATCCACGGTGCAGATATCGTCCGGCGTCATGAAGCCTTTGGAGATCATGGTCGGGGAACAGAGGACTTCGTTCTCGCCGATGCGGAAACTGATGTTGCCGTCATTGGCCGCGGCAAAACCACGGTTGTAAATGCGGCGGCCGATCTCGCAGATCTCTTGTTTGATTTTGAAGTGGGACATGGGTGTATGGAGAGGCTAGAGGCTGGAGACGAGAGGCTAGTTATTTTGGCGAGCCGGATGCGTGTGCTTCCGGACGTTTGAATCAACTTGGCGAGCCGGATGCGTAAGCTTCCGGATGGAGGGCTTTTGATAGGGAAAGGGAAATGGGAGAAGGGGAAAGAGGAAAGGGAGAAGGGAGAAGTTGTTTATGGGTAGCCGAGTTCGCTTGCAAACTGGGCGAAGCAAGAGGCAAGGTTTTGGGACGTTTATTTCGTTTCTGTCATTGCAGTGCGATCTATTCAAACTTCGTAACATTCAGTTGATCCAAGATCGCCGTGACATACGCATCAACCGGCTTAACATCCGGATGGAACGGACTCGACGCTTCGCGACCTTCCGTAAATGCCACCAGGCTGCCGACGCCGGCGTGGATCTCGTCGTAGGCCGTGAGTGGTTCGGTGGCGAGGTCCGAGGCGAACGCCTGCAAGTTGTCCGTCTCACCTTGCGGCAAGCGCGAAAGATCAGCCCAGGAGAGCGGCGTCACCAAACGCCACTTCCCCCCGGCCAGGCTTTCATGCCAGCGGTTGAGTGTGACGGTGCCAATGACAATGCCGAGTCTCATGGTTCGTATTCGATCTTGTTCGTTGCGTGTGCGTCGGTTGTGACTAGCGTGTTCCCAGCAGTTGCTTGATCTCCGGCGGGCACGCATTCCCGCACGTTGCAAACTCACGCACGAGTTGCACAAGTTGATGCTGCGACTTACCGCGCGGCTTGACCACCAACACGTTCGCGCCAATGCTGCCGGCCGCTTCTTGCACGCAGCAGGAGCAGTTCGCCGCGGCGGCTCGCAGCGCCGCATGCCGATTGGCCGCACACAGCACCAATGATGGCTGACTGGTGAAGCAGATCGTCTTGCCGTTCTGCGCGGTGCCAAGCATTTGGATGAGTTCGCTGATTCCGCCTGACCAATCTCCGTGGCATGCGGCCACCACGCCAGCTCTGGCGAGCTGTTCAATCAAAGTCCCCGTCTCCACGGCCGTGTCGCAGGCAAAGCTCACCAGGCTGATCGCGGCAGAGCCAGACTGTGCCGGATTCACGCCTGACTTGCTACCGGCAGTTGTCCGCTGAAGCATGATTCCCTGATCGCGGAGGAAGTCCTTGGCTGCCGGAGTCACAATCGCTTTTTCCGCAACGTTGACCACCTTCGCGCCGTTCAGCTTTTCCAAGCTGGCAACCGTGATCACGCGTTCCGACAAAGTGACACCTTGCGCGGCTTGAGCATCGGCCGAGCTTACCGACTTACCAGCGACCGGCGTTTCGCCCAAGCGCTGCAACACCGCCTGAACGATGCGCTCGATCTGCTCGCGATTGATGCCAGGTTGTGTGGTTGCTGATGCCATCGACTCAAAGTGTCTGTTAGTTCTTCTTGCCGGTCTTGGCTTTGGGTTGCTGCTCTTCATCCATCACGCCCAACACAAACCAGCGGGCGGGCGTGGTGTCTTGCCCAATGATCTCGCGAGCCGCTTTCCCTTCATTGCACACAATCACCCAATCGCCACGGCCAGCCTCATGCGGATCGATCGCCAACTGCGGATCGCCGTCAGGTTCGCCGGCTGCGGTCATCGGCTGCACCACCAACAGCTTCCAGCCATCCAATGATGGATGCTTCTCTGTGGCGACGGCTGTTCCGATAACAAGAGCGGGGAACATTTTGTGAGGGAAAAGGGGAAAGGGAAAAGGGACAAAGGACAAGGAAAAAGAAAATGAGGCGCAGCCATGTATTCGTTGGGTGTGGTAAGCGAATTCCCTTTGCCCTTACCCCTTTTCCCTTTGCCCTCCGTTCGCCGCCCCCACAATTCTCAAATCATCAATCAAGGAACACCGTCGCTCGCGTGTGAACGTCATCGGCGTCGTGACTCCTTCGCCGGTGGGCGTGGCGATCGAGTACGAGATGTACCCTTCGCCTTCAACTCCAAGCGCGGAGAAGCTGGGCCCGTTCTTGACGAACAATGTTGTGTCCATCGCGCGGCCCATCCGGGTCATGTTGCGGACGTTGTTGGAGTGAATGATGCTGGTGTGGCGGAAGCCGTGTTCGTAGTACTTCGCCTTGGCGATGGCTTCTTCCACGTCGCGGCAACGGACGAACGGCACAAACGGCATCATCTGCTCCACGGAGACAAACGGGTTGTGTTCGTCGGTCTCGCCGAAGAGGAGTTCCGTGTTGGGAGCGACTTGCTTGCCGGCCGCTTGAGCCAACTTGGCGGCGTCCTGGCCCAGGAAGTCTTTGCTGGCGACTTGATGTCGGCGGCCATCGTGTTCGGTCGTTTCGATAGCCGCGGCCGTCAAGCTGGCGACTTCGCGTTCATTCAATCGAGCAGCGCCGGCGCGACTCATCGCATCCAGCATCGCATCGAACACGCTGGCGACGACAAAGACTTCCTTCTCCGCGATGCAGAGCAAGTTGTTGTCGTACGAGGCGCCGCGAATGATCGCTCGGGCGGCGCGGTCAAGATCGGCCGTTTCATCAACCACCACTGGCGGATTGCCAGGGCCGGCGACGATGGCTCGCTTGCCGCAATTCATGGCTGCCTTGGCAACAGCCGGACCCCCGGTCACGCAAATCAATGCGATCTCGCGATGGTTGAACAACTCCTGAGCTGATTCCAGCGTTGGTTCTTCGATCACGCAGATCAGGTTGTCGATACCAAACTCGGCCGACAACGCTTCATTGAAGCGACGAACACCTTCGGCTGCGATTCGCTTGCCCGATGGGTGAGGGTTGACCACCAACGTATTGCCGGAAGCGATCATGTTGATGGCGTTGCCGGTGATGGTCGGCAGCGAATGCGTCACCGGCGTAATGGCGCCGATCACGCCAAAGGGGGCATGCTCGATCACGGCCAAACCATGATCGCCACTGAAAACCTGGCTCTGCATGAACTCGATGCCAGGCGTCCGCTCGCCCAAGGTGCGGAGCTTTTCGATCTTGTGTTCCCGGCGGCCGATTCGCGTCTCGTCCATCTCCATGTTGCCGAGTTCGACAGCCTGATCGATGGAGATGCGGCGGATGCGTTCGATCATCTTGCCGCGGTCATCGATCGTGCGTTCGCTGAGTTGCTCAAAGGCTCTGCGCGCGGCCTTGGCGGCCGCATCAACGCAATTGAACACGCCGTGTTTCCCAGCGGCCGGACGAGTGTGTTCTGCTCCAGCCTGACCGTTCAGCTTCCCTTGCGAAAGTTCTGAAAGGACCTGGGCCACAACGTTGCGGACGAGTGTTTCCGTGGCTTGCATATTTGGACTTCTCTTTCGAGTTTGTTCTCTCTTCGATTTTGCTCGACGAACAATCAGTTCGTGCGATCGGTGTCAAGCGTCGGGTGCCACTGGTAGCTCGCTACCAGTGCCGTCTGCAACACCGTCGATGTCGTCGGCAAGCGAAGTTCTTCATTGATTCAAGCTGTTTGGTAATTGAGTCAGTCGTGTTGGCCGGGCACTGGTAGCGAGCTACCAGTGGCACCCATAACAGGTACACCCACTCACAGCAGCCGTTGTCATTTCTCACTGGTCGTCACTCGTCTCAAACACGAGCTTCCCTTCCACGGTCACACTATCCACGATGCCGATGATGGCCGTGTCGACCGGCAAGGTTTTCGTCTCGGGTGTCAGCCGGGCACTGGAACCTTGTACGATCAACACAAACTCACCCTGTCCCGCTCCGACGGTGTCGACCGCTACGAACGTGCGTCCGGTGCCGCTGAGGCGATCCCGTTTCTTCTCGTCCAATCGGTAGGGCTCCACCACCAAAAGCTTTTGGCCGACCATGGAGTCAGCCTTTTGCGTGGAGACCACGGACCCAGTTACGCGTGCAACGAACATGGCTAATGGTTCTCCAACAGGTGTTTGGTTTGGCGGGCGACGATCAACTCTTCATTGGTGGGTGTCACCCAAATCTGCGTGGGGCTCTCTGGAGCATGGACAGGCAGCTCACCAACAGCCGCCGCGTTGCGTTCTTCGTCCAGCACCAAGCCGCAGAAACTCAAGTTCGCACAGATCGCGCTGCGAATGGCTGCGCCACGCTCGCCGATTCCGCCGGTGAAGGCAATCGCATCCGCCCCACCGAGTTCGACAAGATAAGCACCGAGGTAATGCCGAATAGCCGCCACGTAAACGTCGATCGTGAGTTGCGCTCGCTTGCTACCATCCGCGGCTGCATCCTGCAGGTCTCGCATATCCGCGCTGATGCCACTCAGTCCGAGCAGTCCTCCGCGTGAGGCGAGCTTGGCCAACGTTGCTTCCAGAGATTTGCCGGTCGCCTTCATCAACAGTGGCAACGCGAACGGATCGAAATCGCCGATCCGCGTGCCTTGCGGCAAGCCGGTCTGAGGGCTCATGCCCATGCTTGTGGCCATGCTCTGGCCGGCGCGAATCGCACACAACGAACTCGATCCGCCCAAGTGCAGAGAGACGATCTTGGCATCGTCACGATCCAGCAGCTGAGCCATCCGCTCTGAAATGTAGCGATGGCTGGCCCCGTGAAAGCCGTGCCGCTTGATGTGGCATTCATCGGCCAACTCCGGATCGATCGCATACGTGCGATTGCGATTGGGAATCGTGCGATGGAAATCCGTTTCAAACGCGGCCACCAATGGCGTTGCGGGGAACTGCTGTCGCAACAAACGCATCGCCGCTACGTAGGGCGGATTGTGCGCCGGCGCGACAGCCGACATTTCATCCATGGCGGCAAGCACGTCATCATTGACAAGCTGCACTCCAGTCAAACGTCCGCCATGTACGGCTTTGAAACCCACCGCGGCCACTTCCCCAGCCGATTGCAAACAGCCATGAGGTTGAGCCGTGAGTTTGGCCAAAGCCCAATGCAACGCGGCCGCATGATCGGGCATCGGCGATTCGTCTTCATCGGACCAATCACCGACGGTCACCGTCGACCGGCTTTGTTCCGAGCCAATCCGTTCCGTGCCGCCGCGCGCAAGCTCAGTTTCGCTTCGCATCTCAAAGAGGCGAAACTTGAAACTGGTTGAGCCGAGGTTGGCGACGAGAACTTTCATTAGGCAGGCTTGATCGTTCGACTGACCTACAGTCACAAAGGTTTCTTAATTGGGTGCCACTGGTAGCTCGCTACCAGTGCTGCGCAACGTTCGGCGAACTCGCTGCATCCATCATGAGAGCAATTCGTCTTCTGTCGGCTTCGTTCACTGCTGTGCGTCCCACACTGTTAGCGAGCTACCAGTGGCACCCTTGGAACTGGGCCGAGCGATCATCAACGGAGTTAGCTCATGTAGGCGGACATCAACCCATCGGCAGGGCGAGGAATGATGCGGCTGGCGATCAATTCGCCCGATTGTGAAGCGGCATTGGCGCCGGCTTCCACGGCTGCGCGGACGCTGCCGACGTCGCCTTGCACGATGGTGGTGACAAAGCCACCGCCAATTTGCACCTTCTTGATGATTTCCACGTTGGCGGCTTTGGCCATGGCGTCAGTCGCTTCAATCAAGGCGATGAGGCCTTTGGTCTCGATGAGCCCAATTGCTGTCTGCATGTGAGTATTCCTTGTGTTGTTTTCTTGTGGTCAGGCTGTGCCTGAAAAATGAGCGGTCGGTGGATTTCGTCAGGCACAGCCTGACCTACACGATTGTTTATGCTTTGGCTGTGCTCTTGCTGGGACGATAGCCCGGCACGACGCGTCCGAGATCGTCGTGCGGTCGCGGGATGACTTGCACGCTGATGACTTCGCCTACGCGAGCGGCCGCGGCGGCTCCGGCGTCGGTCGCGGCTTTGACCGCGGCGACATCGCCTGTGACAAACGCGGAGACCAAGGCGCTACCAACTTTGTCCCAGCCCAGGAACTCAACGTTGGCGGCTTTGATCATTGCATCCGTTGCCTCAACCAGGGCGACAAAGCCCTTGGTTTCAATCATTCCTAAAGCTTCCATTTGTTTGGCCATGAGTGTGGCACTCCCGAGGTTTGATGATGAAATGAGTTCGTGATGTCTCGTTACTTGAACAGTTCAACGGATTGCGCGTCATCCAGGTGCGCGGCGTTTCCTTCGTCCGTGTCGATATGCACTTCCAACTTGCTGTTGTCATCCACGCGAACGATCAGCCCTTCGAACACGGTGGGGCAAGACGAGCGGATCCGCAGGTTGATTTTGTCGTGATGAGCGACGCCATAATGCTGAGCGTGCCGCGGTGCCATATGAACGTGCCGTTCCGCACGAATGACTCCTTGCGAGAGGTTCACGACGCCGGCGGGACCAACCAGCACGCAGCCAGGGGTCCCATCGATGTTGCCGGAGAGTCGCACAGGCGCTTCGATCCCCAGCGAGATCGCATCGGTTAATGCGAGTTCCACTTGGCTGTGTGATCGCGTGGGACCCAGCACGCGCACGGCCGGCAGCATGCGCCGCCGTGGACCAACGATCATCACCGTTTGTTCGGCCGCATAGAATCCATCCTGATACAGCGGGCGATGCGGTTTCAGCACTTCGCCGCGTCCGAACAGTTCCTCGACATGCTCATCTGTGAGATGGACATGTCGGGCGGAGATACTGACCACGAGCTTGTCGGTAGATGAGCTTGCCGCGTTCGCGAATGATGTTTCCGCGGGCGACATCGTTTCGGCATTTTGCAACTCGCCCAGCTGGCCAGCGCGAATCGCGCGGCGCACAAGGTATTCGACCTGACTGCGATCAAGCGAGTGCGAAGCGAATTGTGTCAGGGAGTTTGACATGTGTTGTTTCAAGAGGCGTTGGAGAACTCGCTGTTGGTGGGTGCGACCACTAGTTGCGTATCAAACGATTCAATCCGTTCCCGCCATTCGTCGCTGAGTCCGTCATCAACAACCACGGTTTGCACGGCATCCCAGCCGCAAAGTTGCGCCAGGCTTTGGCAGCCAAACTTCGTGCTGTCCGCAACCACAATCACTTCGTCCGCCGCGTCGATCATGGCTTGCTCCGCCTCGATCAACAGCAGGTTGCTGTTGTAGAAACCCCGCTCGGTAATTCCGGCCGTGCTGAGAATGCTGCGGCGAACATTCAGCCGTCCAATCATCTCAACCGCGTGCGGTCCCAAGGCCACGCCTGTACGGGGGTAAACGTATCCGCCCACCAGGTTGAGGTCCGCATACGCGTTGGCCGCAAACAGGTTTGCCACAGGCAGTGAGTTGGTGACCACTTGCAGGGGGCGGCCGACGAGCAGTCGCGCGAGTTCGTAAGTTGTGCTTCCCCCATCGAAGAAGATGGTGTCCCCATCGTGAATCAGTTGGGCTGCCGCTTGGGCAATCGCATGTTTCTTTGCCCATTGTTCCGGCTCACGCAGTTCAAAGGCCGGCAGCTGCGGCGCTCCACCGGCGTAGAACACTCCACCATGGGTGCGGCGTGCGACCCCACTTTCTTCCAGCACGTCCAAGTCACGGCGAATCGTCGACTCGGAAACCCCTAACTCCTTGGCAAGCTGGGGCAATGAGGCAAACCCTCCGCTCATGCGGACGAATTCCAGCACCCGATGTCGCCGTTCATCTGCCTGCATGAGCCTGAAATATTTCAATCAAATGGTCGAACAGGAAACATTATGAGCCAATTCGTGATTGAAAACAATCATCAGTTTGATAGATTCCATTCAACATTATGAATTGTCGTAAGCTGGTGCGGCGAAACAAGTTTTGGGCCAGGTATGCCCAAGTCAGCCGCCTGCCAATCCGCTAAGCTTGCGTGATAGCATCGCCAGTGACCATTCGCAGGAGGCGCTCGTGCGCAACCAAGATTCGCCGCCGGACTTCAAGTCAGGCATTGATGCCTTCATGATCCGAGCCGCCGAGCTCCAGGAGGCTTTCTTCAAGCAGCAGGCCGCCAGTGGCCGCCCGCGAGGGCTGCGGTGGAAGGCGTGCGATTTTGGCGGCGATCCGAAATTCGCGGCTGAGGACTCAATCGGCCTGACCGCCTGGTGGGGCGTGACCGTCTCTTTCGAAGCGATCCCCGGCGGGCCCATGGAAGGTGTCGAGGCCGTGAGCAACTTGCGAGCCGCTTCCGCCGAATTTGTTCAAGCGGCTGAAGGTTGGCAGCCTGTCCGTGTACACTTCAATCTGGAACCGTTAGAAGCAATTACGTTTGCGCGGGAAAACGCCGGGCGAAATATTCAGGAACTGCCCCGGAACGATTGACCGTTTGTCAAATTCGCCCGCAGGTTTCCGCGCGCTCACAAGTTTTCTGATCGTCAATTCCGGCATTCCAAGGGAATTTCCTGAACTTTGAGCTGGACGCGGCGTAAGATTGTTGCGATAGGGACTGCATCACGCTTAGCTTCGTGTCAGGCAACCCAAGAGAAACTTCTCGCAAGTCCTCGCCAGGAGTTGCCGATAATTTCAGTCAAGCTAAGAAGACAGTCCTTAGCAACAACAAGCAAAGACCCCTCTCGTCTATCCGCCGGAGGTGCCAACCCTACAGCGTGGAACCGAGTCAACCACGGCGCAGCTTAGCTCCGCCCGACTCGTGTCCTTCTCGCAGACGACTCCACCGTCGCATAAACGACGAGAGGATTTTTGAAGCCGCGGTTGTTCTTCGGAACGCCGCGGTTTTTTGTTGCGCTCATACCAGCTTGAGACCGCAGCCAACGAAAGCGAACTCTGCGCGTGATATCCACGCTGCGGCAACGCTCTTCTACCTAAGCACTTGCCAGCACAATGCGATTTGGCTCGCCACGACTGGTATCTGGCGTGAATCCGGAGATCGCCTCTCATCGGCAGTGCTTTGGTGTTGCACCAAACGGTGTGGCCAATTGCAAACATAGAACTGAGGTGGGTATCGCGATGCTGCCCCTAGTCGGGTTCCCGTATTTTGGCTTTTGCATACTCATGCTTCTTGGATTGGGTGTGGTTTTCTGCCCGAAGAATATGACTCCTCGCCGGTCTTCATCGCGGGCCATTGCCCTAACGATCAATGTGCTCACCACCTTGCCGCTGTTGGCATTGTTCATGCTCATCATTCGCGGCGGGGCTCCGACAGCGCAATTGAGTGGCAATATGTCCGCGTGGTCCACTTGGGGCAGCCTCTGGCCGATGCTGGCCATCCTCTCGATTGGTTGCGTTGTTGCTGCGTTCCTTTCGCTGTTCGCGTTTCTGGTTCTCCAATTGCACAACAAGACGCTGGCGGCCAACGGATCGCAACTGCTCCACCAACTGTTTACTTTCGGTTACAGCTTGCTGGCGGCAGGGATCACACTTTCGAATTTTCCCGACGCATGAGGGCAGCCTTTGCGAACAGCAATGTTGGAACAACGAAATAAAGCGCCGTTCGCCGTACGCGTTCAGTCATTTGTCACCGTCCTGGGCCTGGGCTTTTTCCTCTTGGCATGCGCAGCGACAGCCAACGGCCAAGTCACGCGTAAGCAGATCATCGAATACGCTGAACAGTGCAAAGCTCAAGACCAACGGCTGAACCTGATTGGCCGGTTTGGGACGGATTTCTCCAATCTAGATTTGAACGGCATTGACTTTCGTGGGATGGATTCTGTTGACGCCAGGACGATTCTCGTTGACGCGGATTTCTCCAACTCAAACTTGCAGGATGCGCAATTCGGGCGGGCAGTCCTCGACGGTGCCAACTTCGGCGGCGCTGACCTTTCTCGCGCAAGTTTCTTCAGGGCGTCACTTGTTGAATGCGACTTCGCAGGCGCAAACTTGACGGACACGGTGTTCTATTACGCAGATTTTTCGAACGCGCATTTGCCAGGCATCGATCTGTCACGATGTGTTATCACCTACTCAAGTTTCTCTGGGGCCGATCTCCAAAGTGCGACACTGTCTGGCGCGGTAAATCTCTATTGGTGGTCAGATTTTACCCGTGCCAATCTGGAGAATGCGCAACTCACCGGACTTCAACTGAATGGTGCCCGCTTCCGCCACGCCAACCTGAAGTCTGCGAATCTTACAAATACTCAATTGAAACAAGCGGATTTCTTTGATGCAGATCTCACCGGCGCCAACTTTGAGAATGCGAACGTTGAGTCGGCGATATTTGCTGGAGCGCGTGGATTGAACGACGCAACGCGAAAGCAGCTTGAAGATCAGGCGGCCCGCTGGAAATTCGATCTCGAGAACAAAATCAACGAGTTGCTTTCTGCCTCGTACATTCCAGCATACGGGTTGCTGCTGGGGTGTCTTGGCTGGCTTGCGTTTCGGCAAAATAAACCTGCCAGACGTGGCAGACTCTCCCAACTCGCGGTCGCCGTGAACTGTTCCGCTCTGCTGCCGACATTGGCAGTCATTTGGCTTCACAATTCCGGCGCTTCAACCACGGTTCAATTCAATGCCAATAGCGATGCGGCCATGTCCGCGTGGTCAACGTGGGTTGGCATTTGGCCGTTGTTTCTTCTGCTGGCTCTGGCCTGCACGGTAGTCGCGGCAATCTTGTTCCTTGTGTTCGTCTTCGACCGTTTAAAGAACCGCAGCATGAGAAACCACTGGCTGCATCTTGTCCACTACCTGCTGACAATCGCACATTGTTTGTTCTCTCTGCAACTCATCGGCGCGAACTTCCCGAGCGCATAAGTTGCGGGAAATCCTGGACGCTGCCGATGTTGGGCGACTATCTTTGGGCCAACCCGTGCTCAATGTTTTGCCCCTGTGAGTGAGGAGTGTCCAACAATGCGGAGTTTGCAAATCTGTCTGGCGATGACTCTTTGCCTGTCGTGCGTGTCGGCAACTCACGCGCAGGACCGCGAGATCCACACCCTCTGGCCAGGCACACCTCCAGGCGATACCGAGCAATTGGAACCGGAGCGCGATGCCACCAGGCCGCAAGATGGCAAGCCGGCCGGCCGACGAGTGACGCGCATCACGAATGTGGCCGAGCCCACGCTCACGATCTTTCGGCCGAACGAAGATGAGGCGAACGGCACTTCGGTTGTCATTTGCCCTGGCGGCGGACATCACATCTTGGCGTGGGACTTGGAAGGCACGGAAGTCGCCGAGTGGTTGAACACGATTGGCGTCACCGCGATTGTCTTGAAGTACCGCGTGCCGTTCCGCAATCCGGAGAAACGGTGGGAAGCGGCCGTGCAAGACGCGCAGCGAGCGATCAGCCTCACGCGGAGCAATGCCGAACAATGGAACCTCGATCCCGATCGAATTGGCATCCTCGGTTTTTCCGCCGGAGGGCAAACGGCCGGCTACACCAGCGTGCTGCATCGCGAACGACAATACGAGCCGGTTGACGCGGCGGACGAAGTCTCGTGCCGACCTGACTTTGCTGTCCTGGTTTATCCGGCCTGGCTGATCAAAGAGGACAACTCAGCATTGAGCGACGATGTGGTCGTCGATGACGAAACGCCGCCGATGTTCTTCGCTCACGCCTGGGATGATCGTATTCGCGTGGAGAACAGTTTGCTGATGGCCGCGGCTCTCAAGCAAGCCGGCGTCCCGTGTGATCTGCACGTCTACGCCACCGGCGGTCACGGATTCGGCCTGAGACGCACGGACGAACCTTGCACGCATTGGCCGGAAGCGTGCGAACGCTGGATGCGCCGCAGCGGCTGGCTGGAGAAAGAGGAGTGAGTATCGATCCAGCAGCCGAGCTTTGTGTGCCACTGCTGGCTTGTCCGGCTTGTGCAGCAGTGCCCTTGTTGCACACAGGCGAGTGTGGAGTCGGGGAAGTGCTAGGCTTCGGGAACAACGCGAATGAGCAACGATTCCGCGCGGGAATGCTGGTCAACCACGTTTACTCAAAGTGATAGCTGCGCGATGTGACGCACCCGCATGCGAGCGTTATTCTAGCGCATTTGTACCTAGCGCTTCGGCGTAGAAGTGCCACGACAAAGTCCTGACACGAAAGTCATGACACGGTGGCGTGGTTCAACAGACGATTAGCCATCGTCTCTAGAAGCGCCGTCTCCGGAATCCCCATCGCCGGAATCTCCGTCGCCAGAGTCATCGCCACCATCATCCGCTGCGCTGGCATCAGGAGCGTTAGGGTTCCCCCCTTCCACTTCAAAGGTGACATCCCAGCGGTTGAACGCGCCGGATTCGCAGAGCATTTTGATGTCGCGCTTTTCGC
>CALJLD010000271.1 GCA_937982665.1 uncultured Planctomycetales bacterium
GTGGCCATCTCTTCGAAATGTCGCAGAACTCTTGTTGCGTCGAGTTCTTCCCTATCGGTAAAGAACTCGGCGAGCGCTCGGACGAGCTCTGTAGGTGCGCCTTGCTGGGAACGCGCAATATTCTCGGTCACGATCACATTCGTGTTGCCGCCCAGCGTGCAATACAAAGCCAGGTATCCCAGGGCGTGTTCCCACCACTCAAGGACCTCATTCCTGGCAAGTGGTCGTCGCCAGGGCAGAAGTATGTCTTCTACCCATGCTTTGAGAAGTTGAGCATCCTGGGTGTTGAACTTTCCGTATTCGCTGGCGTGCAAATGAAAGAACGCCAGGTCGTACTCCAGCCTGAGGCTTGCACGGCGACAATACACGGCCACGTCACCGGCAAAAAACGGAAAGTCGCGCCAACCGCCGAACATTCCTAGACGGTTGTGGGCAACGAATGTCGGTATAAGGCCATCCACTTCAAATGGCCGTGGATGCTGGCAAAGTTGTTCGACCTCTGCGGGCGTAACGTCATATTCGCAGAATTCGAGTGAATCGGGCTTTGGGAACCGTGATGACAGATCCCTGAGAAGTTGCTCATCAAGGTCATCGAGAAGCACGGCATGAATTCCAGTTATTGTCGCTTTTGAATCGCCAGTTTTGAGATCCTGTGGAGAGTCCGAGGACCGAGAACAAGCCAGATTCAGCTTTGCTGGCGATTGAGCACTTCATGGGGCTGACCGTCGCAGAATGCAAGCGGTTGAGACGAGAGAAGCTGGCCCGCTAGGACTTGAACCTAGAATAGCTGATCCAGAGTCAGCCGTGTTGCCAATTACACCACGGGCCATTTTGGCGCATCGTTTCTTGCTTCGCCTTGCAAGAGAAAGGCGTCTGGCAAAGGAAACGGACAATCGATGCGACCGCTGGGTTCGCTTGAAAGTATCTCGTGAAAGCGCGCAGCGTCAAGCCTGGATCACCTTGGCTGCAACAGCTGTGTTCTCGGATGTGATTGACTGTTGCAGCACCCAGCACGCGGCGATTTGTGGAGATCGAGTCAACTCTGATCGAAATGCGCTCGCATCGGAAACCCGTTTGCGTGCGGTCTGACGAGGCTTTTGGTATGGTGATCCTTGCGCGGCAACTCGCTTGTGGCAGCCCACTCGGTGACCTTATGGTACGGACCAGAGGCGTTGCCATCCCCACGATCAGACACTGTACCCGTCTTGAGGAGTTACCCGATGAAACGACTGTTGTCACTCGCTGTCGCGGGCATCATGTTCGCATCGTCCGGCTGCGGTTCCGGGGAAGAGTCTCCTCCCACGTATTCAACGCCGCAAGCCGCGTACGACGCTTTTTCATCGGCGGCCGAACAAGGCGATTGGAAAGGCGCGGCAATGACGCTCACGCCAGAAGCTCAAGACGCCATGTGCGTGATTCTGTTGATTCCCGCTGGCATGATGGCCGCGTTTGATGAAGAAGCAGGCAAGGAGCTTGAAGCCATCATGGAGAAGCATGGCTTGAGCGATGACGCCATGGCCCCGTCCGCCGAGTCACTGCCGGTCAAAGACAAGCCAGCGTTTATTGGCGATGTTGCCAGTTGGCTAACCAAGCAGGGAAGCGAAACCGCGGACATGGGCATGCCTGAGGGGGATTTGGCTGATGTCCAAATCGATGGCGACACAGCGACCGCAAACATTGATGGCGAGCCAATCGCTTTCCGCAAGATTAACGGAAGTTGGTTGATTCACCTTGATGGACTTAACGACATGCAGCCGGACATGGGTGAAGGACCCGGCGGCGGTGCAATGGATGTTGAAATCTCCAGCGAGCCACTTCAGGGCGTCATCAATGGTGAGCCGTGGCAAGTGGGTTCCGTCAAGCCTGGGGCTTTCGGCGGAGTTACTTTGGCAAGCTCAGCCGCTCAGGGCGATTCCGATTTCGCGACAACCCCGGAGATCATGTTGGGAGAGTCTTGGGAGCCAATGGAAGCGGGAAGCGGTGAACTCGGCTTCCCACGCAACATCACCTTCTTTGTCCCGCCGGGCAACAACATCATGTGCGTCAGCGGCAAGTACGAAGTGCAGGACGCCGGTGACAACTGGATCTTGCGACTCTACGCCTATGAAGACGAGGACTACAACGTCAACGGGCAAGTGACCATCCCGAAGAATCTTGACGATCAATAGATCGCCGCTCGATCACAGCGTTCCTCGATCACAGCGTTCGTTGTCGATTAATAACGACCGTGATAGTTGCTCGCTTCGCGCGTTGCGCCTTGGCCAACGGTGACGCTGCCGCTGCGCGGTTGCGCTTCGATGAACATCACCATGTCCGCGCGGGATGGACCCGAGGTGGGCAACAGCGACATCAGCGAGTTGGTCTGATTGGCCACCGGCATTGGCACAACGCCGAGGCTGACAACCAGCACGTGTTCGGACGGCCAGCGGAAGCGTTCCTGCATCTGGTATTGGCTCATCTGCGGAACTTCCACTTGCGCGCGTTGCGCTTGGCCGAATTGATTGGGAACATCAATCACAATCGGTCGGAAGCGCTCCACCTGATCCACGTTGCATTTGAGGACGGCGTCAATCATTGCGCCGTCTTGTGCCAACAACGGGCTGAATTCCAAGGCAAAACCTTCGTCAATTCGCGAAGTGATCACTTCATACCCGGGCCATCGGTCCGGAGTCATGGCGATGTTTTGCACGTAGTTGCGGGCTTGCGTTCGTGAGAGCACATACGACTGGCCGTTGTTGACGGAAATCTGCGGCGAGTCATGTTCCATGAAGTCCGAGCGTCGCATCAGTTCGGCAATCAATGCTCGGGAATCTTCCTTTTGCATGATCCACGCCTGCACTCCGGGGCTTTGTGCCGTCACCGGTTGCATCATGCTGAAAGCGCGAGCTCGCCAGTCCGGGTTGCGGATGCTGGCCACGCGAATGTTGAAGGCCACGGATTGGGCATGGCTGCTGGTGAATCTCTTGACGGTTTGGTCGACTAGCCGCACCATCTCCGGCGTGTGATAGACGTAGAGGAAGTCGCTATCGGCCGAAAGCATGCCAAAGGGCCGCGTGTGCCAGGCTTCGTAGCCGGTCTCGCGAAGCACCCAGTCAATGATGCTTTGCTCCGGTCGACTGGTGGACGAGATGGTTCTGGTGTAATCGGCGATCGGGATTTCGTACCAGGATTGCCCGGCGTCAGCGCGAAGTCCCTGCGGTTGTGAAGCACGTTGCGAGACCGGCTGATACGTCGGCCGATCCGCGCGAACTTCGCCGCCGGCGTTTCCTGGACGCGCGGCGTTGGGCATCGCGTTATTCGGGACGGTGTTATTGGGTACAGCGTTGTTGGGCTGCTGGCCGTCCTGGCGGAACGTGACGCGCCGCGTGGGGGACATCGCCGGGCGTGCCGCTAGTGGCAACGAGCCCGTGTTGCCGTTGGCGAGAGTGTTGGGCGCGCCTACTCGCTTCCAGTTTGTTTGCGGCAGTTGCTCCTCAGGTTGTTGCTGTCCGGAAGTTTTTGGCGCGATGATTGCGCCTGCAACCAGGAACAACACCAGGGCGACGCTTGCTTTGCGAATCATGGAAGACTCCCGAAGTTACGCACGGCCGCTGCGCAGAATTGCATGATACCTATCGCGCATGCTCATCGCGCAGTGCGAAATCGCGAATGGTCCGGAATGTGCCGAAAGCGCATTGCAGCGCGGACGACAAGCCCGGTTGAGTTGCTTGTTATTGAATGAAAAAGGCGGCGGAGTATAGGAACGGCCGCCATCCGTCACAAGGTCGGTCGTGCCTGCGCGGGAGTTGGCGGAATCATGGCATTTGCCGCGCGCATGCCAGCAATTCTGGCTGCATGATTGGGCTTTCACGCGACTGGGCATTCTGCTCTAATCCGCCGCCAATTTTCCTTTCAAGTCTGTCGTGGCGCGGGGCGTTCCCTGTTCGCCACAGGATCCTTCGCGCGATGCGGGGTTTGACGCCATGAAGCGCTTCGTCCTGTTGAGTTGTGGTTTGCTCTTCGCTTACGGTTGCTCTGGTGGCGATGAGACGGAGAGTCCCAGTGCGGAGTCCGCGGCGGCAAACGTTTCCGCCGAAGGCGGCAACTCACAGCCAGCGACGGCATCAGCAAATCGCAACGATGCCGGAACTGGCGGCGCAACAGCGTCCACGAATGCGAACAACACTAGCCCTTGGGGCGCAAACAGCACCGGAACCGGCGGTGCCGACGCAGCGGCGAGCAACACGGAAGAAGAGGCGGCATTTGCATCGATTGTCGCGCAACTTGCCCGCTCCGCGGAAGAGCATGTTCGACGCGGTTACTTTGACGCGGCCATTCAAGCCCGCACAGAGATTGTTCAGCGCGTCGCCGCGTATTACGGCGCGGATGCCTGGCAAACTCGAAATGCTCAGCTTGCACTGGACCACACCAAGCGTGTGATTGAACTTTCGCCGGAACAGAAGCTCACCTATGACGCCATCAACGAGCACGATGCCGCCGGTCAGGCACAAACACGCGTCGGTAACGCGGACCGTGCTATCGGTGAATTCCGCCTGGCAACAAAGATGGCTGAACAGTTATGGGGACCGGACAGCCACGTTGTGGGCAATTTGATCCACAAAGAAGCCCTGGTTCATCAAGCCAAGGGGAGTTTTGCCGCTGCCGAACAACTCTTCTTGCAGGCGATGGACATTCGCAAACGTTCTCTGGGGGAAACTCACCCGGACTACTCCACGTCCATCAATGCTCTGGGCGTGTTGTATCACCGTTGGGGTCAGCTTGAGAAAGCGGAAGTTGCGCTCAAGGACGCCATCAAGAACGTGGAACTTGTATGGGGCACAGCCCACCCGGAATACGCAACCGCGCGAAACAACCTCGGCATGCTTTACAACAGCATGCAGCGCTTTGACGAAGCGATTGCCGAACTCAAGCATGTCGCCGAGCTGCGCAAAGGCTTTACCGAAGAGCCGAATGCCCTCTATGGCCACGCGCTGTTTAACCTGGGCTCCGTCTATTACCAGGCTCAGCGATACGATGAAGCTTTGCCGGTTCTTGAAGAATCCTTGGTAGTTTTGGAGCCGTTCATTGGCCGGAAGCAAGATATCTCCATCATGTTGCTCAACAATCTGGCCATGAGCTACATGTCCAAGCAGCGATATGTTGAGTCCGAAGAACTGCTCAACGAAGTCGCGGAGACCATCAAAGCTCGCTACGGAGCACAAACCACCGAGTACGCGCAGGCACAACACAACATCGGCGTGTTGTACCTCAATCAAGAACAATATCAGAAGGCGGAGCAGCACGTCGTAACGTCGCTCCAGATTCGCGAGCAAATTGGCGGACGCGAAGCACCGGGTTTGGTCACTCCACTCAAGGACCTGGCCACAATCTACGAAAAAACCAATCGGGCCGCGGAAGCTGCACAGATCACGGCTCGCGTCGAGGCTTTGGCCGCGCGGCAAAATGGCAACACCATCCAACGCTAGACTGCGTTCTGGCTTTCGTCTTGAATCGAAAATCGTCTCGGTCCAGCGTCGTCCTATGGTGGACGCCGGGCTGCAACCATCCCCTCGACGGTTCTCCCTACGCGAGCTAAAATCGTACGGTTGTGCAATTTACGTGTTGTACCAGCAGGATGCGTGCCGCACCTTTGGATCTGAATCAGCTCGCGCCGTGTGATCGTTCATGAGTTCCGCCCCAAGCGCCCAACGCCGCGTTGTCATCACGGGCATGGGCCTGATCTGCCCACTTGGCAACACGCCTGACGAAATGTGGGCCGGATTGCGATCGCGGACCAATGGCATCGCGCAGATTGAGCAGTTTGATCCTTCCGCGCTTCCGGCCGCATATGCGGGCGAGGCGAAGGCCTTCACCGGTCACATCTCGGAGTTTGGCGACCTGCAGCCGGACCAGAAGAAGGCCATTCGCAAAGGCTTGAAGACCATCTGCCGGGAAGCCCAAATGGGCATCGCTGCCGCCCAATTGGCCATGCAGCACGGCAACGTGATTCCAGGCGAATTCGATCCCGAGCAAACCGGCGCCGTGTTCGGATCAGACTTCATGGTCAGTTTGCCGCAGGACTTCTTGGACTCTTGCAAACTCTGCCTGACTCCGGACGGTGACTTTGACTACCAGCAATGGTCCGAGCGAGGACTGCCGGCCTTGAACCCGCTGTGGCTGTTGAAGTACTTGCCGAACATGCCGGCGGCCCACTTGTCGATGTACAACGACCTCCGCGGTCCCAACAACTCCATCACCATCCGCGAAGCTTCGTCCAATCTGGCGACCTGCGAAGCCGCCCGGATCATCGCACGGGGCCATGCGGAACGCATGATCGCCGGCGCAACAGGCACTTGGATTCATCCGCTCAAGACCGTCCAAGCCGTGCTTCAGTACGAACTGGCGACAAATGACGTGGCGGCCGAAGTTGCCAGCCGGCCGTTCGACCGCGATCGCAGCGGCATGGTGTTGGGCGAAGGCGCGGGAGTCATTGTCCTGGAAGAAGAAGAGACCGCCACGAAACGCGGTCTTCCAGTCTTCGGTCGATTCCTTGGCGCGGGCGCAAGCCAGGTCACCAACAAAAACCTTGTCGCGGATCGCCGCGCCGCGGTGAAGAACGCCATGGTGGCTGCATTGCGAGACGCCGGATTAAAGCCTGAGCAGATTGGGCATGTGAACGCCCACGGAGAAGGCACTCGGCACGGCGATGCCGAAGAGGCGGCCGCGATCCAGGACGTTTTTTCGGATTGCCCCCAGGTTCCCGTCTTCAGCGCGAAGGGGAACTTTGGCAACCTCGGCGCTGGTTGCGGACTTGTCGAGACCATCGCCAGCGTGCGCGCCATCAACGAAGGCGTCCTGCCGCCAACCCGCAACTTTGCGGCCGCGGATGATGGATGCAATCTGAATGTCGTGCACACGGATGACGTGCCTGCGGGGGACACCTTCTTGAACGTCAACGTTACGCAACAGGGCCAGGCCAGTTGCGTGATTTTTGGCCGCGCGGATTCTTAACAATCGTGTTGGCTGGCTTCGCTGATACCGCGCCGTGGTAATCTCACTCCGAGTCTTCATGGCTCTTTGATCGACGAGATTCGCCACCGCGCCGTTTCCCCGCCAATGACAGGCGAATCGCCCTTACTACAGCGTTTCTCTGGTTGCTGTCCGGGTGGCCGGGGCTGGACCGTAGGGAAGCCCCGGAGCGCGAGGCCTGAGGAAACCGGGGCTTCCTGCGCTTACGCTCCGTCCAGCCCCGGCCACCCAGGTCGAGAATGCGAACTCGAAAGACGCTCTAGCGAAACATTCCGCATCCTCTCGTGTTTATGTCTGGTAAGCTGTAGACCCTCGGGGGAGGTGACACGTACGGACTGGTCAGGCCGAACATCGGCATGCCCGAACGGTGCGTACGCAAGATCGTTTGCATCGGCGATCATCAAGATTGCCGCTACCTCCTCATGGAAAGGGCAAGATTGTGCTGACAGCTCCTCTCAAAGCGCGTGTGCGCATTTTCGCAACTCTCGTCGCATTGGCAGCTGCCATCGTGTTTGGCCAGCCAGCGTTTAGCCGCGCTGAGTCCAAGGTTGGGCATACTTCGCCTGCACATAGCCCGCAGCCCCAACAAGAGCCAACTTTCGCCGGCCGAACGTTTGAAGAATGGAAGCAACTTTCGCTCCAATCTTGATCCTGCCACGCGCGCTCAATCCTTTCGCGCGTTTGAAAGTTTCCGAGATGTTCGTGACGATGATGAGGTCTTGCAGGCGATTGTCGGCGCTATCGATGCGGGCGCATCGGCAGACGACGGCGTGGATGCACTTCTGAGGTTTCGCGAAGCAGCGCTCCCGTACCTTGTCCAATACCTTGACAACGAATCTTCGCGTATTCGCCTGAACGGCGCTTGGGGCTTATCACGAGTTCGGCGCGAAATCCCGAATGCGGATGGCAGGGCTCGCTTATCGATCCTTGAATTGGATCGAAAGGTCGTCGACAAGCTGATCGATATGGCACACAACGACGAGTCAGCGGCGGTTCGAGCGGAAGCTACGACGACCTTGGATCACATCGCACGGTATTGCGACATCCGCTGGAGTGAAGAGGCAGGACAGTATGAGCCCATTTTGCCGGCAGGCGAGTTCAGTGATCTCAAAAAAGAACTCGTCGATGCGATTGCAAAAGCGACAGAGGACCCTCATCGCGGTGTCGCCGACCAGGCTTTTGAAATGCTGTGGAAGCAGGAATTGGCGGCTGTTCCGCACTTGCCCAAGTTGATTGATCGACTGACAGCGCTGAAAGACGGTTATGGCAGCAACCCCTTTCGCGGAACAGCAGAAGCACGGAGTGCGCGTAACCTGGAGTCGCTGGCCAACAAGTTGCGGTCCAATGCACATTCGGGTGGATATGCTGAACGGAGGGCCGCGCTTCAGGCGCTAAGCAAAATGGGGCCGGCTGCCAAGGAGGCTCTCCCCGTCCTGGAATCCATGCTCCAATATCGTAGTGCGACTGTGCTCCGTGCGCGCAGACCGGTTGAAGACGAAGTGTTTGAAGCGGTGAAAGCGATTAAGGGCGATACCGACGCAAACGATGGAAACTAGCGTTCCGCGGCGTCATTCGACGGATTTGTAACGAGCCATGCTCAGTCTGCGGCGCCCATCTCCTCAGCAGCTTGAGCAGTTTCTGGCTCAACAGCGGACATGCGAGCTCACCTATGAGCCTGTGGGTGTGACGACCGCCGGAATGGCCGAGGCGCCGCGAGGTTATGCTTTGGGTTGTTCCCGCAAGTTGCTCGCCGAAGGCGGTGATCCGCAAATTACCGAAAAAGCCTTCGCGGCGGCCAAATTGGGCCTGCAACGCTGGCAGCAGTTTCGGTTAGGTTGGGTGGAAGCCCTGCCTGGGGACACGGCTTTGCAGGAAGGCGAAGTTGTCAACATTGTTGCCCACACTTGCGGGCTGTGGGCCGCAAATGCTTGCCGGATCATCGCCACCATTGACGAAGGGACGCAACCGTCACGGACTGGCTCTTTGGCCTGTTTCGGCGTTCATCGTTTCGGCTTTGTTTACGGAACGCTTCCCGACCATGTCGCCGCCGGAGAGGAACGTTTCCTGATTGAAACCGACGCGGAGGGCAATGTCTGGTACGACATCCTGGCATTCTCGCGGCCGCGTGGCGTGTTGTCCTAGCTGGGCTATCCGCACATGCGGCGGATACAAAAGCGATTTCGTCGGGAGTCCACCGAGGCCATGCGCACCTGGGTGGCTTCGCAATTGTGAGCGCGAACCAACTGTTGCTGGCTGTGTCGGTCTCAGATGGGCCTCCTCTGCTTAGATCTAATACTCTCACCCTAACCTCAATGAACGCGACGCTTGCCACACTTCCCGCCACCGAATACCAACCCGCCGAGGACGGCGAAGCGATATCCGCCTCGCGGTTGGTCACGGAACTTGCCCGGATGTTGCACACAGCCGGCACTCCGGCGCACGAGTTGGAAGAACGGATGCAGGGCGTTTCGCGAATTCTTGGCGCGCCGGCCAAGTTCTTTTCGACGCCGACATCGTTGTTCGTCTCGTTCGATGGGCTGGAGCGAAACACGTTTCTGGTTCGCGTCACGCCGGGCAGCGTAGACCTGGCGAAGCTCTCTCAACTTCACGAATTGCAATCGGCGATTGAGCGCGAGGAGTTAGCTCCGGAGGGCGTCTGGCAGCGGATGCAGGCGATTGAAGAGATGCCGTCGCTTTATGGTTCCGTGATCACGTTGGCCAGCTTCGGTTTGATCGCTGGCTCCGCGGCCGTCTTCTTTGGTGGGCGTGCCAGCGAGATCATTGCATCCGGGATCATTGGGATTGTGGTCGGTCTGATCGCGCAATCGTGTTCAAGGCGGACGCGAACGCAGCACCTGATCGATATGGCCGCGGCATTCTTCACAACAGTCTTGGCCTATTTGGGAGGTTGGGCCGTGCCTTCGCTTTCGCGCGATGTCACGATGCTCTCGGCGTTGATTATCCTGCTGCCTGGCTTGGGGATCACCATCGCCATTAACGAACTGGCCACACAGAACCTGGCCTCCGGCACGGCACGCATGGCCGGCGCGATGACCACGTTTATCTCGATGGGTTTTGGCGTGGTGATGGGCCGGAGCCTGGTGATTGCCGCGTTGGACATGCCGGCGGAAGTGCCCAACGCGCCGCTGGGCTGGTGGTGGATCATCACCGCAACGGTGATCTGCGCATTTGCGTTCACGGTGTTGTTTCATGCCAGGGGCAAAGACCTGCCTTGGATCTTGCTGGCCGCGATGATCTCATACGGCGGAGCACGCCTGGGCGGCTGGGCGTTCGGATCGGAAGCTGCCGCCTGGACGGGCGCGTTTCTGCTGGGCATCGCCAGCAACATGTTCGCCAGATTTCTCGATCGACCGGCCGCCGTGATGCAGGTGCCAGGCATGATCCTGCTTGTGCCGGGGAGCATTGGGTTCTTCAGCTTGTCCGCACTGCTGAACCACGATGTTCAACAAGGCATCGAGACGGCATTCACCATGACGTTGGTGGCGGTCAGCATTGTGGCCGGGCTGTTAATGGCCAACGCGCTGGTTCCCACGCGAAGAGCCAAACGCCGGGTTGATGCTTGGGATGCGTAGCACCTATTGAATGCAACGTGCGGGCCACCACTTCAAACATCATACGCATCGTCCGGTTTACGGCCGCTCATGCGTTGAGCCAGCTTGCTTGCCGCGTTTCGCGCCATTTGAAACATCATCCACTGGTTGATGTGATTAACGTTGAGAACACCAACCAATTGCCCGTCTTGCAGAACCGGCAGCGTTGGAACTTGGGTTTCTTGCATGCGAGTGAGCGCCGCATCCAAAGACTCCTCCGGCGTTGCCGTCTCAAACTCTTTAGCCATCACGCTGGCGACGTTTTGATCCTGCTGGCCGGCTCGCACAGCCTGAATGATCTGCTGCTGGTACAGCATGCCAGTGAGTTCGTGACCGTCCATCACGGGAAAGTCCTGCAAACCGGCCGAAAGCTCTTGCACGAGATCAGACAGTCTGGTCAACGGCGTCAGGGCACGGACATCGCGTGACATCACCTGCTGTACGGTCACGCCAGTCAGCAGCATCTTTGTCTGCACGATCTTGGCTTCCTGCGCAGCGCCAAAGTAGACAAAGATCGCAATGAACACCAAGAACGGCGCGCCCAGAGTAAACGATGCGATGCCAAGCAGCACGGCAAAGATCTTCCCAACATTCGCCGCGATGTTTGTCGCTTTGCCGTAGTCCAGCCACAACGCCAAGATCGCCCTCAAGACTCGGCCGCCGTCCATTGGAAAGGCGGGGATCATATTAAACACCACCAGAAACGCGTTCACAAACGCCAACTGCGCAACAAACCCAATGATATTGTCGCTCAGCGCTTCAACATTGGTGAGCCGGCTGAGCCCGCCGGCGGCATAGAGCAATCCGCCAAGCACCACGGCGATGACCACGTTTACGGCCGGACCTGCCAGGGCAACAAGCAACTCCTGCTTCGGATCTTCCGGCATCTTCTCCAGCCGGGCTACGCCCCCAATGGGCAACAGCGTGATCTCCCGCGTCCGAATCCCGAACTTCCGCGCCGTCAACGCGTGTCCGTATTCGTGCATCACAATACAAACAAACACGCACAACACCAGCAACACGCGCAGCCAGGCTTGCGCCATTGTGGCATTGTCCATCAGCTCAACGGTGAGGACATAAATGATGATCAGCGCGAACGACCAGTGAACGAAGATATCGATCCCGGCAATCCGTGCGATTTTCCAAGAGCCACGAAACATGTAGGGCAATCAAGCAATGGTCATTCGATTCCGCGCTTTCTGCCGCGCGGATCCGGCACCAGCCATTCTACGCATCGAAGCCATGAACGAACATGCGCGAAGTGGAAGCAGCAAAGCCGCGATTCACTAACCTGATGGTTAATCAAAGGTTATTTGCCAATCTCACCTTCGGCTGCCGCTTTCGCCAACTCCAGATATTTTCGATAGGTTGGCCTCGCGAGCAGTTTGTGTTGAATCACGTGGATTGCCTCGGCCACTTCATGGGCATCCATCGGATGGAGTTCCGGTAAAGCGAAGAATTTGCCAGCGGCATCAGCCACCGCGTCCCAACATGTAGCTTCATCTTCTGTCATGCCGGCGGCAACAACTCGCTTGTGATCATCGGATGGCTCGGGCGAATTGTCTTGCTGGTTCGGTGTCTCGGCGGCTGCGGCCGAAACGCCCAGCGCGGCTGACCCCAACAAGGCGACTCCTCCGGCGGCGAGTCTAATAGCATCACGACGGTTTGGCTCGTTCATCTGATTGACCTGTTTCATGGAAGGTTGTTCGGCGGTGCTCCGACACAAGATTGGCATCATCATGATGCTTCGCCGCGCAGAAAACACTGTGTCAAGTTGCACTAATGACGTTGTTGCCGTTGAGTTAACTCGATTCTCGTAGCTCTTCGCATCTTTGCTTCAGCGCGACATTTTCCAATCGCAAACTGCGCCGAGCGGAGAACCAAACAAACGGCGCCATCAGCCATACTGCCAAACCACGAAACTCCAGCTCAAGTGTGTTCCGTGTTCCCTCCGGCAGTTCCAAGAGCTCATGCCTGGCGATGATATGCATCCCGCGAATGTGCGTCTCCCATGTGAAATGGCGTCCCTCCTCAATCGCCGTCACCGTCCAGCGGGCTTTCGGCAAACCCGGCTGCTTGACCCAGGCTTCGCTCGCCATGCGAAACGGACCATCGTCAATTCGTTCAATCGCTTGAACCGTGGGCAGCCAGGCTCCCCAGTTGTTGATGTCTGTACTCACCTCCCAGACAAGGCTGCCAGGAGCGGCGATCTCGATCGAATGCGAAAGTTTCATATATTTTGGCAGAATGCTGTCGGGTTTTCTCGAATCAAACAGCGCTTGTCGCGAACACGAACACAGGTCAGGAGGACGCCAACTGCGAACGCATCTCACGATGTTACCCGATCGGAGTATATCGCCTATGCATCCTTCGCGATTGAAAGAAGAGCGCGCTTCGAGCCGGCATCTCATCACTGTAGGCATCATGCTGCTTCTTGGGAGCATCGTCTTCACTATCATCTCGCTCGCAAATCTGCAGCCCAGCGACGGTTTCCCAACTGCCGTCCTCGTCGGGATTTTCAATCTTGGGATGTTTGCAGTTTCCGTCGCATGCATTGTGATCGGCGCGCGGGGACCGCGTTTGAACTCTTGTTACGGCAGAGAGTCACTCCGGAGCATCGGACGGATCAACGGCATCCACTTTCCGTTTCCAGAAAAACGCATACACCGAGTGCCCGAAACCGCAGAGATTGTTGTCTTCGCCAGCAAACTTCGCTTGCTGCTTACCAGCGGATTCTGTCTTGCGATGGGAATCGCTTTCGCCTATTCCACAATAGTGCCGATTGGCAGCGATGCACCCAGCGTTGAATTTGCATTCCGTCTGGTGTTTGCGGGCTTGGCGGCTTTATTATTTCCTATGGCTGGTTTAGTTGCCGCAAGAACAATTCAAGGGTACCCAAGGTTACGCGTTTCTCCACAGCAGTTGTGTATTCAGTACTCCGCCGGCAGATCCAACGCAATCGACTGGGCGGAAATGGGCAATATCATTGCGGGCCACGGGAAAGTGCCATGCGTGCTCATCCTGCCCCCAGGCGTTGAACTCCCCGATAAGCCTCGCTTGCGCGACTACGCGCGTTGCCTGGGCAGTTTTTGTCCTCTTTACGGCTGCACGTTGACGGAATTCGCGGACTTTTTGCGCGAATGCCGCGCGAGATTTACATCACATACGATGGTTCAACCGCCCGACATTGACGATCAACCCACCGAAGCGGATGATTGAACCATTACGGTTCTGGTTCACAGGGATGATTATGTCGCGCGTTATTCTCATCACAGGCGTCAGCCGCGGAATCGGCAGAGCGCTCGTTGGCGAATTCGTCAAAGCGGGTCATACGGTCTACGGCTGCGCCCGGGGCGAAGTCGGCATCGAAGAGTTGGAAACGCGTTTTGGCGGGCCGCACCGCTTCCGCCAAGCCGATGTTTCCGACGAGACACAAGTCCGCGACTGGGCCGGCGAACTTCTCGGCGCAAAGCTGCCGCCGCCGGACTTGTTGATCAACAACGCGGCGTTGATTAATGCAAACGCGCCTTTGTGGGAAGTTCCGGCAAGCGAGTTTGACAAACTCATGGCCGTCAACGTCAACGGCGTGGCGAATGTCATTCGCGCGTTCCTGCCCGCCATGCTGGAAGCCGGACGTGGCGTGATTGTTAACCTCAGCTCGGGCTGGGGCCGGTCCACCTCGCCGGAAGTTGTCCCTTACTGCACGTCCAAGTGGGCCATTGAAGGACTCACCCAAGGACTCGCTTTGGAACTTCCCAGCGAACTGGCGGCCGTCGCGCTCAGTCCCGGCACAGTGGATACCGACATGCTGCGAAGTTGCATGGGCGAAGGCGCTTCAAGTGCCCCTTCACCGGAAGCCTGGGCAAAGCGGGCCGCGCCGTTCATTCTCAAGTTAGGGCCAAAGGACAGCGGGCAACCATTGACGGTGCCAGGCGCGTAGCGAAGCGAAGTTCCTGAGCCAGCTTGCGCACTATTTGTTTGCGCCGCACTTCGCGCACCCAACATGCCTGCCCAACTTGCGCACACTGTCATTCCCGGCTTGTAGGTTGTGCCAGGTGGCTTGCTCGCAGTTTGCCACTATCGGGCAAAATCTCCAGGCAGGCCGAACAGCCCGTTGTGAGGCGCGTCCTGGTGGCAATTCACGCAGCTTTCAATTTTGCCGAGCGCTGTGATCTCTTCGCCGTCGGGCGTAGTTGTGGCAAAGACCCAGCCATTCACCGAGTGATCCATCTCGTAAGAATTGGCTTCGTCGGCCCGCAACATCAAGAACAGCGCGTTTTTCTCGTGAGCGTAGTAAGTCTTGTCACCTTGTCGCGCAAACGGGAGCGTCCCCTTCGTCTCTTCGTTCTCATACCTGGCGACCTGCTTTTGCTCCTCCTCGGTTAGCCAGTAGCGGCGAGCGATCGGGATCGGGCCGTCGGTCTCTTTGGGATGCCAAGATTCTTTGACAATGATCTGCTCAGCTTGAGTCTTGGTTCGCTCCTTCCAGATGTCTGGAACTTTCTCAACGCCGACATTCGCATAGGCCGCGCGGTCTTTCGCAAACATGAAGTACAACTTCTGGCCACCATGAGTCTCATCATCGCCACTTTGAGAGACTCGAGCTTCCGGACGCATTGGCGAGCGGCACAAATACGGAGCCCAACGAGCCTCGTCATCGACGCGGCCGAATTCCCTGTAGTTCTTGGCAGCTTCCAAAACGCGGAGCCGCAGCGCTTCTTCCGGATCTGTTGGAGGGTCCGCTTGCTGAGCATCGCGCGCCTGCTTGGCACGGCGGGGTCCGGCTTGACCCTGCGCGTCTTGCCCGGATGTTGAATCCAAGGCCATGGTCACTACCAGCGCCGCGATAACGGCAAATACGGCCAAACGCGAAGCATTCTTGAGCATATTCTCTGTTCTCCCATGGCAACAATCTTGTTTGCCTCACCTCGACGCGATGCCGTGTGGCTTCAACAGTGTCGACTGTGATTGTAGCGAACTGCCAGGAGAAACGTGTAACGCGGTTGTAACGTGCTTGTAACGGGGAGCAAGAGAAATGTCCTTACCAGGAATCGAACCTGATCTACGACCTTCGCACGGTCGCGTGCTCATCCATCACACTCTAAGGACATCGGGCGCAGCGATCGAAATCGCCGGAAAGTTTCCCGGCGAAATATCACGGCGGAGTATCCCGACCTGGATTCGAACCAGGACCTGAACCTTCGGAGGGTTCAATGCGATCCCTTACACCATCGGGACATGTTGTTGTGGTTCGAGTTGCGGTCAAGGCACCTTCAATCGGGTAGCCCAGTTTGCTCGCCAAATTGGATTCGACAAGTGGTGCCTGTGCTTCGTTATTGATCAAGCCGCAAAGTTATGCCTCTTGCATGCCCACGTTGCAGGCAACATGGGCTACCCGTGATCGAACCATTCGCATCAAGAGCCGACGACTGGATTCGCACCAGCATGGACCGCGTTACGAAGGCGGTGCCTTTCTATTTCGAGCCACGTCGGCAGTTTGTGAGATTGCATCTTAGGGCGACCGATGGGAGTTGAACCCATACCCTCTGCTTCACAGGCAGATGTGCGTACCACTTACACCACGGACACCGTCAAAGGGCCGCGGGCTATGCGGCGGCCGCACAAGTTCGAATAAGCGGAAGGTGGGGGAATCGAACCCTATCCAACCCCTGATTTGGGGGCGACTGCTTAGCAAGCAGTGTCCTGAGCCAGTTCGGATACCTTCCGTTGTTTGCGAATTAAAGTGGACCTGATGGGAGTTGAACCCACCACACCGACTTTGCAAGAGTCAGTCGCCCCCACCGGCATGCAGGCCCGTTGTGGTTGTTTCCATTCTTTTGCGCTTGAAGCCGAAGAGATTTCGTTGCCTCTTGTCTCTTGCTTCCCGCCTCTTCCGTCTTCCTCTCAATCGCGGGTCCGGGGGTCGCACCCGGCTGTTCAGGCTTATGAGGCCCGAATGGACACTGGTCCACCCGCTGAGTTACTCTTATGTCGAAGTTGTGCAAAGGGGTGTGGTGTTTCAACTCGCCTCTTGATGAGCTGAGTTTGCGAGCAAACTGAGCTGCCCATTTGATGCATGTTCATGCCATCAAGTAGCACGGGTGGGAGTCGAACCCACAAACAATCACCAGTTTCTGAAACTGGCCGCTTTGCCGGTTTGCGTACCATGCCATGTTGTTTGCTGGTCTTTGTTACGTCCGGCCATAGCGCGAGCTACGGCGAATCTTGTTCATCGCGATTCTGTCGTTTCTCGTTGAGTGGCTCCGAGCTATCGCCGCCGTACTCAAAGTCATCCGAATCAGCTGACAAGTTCTTGAGGAAGCGCCGCCGCTTCTTGGTTCCGGCCCTCTTGACCTCTTTCTTCAGTTTGCGGATTTGTCGTTTGTCATCGTGCATTGCTGTTGATCCGTTTCACGAATGGGTCACCAGGTTATGGACATACATAACGATTCCAGGTTCGCCGCTTGTCGAAAATGTCTCAAGCATGGGGAGAAGGAATCGAACCTTCGTCTCCTGCTTCAAAGGCAGGCGGCCTGCCATTGACCGATCCCCACAGGTGTTGTGAGCGACGAAAGGCTCGAGGCTAAACGCCAGGCGTGGTGGCACGCTTGGTCGCATTTTTCGCTTGCCGGAAGTCGCTCGTTGTGTTGCTTAAGTGTTGCTGGTTTGACTAGGGCCGGAGGGACTCGAACCCCCGCCTTACGGATTAAAAGTCCGCTGTGCTGCCGCTACACCACGACCCCTTTCTGGACATGATGTCGGGATGGTGCGCGGCGTTTCAAACGTTGGCGAAAATGCATGACCAACTCCTTGGGTGAAGTATCATTGCCCGATCGTGAACGTACGATGTTTCGGAGGCCGGATTCAGGGACCTGACGGTCCCCGCTCGCCGGTTGTTACCTCAGGTCTGTAGCCTCTTGCTCAAAGCAGCCCGTATGGGAGTCGAACCCATCTATCCGGATTGAAAGACCGGCAACCTCACCCGAAGTTGAACGGGCCAATTAGTCACTTTGCTTTGCGCGCACTTGGAGCGCATAACAACCGGATAACGGTTGATCATCACGCAACAAAAAACCCGGCGTCAGCGTGACACCGGGCTGAATCGCTTGATTCGCTCCACGATGGATCACATTCGCCTGACGCGCAGAATCTGCTGTTTGCCACTTTCCTGTTGGCAAATGCAGATGCGTTCTCGTTCTTCCAAATGCGCGAAAAACATGTGTCTTCTTTAAGAGTGAGAGTTCCAAAAACATCACGTGCCGCCAGCATGCGGCAACCGCGACCCTACCTAAGACGCACGCCGGCGAGTTTTGTTCGCGGAAAACTGAAGAATTTTCGAAACGCGTTGACAGCGTTCTGAGATCGATCGCTTCAGTGGGTGGTGGCAACTAGGCGGCGCGGGGAAGATCGGCCAGGATACAGCCCAGATCCCGTACGCCTTCCCGCTCCAGACGGCGAATCAGTTGCGTCACGCGTTCGCGCGGCGTGCGATTCAGGCGAACGCAGACTTGCATACAACTCAGATGTTGTGCAAGCGTCCCGGCAAGCGTGCTCTCGCGCGAGAACTCGACTAGGATGTAGGGGAACCGCTGCTTAAGTTGGGCGAACAGTTCGTCCCATGTTGTCGTGTTCACCTCCCGCAGTTCGCGCGGGCGTTTGCCACCGCAAGGAAGCAAAGAAATTCCGTGCCAATTCGTCGGAACCAGCACGTCATCCAGGCTGACTTCTTCCAGAACGTGCTCGCCCAAACCGGGAAGGTTGGCAGCGGCAAAAGACCGGCTCAGTCTGCGCTCAACGAGACTGGCGTCGACCAGCAATACGGGTGACTCCGCATCGCGACGGTCTCCCAACGCGGCCGCCAGGCCTGTGTATAGTTGCAGTGTCGAGTCTTCATCGTCCATGTCGATCAGGCCGAGGCACATCGGTCCATCGACTTTGATATGCGAAAGGATCTCGTTGCGGAGATCTCGATACCGGGCATCGACAAAACGTCGCGGGGCAACCTTGGGCGATTTATCCTCAATCTCGTTGGCAAGCTTCACAGCGTCGGATGCTGTTGATTGCTTTTCGACGATGGCGGGCTCATTGTTCCGCGGCGGCTGCGGGATTTCTCCCAAGCCAGGTGTGGTCGCGCGCAACGCGATTGGAGGCCGCGTATGAAGTTGTTCCGGCACTGTGACCGCCATGTCCGCAAAATGCGTGACGTATTCCAGCAGATCGTCCCGTGGCGGAAGCGATGTTTCCTCGCGGATGAACTTTCGAGACAAGCCAGTGCGACGTGAGAACGTTGGTCCCCGCAATCCAGGCTGAGGCTCGTCAATCCGCAGGATCAGTCCCAACATCTCCCAGCCGGGAGCCTGTACAAACTCGCTGGCGGCAGATTCACGCAATCGCTTTCGCCGATCGTCTGGCGAAGTTGCCAGCGTTGGCGGTGTGCGTAACGCGTTGTGGTCCGTTTGGCCCATGGGTTCAACCTGCTGCAATTGCGCGTCCGTGACTTACTCCGACGTTTCTTGAGCGCCGCGGAGTCGTGCGAACAGTGTGTTGTAATCTTCAACGCGAACATCATGCGGCGAAGGCGTTGCGTCATAGCTCACGACATCGTCCGCCTCCGTTTCGTCTTCATCTTCAATGATCAACACCGGTCGCGGTTGATCGGATTCCGCCGGTGACTCGCTCGTCGTGCTCTCGGGAAAGGGGCGAATCATCTCGCCGACCGATTCTTCGCTTTCGCCAGAGGACTGAGTGGGCGTCTCTGGGGCCGAGACGGGCCTGGCGAAGGGCGGCAGCTTGATTGTTTGGTCCAGGTCCGATGACTCCCCGTCAGCAACGTAAGGTGTTGACGAGTTCGACTCGTCCGTGTCGCCAGTCACAAGTTCGGGCCCGTCAAGTTCGGCCACGTCGGCATTATCGTCGGCGTCATCGTCGTCGTACAAGCCGCTGTACGGATCAACAAACACCTGCAGATGATCTTCGTCTTCCTCAATCTGGAAGCTGGGATCATCAATCGGTGAATCATCGTGATCGTTGGCAGGGGTTTCCGCTTCTAGACTTTCCCCGGCTTGCTCATCCTCGGTTTGTTGAGTTTGTGCTGCCGTTTCTTGCTGGCGAGCATCTGTATCGCGGTCTTGCACTGGCACCGCCATCGGCGGGATTTGGCCTTTTGCATTGGCTTCGAGCTGCGCAAAGCGATCGACAACGACTTCCTCCTCGTCAAACTCTTGCGCGTCGAATTCCCGTTCGGCCGTTGTGTGCTCCGCGATCGGAATCTCGGGCAGATCCGCAGGCTGCTCAGTTGCGGATTGCGGCTGCTCCGCCGCCAGGTCCTCAGGCCCTCTGCGGAGACGCCCCACGGTGGCAGCGTCGTTCACTTCGACTTGTTGCAGAGTGATGCCAAGTTCTTCCGCATCCGTCTCAACAGTCGGTGAGACGACATGATCATCAATCACGTCTTTCAATTGACTTTCGATCTTGTCGAACTCTTTTTGGGCGCGCTCGTCGGTTGCCTGCGGAATGGACTCCGGCTTGAGACTGTACTCATCGCTGTCTTCCGCGACGATGTCCGGATGTTCCACGTCATCGACGCAGGACCTGGCATGCTCCGCAGTATGGTCTGCAACACCCTCTTCGTCGCGACTCTCAATGTCGTCATCGTCGAAGTCGCCAACGGTGAACACGCTTGGTTGAGTGACATCCAGCTGCGGTTGTTTGCTCGGTTGGGGAGTGGTGTCCTCGTCGGAAAGGCCGCCGAACTCGATTACCGCGTCGTCGTCACCATTGGAAATCCGCAACTGCGGAGTTCCCGCCGGATCAAGCCATTGACCGGGCAGTTGTTGCAGCTCGGCCCAAGCCGACGAAATGCCTGCCGCGGTGATTGGCTGCTGGTCATCGCCAAAAGCGGTCAACAAGGCGTAGTCGCAAAGTTGGTTGATCAATCGCGGGATGCCATCGGTGGCCTGATAGACGGCTTCGCGGGCGGCAGGTTCAAAGACCTTCTCCACTTCGCCCCCGGCGGCGGCCACTTGAAAGCGGATGTACTCACTCGCTTCCGAAGCATCAAATTTCTCCAAGTACCGCCGACAGACGATGCGTTGACTGAGCGACTCCAGCCGCGGATCGGTCAGTTGTTCTTCCAACCGCAAGTTGCCGGCAAAGATCAATCGCACGCGCGTCTCGCCATCTTTCACAACATTCGTCAGCATTCGCAATTCATCAAGAATGGCGAACGGAAAGGTATGCGCTTCGTCTGCGAGAATCAGAATGCCGTGAGGGCAGCGATCATCTGACGTCAGATAGCTAGTCACCGCCAACCGCAGTTCGCCATCATCCAAGCCGCGAAACGGCACGCGCAGATCGTGCGCAATCGCCTGCAACAATTCCCGGCGGGTCTCAATGTGGCCGGTTCCCAATCGCACAACCGGGAAGCGGTCACGGAACTGATCCGCAAGGATTTCGCAGATGAGAGACTTGCCAAGACCGGCATCGGAAACGAGGAGGCCAACGCCCTCCGCGCGATCAATACAGCGCGCGAGCGCTTGGCGCGTGGCATCGCTGTTGGCGACCGGAAAATAACGGTCAACCGCCGGCGCGACGCAGAACGGTCGTCGGTTCAGGCCAAAAAACGATTCGTACATGTGTCCCTGCTAGCTTGAGGCGCGCGGCCTTCCGCGGCGGGCTGAGCCGGGTTTCCCCGGAAAATGCGCATTTATCTACTTGTTGGGTAGAATCGGCACAAGGCGAGCATCCGCTTCAACCGGAAGACTCAACCAGCAAGAGAATGCAGGTAACTGAGGCGAGATTGATGCCGTGCATGCCAGCACAGCAGTGAACGCTAGCAATCATGGCAGTCGGCTTTCCAATCTCAGTCACCTGAAATTCTCGTAACAGTTTCCCAGGCAGTCCGTCATTAACTCGGACGGAGAAAACGCCACCAAGATTGGCCCCATGGACCCTTCCGGAAACGGCAATCCGCGAAAGTGGATCGAGGACGTACTTTCCCAGTACGAAGTTCGACTGCCGCGCTATGCGGAGCGAATCGCTGGCGACGCGGAAACGGCCGCCGATGTTGTGCAGTTTGCGTTCCTCAAGCTGTGTGGAGAGGTCCTGCCGCCCGGCGAGCAATCGCCAACAAGCAGGAAGAGCCAGGACGGGAAGAAGCAGAAAACTTCACGAACAAAGGACCCTGACCCGGAACAGGATGCTCAGTCATTCGGCGAGATTCGCCATGTCGGGCAGTGGCTGTATCGGGTTTGTCGCAATCGAGCAATCGACCTCCTTCGTCAGGCGGGGCGCATGCCAACTGTGGATACTCGCAACATGGACGGGCACGAAGCGGATTCCGGCGCGTTGTACCGTCGCAATGCATCGCCGCAAACCGCGGAAGCTGCAGCCGAGACTTCGGATACCTGCGCCGCGCTCAAAGGCATTGTGTCCGAATTGCCGGCCGGACAGCAGGAAGTTGTTGACCTTTGGGCGGACGGGTTGAGTTACCGCGAAATCGCAGGCGTCACCGGCCGCACGGAAGTCAATGTCCGCGTCACCGCACACCGCGCCTTCAAAGCCTTGCGGGAACATCCCATGACCAAACGCCTCGCCGCCGCGGAGCTCTAAGCAGCAGCAGTATAACCAGCACAAATTCAGGGACCTCAACGGTCCCCGCTCGCCATCCTACCTAGCCTCTAGTCTCGCGCCTCTAGCCACTTATCGTCCCATGCTCCATCCAGATGATCCCCGCGTAACGGCCGCCGCCTTGGGAGAACTTCTTCCTGAAGAGCAAGCGACGTTCGACCGTGAGTTGGCCGAACTGCCAGAACCGGTGCGCGCGGAGATCGAGCAGGTGCTTCGTGAGACCGCCACGCTGGCGCAACAGATTCGTAGTGTTCGCCAGGTTGAGTTGAAAGCCATGGAAGCGAAGTTGGAAACCGATGGTGTGGATGATGGAGACGATGGCATGAACAAACCATCGACCGCAGGGCGAATCTCTCAACAAGTTTTGGCCAAGGCACTCGGTACATCGAAAGCAAGTGAAACGAACCCAGCTGGGACTTCCCCGGTCGCATCACGCGCAATTTCTTCACAAGGTGGATCCATGAACGGTAGCAAACGCGGCAAAGGCTGGCTGATTGGCGTTTCCCTGGCCGCCTGTGTGATGATTGGCGCGGTGATTGTTTTGAGCATGGCGGCTCCGGATTACAGCCCACTGGCATGGTTAGATGAGAGTTCCGAGTCTACGTTTGCGCCACCACCGGCCGGCAATGCTCCGTCGGACAGCAATGCCCCAGCAGAGGATTCGGCAACCGCCGCTTATGCTATGGATCCGCAAGCTGTCTCCGGGGATGAAGGCGGTGGCCATCCATTTCCGCCAGGTGGTTCTGGCCCAGTAGATGGCTTTTCCTTGCCGGCGCCGCCGCCAATGGCTCCCAGCAGCGCTGCAGGGGATTTGGACGGGCCTGCCCAGCTCTTCGGTCGGCCAGGTGCTGACGGGGCATTCGACTTGTCTGGGCAAAGCAATCAGGCCAGCGGCAGTTCCCAATTTGCAGCCGGCGATGATCTAGGTGGCGGGGGCGGTCAGGCTCAAAATCAGCAAGGCAGCCAACAGAATCAGGATGATGGCCAGGCACAGGGCCAGTCCGACGATCATCCTGAAGAAAGCGATACCACGAAGCCGACGGCTTCCCCAACTATCACTTGGAAGCGTTCGCCCCTGACGCCCAACGCGTCGCGGTTGATGATTGGCGATGAGAAAGAATTGCCGCTGGAAGGCATGCAGGCGAATGTGCAGATCGACGGCTATCGTGCTCGCGTGCTGCTGGACCTGTACTTCTTTAACGATTCCGGCGCTCAGCGTGAAGCGGACTTCCGCTTGCGGTTACCGCCGGAAGCTTCGCTGTATTACTTCGCTTTTGGGGAGACCGTTTACTCCTCGCCGCAATCCTTGACGCAGGCGCTTGGCTCGGAACCAGCGTTCTTCAACATCGAACGCGCCCGCAGTCTTTCGTTCGATCCCAAACGCATTGCCGCGGACCGTGGCCGAAGTTGGATTGAGCCGAAGGAAGCCCGGATGGTGCAGCGCGAAAAGGCGGCCTTTGCGTATGGCGAGACCAGGCGTCGCCGCGTGGACCCGGCGCTTGTTGAATGGGCAGGTGCCGGCATCTTCACCGCGCGCGTTTTTCCCGTGCAGGCCAACAAACTGCACCGCATTGTGGTGGGCTACGATGTCAGCTTGACCGAGGAGCAGGGGGACCTGGTTTATCGCTTTGCCGCGCCGTACGCCAAAGAAGCCGTGCTGGACATGCGCGTTGCGCGAATGGATGGCGTGCAAGTCAGCTTGAAGCCGGAGGTGCAAGCTTTCATTGACGATAGCCAGCAACACTTCCGCGTGGAGAATCCCAATGAAATTGTGGAACTGCGGATGTCCAAGCCAGGCAACGTGATGCTGTTGGGCGAGGACGGCCAAGGCGGCAACTATTTTTCTGGCCGCTTCATGCCGCAACTGCCGGAAGTGACTGAGATGAAGACACCGCGCGATGGCATCTTCCTGCTTGATACTTCGTTGTCCGCCAACCCGGACCGCTTCAACGTCTATCTGCAGTTGATGGAGACGATGCTACGGGAGAATCAGGCGACGATGCCACGGTTTGGCGTGATGTTCTTCAGTGCTCATTCGCATTGGTGGAAAGAATCGCTGGTTGAGAACACGGACGAAAACATTGAAGCGCTGCTGGCGTTTGCGAGCACCCTCGCCTTGGAAGGAGCTACGGACCTGTCCAGCGCGGCGTTTGAGGCTGTGAATCCAAGTTGGATGGTCGCCGCGGAGAAACAGCCCTTCGACTACTTCCTGCTTTCCGATGGCGCGATGACTTGGGGGCAACGCGATGCTCGCGCTGTTGCCCAAACTTTCGCCAGCAGCGGTGATCCGCTGTTCGCTTACACGACAAACTCTGCCGGCGATGATGTTCAGGCGCTTGGCGCTTTAACGTCCGCCACGGGTGGGGCTGTGTTTTCGATCGTTGCCGAAGACCAGGTCACGAAGGTTGCCACCGCCCACTTGGGTCGCCCCTGGGAACTTGTGAATGTCTTTATGCCTGGCAGTTCGGACGTGCTGCTGGCCGGCAATCCTCAGACAGTCTTTCCTGGCGTGGCTCTGCAAGTTGTCGGGCGTGTTGATGGCGCACTGGGCGATGAATTGACCATGCAGCTTCGCCGTGGGCCTGATGAACAGACCATCAAAGTTCCGTTTGAACGAACGTTGATCAGCGATATGGCTCCCCGCAGCTATGGGCAGGTGGCCGTTGCCGGGCTCGAGGAATTCGTTGCCGAGACGGAGTCGGTCGCCACGGCCTACGCACGGCACTTCCGCATCACCGGGCGAACGTGCTCTTTGCTGATGCTGGAATCGCAAGAGGACTATGATCGATTCGAAATCAAGGAAGATGATGATGCCTTTGTCGTATCGAAGAAGCCAGCGGACCCAATCATTGACGCAGCCCGCGAGGCCATGGCCGATCAACGTTTCAACTCCAAAGCGACGTTCGTCGCTTGGATGGAGCGGCTGCAGGAAATGCCGGGCCTGACGTTTGCTGTCCCCGAGTCCTTGGAAACGATGCTCGAGGATTTGCCGGAAGGGTCGTTCCAGGTTCGTCCAAGGGCGTTGAAACCGCGCTTGATTGCCTGGGATCAATTGCCAGCTCGCTTCCAGGATACAGAACTCTCCGCGGAGTACTTGAACTACAACGAGATCTCGGCAGAAGCCCAGCGGCGTTTCCGTGAAGCGGGACCGGACGATGCGCTCCTCGCTTTGTCGTCACTCATCGAAAACAATCCCGGCGACTTTGTTCTGCTGCGAGACGTGGCGTACTCCGCTTTGGAGTTTGGCCGCGCGGATCAGGCGTTCCCGCTCTTCCAGCAAGTGGCCGCCGCTCGTCCTTACGAGCCGCAGACATACCATGCTCTTGCCCGATGTGCGGAGACGCTGGGCAATGCCGATCTCGCCATGTTGTATTATGAAGTCTCCGTGCGTGGCGAATGGCACCCGCGGTTTGGCGAATTCCGCCAGATTGTCGGCTTGGACTATCTCAGGCTGCTCAAACAAATTGACGCGGATAAGGTCAAGACGTCGGCTCCGGAGTTCGCCGCTTCACGGCTGAATTCCGTCAACAGCGAGTTCGGGATGGGCGTGCCGGAACTGGTCATCACCATGGCGTGGAACACGGACAACACCGATGTTGACTTGCACGTCACCGATCCAACCGGCGAGGAATGCTTCTATTCGCATCCGGACACGCGGATTGGCGGGCACTTGACCACGGATGTGACACAGGGATTCGGTCCGGAGATGTTCGTTTTGCGGAAAGCCATCCCCGGCGATTTCCAGGTCAAGGCGCACTACTATTCCTCGGATGCCAATCGAGAAGGCACTCGCACGCGGGTCTTCCTCCGCGTATACCAGAATTGGGGCACAGAGAACGAAGTCGTCAACTCGCACACCGTGCTGCTCAGCCAGGGCGAGCAAATGCACGATGTGGCGACGGTGACAGTGAAGGACTGACACGAATAGCAACGATACCGCTCAATGCGCGCGAGAAGCGCTACGCTTCAAACGCGGCTTGGATGCGCTTCACCAGGCGGTTGTCCGCTTCGCCCGTTCCGTGCAAGTTGTGCACGCTGGCGGCCATGAACTGCGGACGCCAGTTGGGCGAAACGTGATAATAGTCTTCCAGCACCGCCGAGCTGTACTTGTAGTCATGCGAATCGTTGCCTTTGAAGAAGACAAGCAACCTCGCGGCGTCAATCAGCTCGTCCGCGGAAAGATTGCGGGAAATCGCGTGCATCGCCTTTCGTGAAGCGAGCATGCGATCCATGCCAACAGTGTCGAAAATTTCGCCAGTGAATGTGGAGTCTTCGTACTTCAGTGGCAACGCCTCCAGGCTGTCAATCGCAACGTCCTTGACTTCGCCACGGCCGGAAAGCGCATCGCGGAACATCGGCACAAAGGCTGCATTCTGCAGCATCAACATGCGGCGTGTATCGTCATTGCCCGTTGCGCCATATGCAAAACGCAGCGCATTTGTGGTGGTCAAGGCATGCAGCGAGACAATTCCTCGCTGGCGGAACATCAACTCGCCGGAACCCAGGAACAGCGCATCCCAGATGGACTGCGGGTGGACGCCGCCGTTGACCAGTTCCAACACTTTATCGCAAGCGTCGTTGTTGGTGCCGGTGCGTAAAGTGGCGAGAAGATCGCGCGTGGCTGCATCATCAGGGTTGCCTTCGAGCCAGTCTTCGCGGAATTGCGCAGCCAAGCCGATGTTCCTCCGCCAAGGCTGATCCGGTCCCAGGTCCGCCTTGGCCGGGTTAGCTTCGCCTTCGTGATTCAACAGAGCATAGGCTAGCGAGCGCAACACCGGCTCAGAATGTTGCCAGCCAATACACTGCAAGGTTCGCCAACTGTTGGCGACGAAAATCGCCTTATGCCCAATCGAGCGGAAGTCGCGAGCCCCATAGCGGAAGAACTGCTCGAAGACTTCGTTCGCGCCTGCGTTTCTTGCGAACGCCGCCACGGCCGCATCTGCCGCGGGCACATCCCAGGCATCCATCGCCTTTTGGAAAGCGGCTCGCGCGCCGGTTGCCGTCGGCAAATGGCTTTCATCAACGGGGCCCATCGTCCAGTTGCCTTCGCGAATATCTCGCGCTTGCGAAGTCTTGAAGTTGTCGATCGCCCAAAAGATCGGCAGCCAGCGATGTTCGTCTGGCCCGTCCATGCTCGCAATATGGGCCGAGTTCACAACCAGCACCGCATGAAACTTAAAGCCCACTGATGGCCGCGGCTGAACGTTCCTGACACCTGCCAGCAACAGCGCGGCCAGCACTTCCTGGTAACTCGTTCCGCCATGGATTCTTGCCGCCACTTTCTCCAGGACTTCATCCTGTGGCGTCTCTTCCAGCAGCCGAACCAGCGGCTCAATCTCGGGCCGCAACTGCACAACATCGCTCGCCGGCTGCACTTCCTGAGCGGAAACGTGCGGCAGGCGGGAAAGAAACCCCAGCCCAAGGCCAGTGGAGCCGGCCGCGGTTGTTTGTAAGAATCGGCGACGGTTAGCGGAGAAACGAGACGAAGTCATTGCGAACCTCCTGAGGAATTTGCCGCCAAGGAAAAACGTTGTGCAAAGCGTCAATCGCCAAGGCGAGTTACCATTCTAAACGACTGCCTGTAACTCCCGAGCGCGCAAACCGCACTCAAGAACTCTCGCCACGCCTGCAAAGTAACCGCGGCCAAAGTTCCAGCGGCCGCGCTTGGCCGGCGCGCAGTAAGTATATCGGATGGTCCGTCAATCGCCGAATTCTCACCAACAAATCAGCGAAACCGAATATTCCCGACCGCGCAGCCATTTCTGCAAATACAATTAGTCAAACGATTTCCCCCAGATCACCCACATCCACATGACGTCCGAAATGCCAACTTCGTCGGGACAAGACACTACACCCCATCACTCGCGCCGTGACTTCCTTCGCTCCGCAGCCACAGCAACGGCTGGGTTTTCCTTGCTGGGCGGTTTGACTTTTGCCGGCGCGAAGGCCGCCGCAAAAGCCACAGCAACGAGCGGATCAAAGGGCAGTGCCCCGCAAGACGAAAGCGGCGAAATCACTTTTGGCATTGTGACGGACCTGCATCACGGTCTTGCCCCGGATGCCACGCAACGGCTGCAAGCGTTCATGGAGGCTGTCGACGAACACGAAGACCTCGCGTTCATCGCGCAGTTGGGGGACTTCTGCCATCCCACCGCAGACGCCCGCGATTTCGTCAGCCTGTTCGATCAGTTCCCCGGCCGTAAAGTTCACGTCCTGGGTAACCATGACATGGACAAAGGCACAAAGTCAGAAACCATGCGGCACTGGGGCATGGAGTCGCGGTTCGGCAGTTTTGACGCCGGCGATTTTCATTTCGTCGTGTTGGATCTCAACAACATTCGCCAGGTCGAAGGCGACAAAGCGAACTACACGCACTACGACAACGCAAACTTCTACATCGATGCCGAACTCCGCGGCTGGGCTGATCCGGAACAACTCGCCTGGCTGGTGGATGACCTCGCTGCCGCCAACAAGCAGACGATTGTCTTCTCGCACCAGCCACTTGGCTTCTCCGGCCCGGATCAGCCGCTCCACCAGCGGCAGCAAGAAGTGCTCGATATTCTGTACGCGGCAAATCGAGAAGCCAGACGGACAAATCCCGACGCAGGTCAAAAAGTCGTCGCCTGCCTTTCCGGGCATTTGCATGTGGATCGCCATGAACGCCACAATGAGGTCCACTGCTTGAGCGTCAACTCCGCCAGTTATCATTGGGCCGGCGGAATGCATCCGTATGCCGATCCGCTCTTCTGTTTTGTGACCATCAATCCGGCCGGGCGAATATACATTCGCGGACAACATTCGGAATTCACAAACGCCCACCCCTGGCAGCAAGGCCTGGCCATGAACACCGCCGGCGTCACCGCGAGTATCTCCGACCGCGCGGTTGTGTACCGGCGCGAGGGTTGAGTAACTCAAATCGGGCAGCCATGCGAAGAAGACTTGCCATCATCGCTCGACTCATGTTCGGCCTGTTGAGCGTCTTCTTATTTGCCCGACTTATCTGGACGGCCGCAAACACTGAATTCGGGTTTCCATTCCTAGCGCAACAGTGGGAGCGGGAAACGCTCGGATGGTTCGTCGAGACCGATCCCATCACCGCGCGCTCGCCGTCCGCGCAGGCCGATTTCTGGCTCGCGGAAACTGAACGTGTCCTGGCCGAGGTCGACGACCCGCATCGCAAGTCGATGTTGTCCATGGGCGCCGCTGCCGTGCTTCGTCGCCTGACACCCACGTTTCAATATGGCGATGACTACTTTGTCGCGCACAATCTGCCTCGGGCGGTTAAGCCACACAGCGAATGGGACGGCGATCCTGAGGAGAATCGCGATTACTTCGAACGCACCAAGCCGAGAGCCCGCGAACTGATGCTCCAGGCCTTAAGGTTGGATCCAGACAATGTCGAGTGGTCTCGCATCCGGGCCACCAAATGGATTACCTGGGACGAAGAAACGCCGCTGCATGAGATTTGGGACGAGTGCGCGAAGGTTGATCCCGACAACGCGCTTTACGATTTCCTCCTCGCCGGTCGGTTGCTTAGCGACAGCATTGAGATGACGTCCTACCCGGACGGCTGGACGGACATCGCGATAATCGACGAGACGATGGTCCAAGATGCCTGGGATGCCATCGAACGCGGTTTAGAGAAACCTGTTTGGGATGACGAGGGGCCGATCGCGCGCGCACGACTCGAGTTTCTGCAAGCCGCGAATGTCCCCGCATCCACGCATGAGGTGTATTGGAATCACGGAGGAATGTGGCATAGCGACGGCTTCCTCTCAACCCGCAGCTTGCTGCTTGATCTTTGCTGGCGTGCCCAGTTGGAACCGCGCCCGCGAGTGGCGTATGAGATCCTGCTGACTTTGCGTCAAATGTGGGAACACTACTCGCACGAACCAAGAAATGCGCTTGATCTATTCAATATGGAATATGCGGTCGAAGACGCGCAACACCTGATCACATTGATGGGTTGGTTTCCAGACGAATTCAGTACTGAGGAAGTGGCTGACGCAAAGCAGTACGCGGTCCACATCTCCGAAGAATTTGTCACTCGCTTGCGGGCTCGTGACATTTGGCGCGAACAGTTTGGCACAAAGGACGCGCGCGGCGCGGATTGGGGACTGGCGGAAGTTTGCTACTTGTTTGCGCTGTACGCACCGGGCCCGTTCTTGTTGTTGGCTGCAATCTTCGCGATCGCAAACATGACCAACCGTTGGTCCCGTCCACGTGGCAATGCCGGCGGGGAATTGTCCACACTACGAGCCGTCACCGGCTGGAAAACGCAAATCGCCCTGTGGGTCTTGGCCGTAGTGATTCTTTTTGCGCTGCTGGCCGTGCTTCCAGCACGTGTCCAGGCCGCCTGGCATAGCGTGGTCTTGGCCAGCGTGCTATTCGGCTCGTCTCTGATCGTGCTGATCGCCGTCGCCTGGCGGTTGTTGCGGTGGAGGCGTTTTCGGTTTGGGATGCGCACTTTGCTGGTCTGCATGCTGTTTCTGCCTCTGCTCTTGTACGGCATTGCGCAGTTTTGCCTGGCGGCCGTTTCAGGAGATTTGCAGGAGCTCGGTTGGCAAATTGAACTCTACGAGCCGGCTTTGTACTGGGCGGCGCGCGGCGGAAGTCTTGACGATAACCTGCTGCTGGTCGTGCAGTGGTTGTTGCGTGATGGGCTTGTTTGGATGGTTTGCGCGTGGCTCGGCCTGACAATGATGGTAACGCTGTGGAAAGTCCGCTGGCGTCAAATGGACGATGAAGACACGGTGCAGAATCAGAACCCAAGACTATTGACCCGCCTGGTCGTGTGCATGTCCGGCAATTTCGCTCGGGGAGCGTTGGGCATGCTCGTGATTTTGGCCTGTCTCTATCTGGCGATTGTGCCCAACTTGATCCAGGAGCAGGAAGATCGTTTGGCTTGGATCAAACAGCACGCACTTCACCCCGGGCGTTACCTGCAAAAAGTTAACGTAATTGCCGAAGAGCTTTGGGCCAATCCCAAGGTGCGCGCTGAACTCCGCGTGCAAGCGCGGGAACAGCTTTCCAAACGGGCCACGCCCTTCTTACGGCTGTGATTACAATAATCCGATCAAATCCTGCGGCAGTCGCGTAATCAACTGAAGCTTCGCGCACTGAAACGCAGCATTCGATAACGGTGGCAGATGGGCGCTTCAAACTCTCGCTCGCGCAAATACGCGACGCTCGCCATGCGGTTGGCGGTTGCAGCGCTGCTTGTCTTTCTGACCGTGCGCGTTTTCTGGACGGCGGCGGATACCGAAGCTGGGCTTTCTTTTCTCGGCCACCAATGGAAGCGGGCAACTGTGGGCTGGGTTGTGGAGACCGATCCGATCACCGCTCGGCCGGCTACGGAACAAGCCCGATTCTGGCTGGCCGAAATTGACCGCGTGCTGAAAGAGGCTGAGCAAGAAGATCCCCAGACGCGGGCGATGTTGACCATGGGGGCAGCGCTTTGCTTGGATCAGTTGCAAATCGACAAGTCAGTTCCGCAGCAACAATACTTGAGCACCAGCTTGCCTCGCTGGTTCGGCAGGCAGTATCGACATCCGATTGGCGGCGCAATGTTCGATGAAGCTACCGAACTCCAAGAACAAGTTCGCGTTCGGATTCTGGAACTTGCCAATCAGGCCGTAGCGCTTGATCCGGAGAATCCGGTTTGGCATCGCCCGCGCGCAATGTTTGCGATACGAGAGGGTGACGACCTGAACTGGCGGGAGATCATTGACACAGCGCTGGCGGCCGATCCTGAGAATGCGCTATATGACTTTTGGTTGGCCGAGAACTTGCTGCGCGATGCGCTCTCACCAATTTCCGCAAACATGGAAGTCACGGTGCTTAACCAGGCGCTAGTTGATGAAGCATTGCAAGCCACGGCGCGCGGAATCGCAAAAGGAGAGTGCCGCTTGGGCGCAGCGGCAGACCCGGCGCTGTTTGAATTTTTGGAGCGAAGTTCGCTACCGCGGTTTGCCTTTCGCGAGTACACCGAGTTTCCGCCTCAAGTGGTAGAACAGCGAGAAAATCTGCGACTGCTGAATTCTCGACTCTATCGCCTGGTTACATACGCAAGAACTCATGACGACGACCCTAGGCACGGTTTCAACTTGGAGTTGAGCAAGATCCGTGTCTCGGCGACTTTTTCTCGCTACGATCCGAAGAATCTATCCCGCGATGCCGCACGGCTGCAAAGGGCAATGGAGCTTGTGCCAGCGGAGAACGGCGAGGCCTTTTTCTCCCAGGAGGAAATCGCCGAAGTCGCAGCGCTGGTCGATCAGTTTGCACTTGCCAGCGCCGTTAAGACAGAAGCGCAAATCCGCCACGACGCTAAATTTGATTCGTTTGCCGCGCATGAGAAAACTGTGTTTTCGGGAGGCGATGTTGCGGATCTCTACGCCATCTTGGCTCCGGACTCTATTGGGATGTTGGTTGTGTTGGCGCTCGCGGTGTTTGTTGTTTCGCGATGGCCGAAAACAACAGCCGAGCGCGGGTGGCAAACTCTTCTTGCCTGTCGTCTTCCGGCGCAGGTTGCCTACCTGGGCTTGGCGTTGCTGGTTGCTTTCCTCGGCTTTGGTGTCATGCCGGCTTGGGCTGGTGAAATCACTTCGAGCGAAGCGTTTGCTTTCGCGGCGGTTGCCACGCCCATGTTGGGGATGATCGGATTCATGTGGCTGATATGGCGGCGCGGGTTTCGCTTCCGGCTTTCGCGATTGCTGATTGTGTTGGCACTGGCGCCAATCGCCTTTATGGGCTTCTTCCATCTCTTGCTGAGTTTTTCCAACGGAGGTCTTGCAGCGTTGTGGGACATACGCGCAATTTCACTGGGAGGCGTGTCACCCCAGAGCCTTGTTGCAAAGCTTGACGTCGGCGCTTCGGATTGGCTGCTGCCAATAACCCAATGGATATTGTTCAACGGCCCAGTCTGGACCGCGTTGATCCTCCTCGGCATCCTCGCATTGGCTTATTACGGCGCAGTGGAATCCGCAAGCAGAAGAAGGGACAGCAACGAAGGACAAGTATCGGAAGATCAAGAAGAGTCCGCGACGCAATCGGCTGGAACACAAGCCGCGAAGAAACAAGCCAGTGAAAATCGAAGACGCACAACGCTGCTCGTCCACGTTCAGCGCATCGCCCGCATTTGGTGTCGCGGACTATTGCTGATGGCTTTGTTGTTTTACATCGCCTATGCCTGGCTCGTTCCGGACTTGCTCGTCGCGCAGGACTTCCACTTTCAGCTTGCGCTGCGGCCGGCAAGAAACCCCGCGCAGATTGAAGCCGAGTTAGCGGACATTCGCAGTGAGATCATGGCCGACGCGCAAAGCATGGCCGGCATTCGTCAGCAGGCGGATGCGATCATTCAAGCGAACGCCGCACAATAGATGCTGCGACTTTCCCGCAAGCTCGTCGAATGGTTCCTAACAGGCGCGCGGCAAGACCTTCATTGCGTCAGCCGAAGCTAAATTCTGCGCGTGCTCCGGTTAACATTCGTCAATAGTGAAAAAACGCACGCCGCGCCGGCCGATGTTATCGCAGTAGTGGATATGCCCCGGTCAGAACGCCACCGTAACCCAGGGTGTTGCGGCGGGTGTAATGCCGGGTGTAACCCCGGGTGTAGCCCCGGATGTAACCCAGGGTGGTACCCCCGGGCTGAACGGTGGGTGTAACCCCGTCTCCAGTTCGTCGCGGGTGGCCTCGCCGCGAGGGCGTGATTTTCAGAGCGATTTTGCAGGTTTACGCATTGCTCAGTGCGCAGCTTCTGTGGGAATTTGGCGTTTCGCTCTTTGGCAATTTGGAATTTGCAACTCCGCAGTGATGCGGAGCACTTCGCGACACGCGCTGGCACGCTCGGCAAGAGAAGTGCCCTAGCTGCTGTGCATCCGCACTACAGATGATGGGCGGCCGATGATTTCCGCCTCCTGTATGGTCAACTCGGCCAGGCGGGCGTCCACGTCCGCAGCCGGCGCGAAGTGCTTCGCCAGCCGAGTGTACGTCGCATGGTGACGAGCTTCTGAAGCGAACAGGCTGCCGTAGAACTCGGCCAGTTCAGCATCGTCGATACCGTCACGCAACAGGCAGAATCGCTCACAACTGCGTGCCTCGATCAGCCCTGCCACGAGCAGGCGATCCACCGCACGGTGCGGTTCTTGCTTGCGAACCAGATCATTGAGCTCACGACCGTAATGGCCAGGCTTGATGCGGCGAAACTTGATGCCGCGACGCTTGAGGATATCAAGCACCTGGCCGAAATGCTCAAGCTCCTCGTTGACGATCTCGCTCATCTCGCGAATCAGCTCGACGTTTTCCGTATAGGCCATGATCAGGTTCATGGCCGTGGCGGCCGCCTTTCGCTCACAATGGGCGTGGTCAATCAGGATCTCATCCAGGTGAGACTTCACCTTCTCGATCCAGGCAGTCTCTGTCGCGGAAGCCAGTCCTAGCGTCATTTGGCTTGATCTTCACTGCAATTTGCGGGGAGGCGAAGCTGTGGCAAGGGAGATGTCTTGCCCATGGTTTTGCCCATGCCACCACTACGCCGATCATTGTATGCTGAGGGCGGTTGATGGAAAGGCTCGCAACTGATGAGAGTTCTCGGCAACACCAGGAAATCATGAACCAAGCAGATAAGCAACCAGGCGGCGCGGTCGATCATGCTCGCATTGAGGCCGCTGTTCGCGAGATCCTCGCCGCCGTGGGGGAAGACCCTGACCGGGAAGGATTGCGGGAAACGCCGGCGCGGGTCGCAAGAATGTATGCGGAACTTTTTGGGGGGCTGCGGCAAGACGCTCGCGAACACCTGCAGAAGTGCTTCACGGAAAAGTATGACGAGATCGTGCTAGTTAAGGACATTTCTTTTAACAGCATGTGCGAGCATCACTTACTTCCCTTCATCGGCCGCGCGCATGTGGCCTACTTGCCACGAGGCAAAGTTGTTGGCCTGAGCAAGATCGCCCGCGTGGTTGAGGTTGTTGCTCGGCGGCCTCAAGTGCAAGAGCGAATGACCGAATCGATCGCAGACTTGATGATGTCTGAACTAGATGCCAAGGGTGTGGCCGTAGTGATCGAGGCCAGTCACAGTTGCATGGTCATTCGCGGCATTCGCAAACCGGGAAGCGAGTGCGTGACTTCCGCGATGCGAGGAACCTTCCGCGATAATCTCTCCACACGTTCTGAAGTGATGACGCTGATTTACGGCGGCCGCAAGTAGTGCATATCGACTGCTGGCGCAATAGTGTTTGTAGTTATGGTTTTGGGAAGGTTGCCGCTGCCTGATGGCGATACTGCTGCAATTCGTTTTCCGGCTCGCCTTTGGGCTTTCGTTGGCCATGTCCACGGTGCCATCAAAATTAGTGCCGGCGGGCTACTATCGCGTGCATCTCTATGTTGTGTTTGGCCTGCATGTCTTGGCGGGAACTCTGCATTTCATCGATCCTGCGCTGACGCCGCTGTGGATTCCGCTGACGGGCGCAGTGGTGAGTTTCGTCGGCACGATTGTCTGGTTTGCTCGCTGGCATCGACTGGGCACTTTGTTGTTATGGGCCTTGGCAGGAGTTTCGCTGTGGGGCGCTTGGGATGGAACGACGTTTGAGCGACCTGCCCAGGCTGATGCGTTGCCGGCGGAAACAGCAGAGTCGACCGTCACTCAATCGTTAGCTGTTGCCGAGCCAACCGCGTGGCTCATTCTGGCCGATTGCGCGACAGGAGGCTGGATTCTCGGCAGTACGATGGCCGCGATGTTGCTAGGCCATTGGTATCTCAACAGCCCCGGCATGCAGATCTCTCCCCTGCGAAGACTGTGTTGGCTGATTGGCATCGCCGTCTTATTGCGAGCGATTGTTTCCGCCTACGGAACATTTGCGCTGTGGCAGTCAGGAGCTGTTCTCAGCCAGCCAGATTGGCTGTTCATCGCCATGCGTTGGCTGGCCGGAATCGTCGGGATTGCAGTTGTGACGTGGATGGCGTGGAAAACGCTGGACATTCCCAATACGCAATCGGCCACTGGCATTCTCTATGTGGCCGTGATTCTGGCGTTCATCGGGGAACTCACGGCGCAACTGATGAGTTCGCGGTTTCTCGCCGTTTTGTGAATCGCTATCGGCGATTGCTTCGCAACTGATCGTTTTCGAAAAAGGAACGCTGCCGGTTGACATTCCCACCGATGTGTTTAACTTAACAGTTAATTAACCATTTGGGAAAATACACATGGTCGCCACCGATAAACTCAGCACAACTTTCATGGCGCTTGCCGATCCCACACGTCGGCGAATCCTGGCTGACTTGACCAACGGCGAGAAGACCGTCACGGAATTGGCCGAGCCATTCGCCATCAGCATGCCGGCGGTGACTAAGCACTTGCATGTGCTGGAAAGAGCCGGGCTTGTCAAGCGCGGACGCCGCGCTCAGTGGCGACCATGCCGCTTAGATGCGGCGCCACTGAAAGAAGCTTCGCAATGGCTGGAACAATATCGCGTGTTCTGGCAAGCGAGCTTCACTCGGCTGGATGGATTGCTGGGCGAATTGCAATCCGGAAAGTCACGGAATAAGACGACGACGCGCAAAAAGAAGGCACGCAAGAAGTAAGGCCATTTCAAGACACTGCCGTTACCGCAAGAACAACATTCGCGGAGCCCATCATGTTGCCAGACTCGTTCCAAGTCTATCCACGCGGTGATCGTGAGATATTCATCACCCGGGCCTTCGCGGCCCCGCGGGAACTTGTCTTTCAGGCGTTCACAACGCCGGAATATGTGCAGCAATGGTTGCTGGGACCTGAAGGCTGGAGCATGCCAGTTTGCGAAATCGACTTGCGGGTCGGCGGCGACTTTCGTTACTTGTGGCGAAAGGACGATGGAACGGAGATGGGCCTTCGCGGCCAATTTCAAGAAATCGCTCAGCCGGAAAGAATCGTTCACACGGAAATCTTTGACCAGGACTGGACCGAAGGCGAAACACGAGTCACGACAACCTTCGCCGAAGACAACAACGTGACGACCGTGACGATTGTGGTTCTTTACTCGTCCACTCAGGCCCGCGATGGCGCTGCCCGCTCGGGAATGGATCAAGGGCTCACCGTGGGTTATGACCGGCTTGAGAAACTGCTCGGCACATTACAACAACAATGAGTCCCAAGAAGACAAGCCGCGCAGCCACGGGGAACGGCGAAAAGACTTATGCGCTGGGCGAAGTTCTTGCCTGGCTGGAACGGCAAGGCAAGAACAAGAACATCGTTGGTTTGGAGCGTAATGGCATCGCCGCAAACAACCCCTTTGGCGTAACAGTCGGCGAACTCAAGGGCTTTGCCAAGCGAATCGGCAAGGACCACGCGTTGGCCCAAGAACTTTGGGCCACCGGCCGATACGAGGCCCAACTGTTGGCCGCATTTGTTGACGACGCCGAGAAAGTCACGCAGCGCCAAATGAACGCTTGGGCAGCGGATTTTGACAATTGGGCCGTAGTGGACACGGTCTGCTTTCATCTGTTTGACCGTGCGGCGCCGGCGTGGAAAGTTGTGCCCAACTGGGCGAAGGCCAGGAAAGAATTCAAGAAGCGGGCCGCTTTCGCAATGGTCTGGGCGCTCAGCGTGCATGACAAGCTGGCGGTCGATAAGCCCTTTCTCGACGCGCTTTGTCTCATCGAAGTCGCCGCCGCTGACGAACGCAACTTCGTCAAGAAAGCGGTTGATATGGCACTGCGTGCAATTGGCAAGCGAAACAAAGCGCTTAACACGGCTGCAACGGAAACGGCACTGCGATTAAGTTCTGTTGAAGACACAACCGCGCGCTGGGTTGGCAAGCATGCTCTCAAGGAATTGACAAGCGCGGGCGTACTCAAGCGACTGAAATCGTGAAGTCACGGACTGCGCGCGGGGAACTTGCGGCAACTTAAGCTGCACCATGTTATCGTTTGCCGTCTTCGCCGGGATGCACCCATTCCGTTTGCCCGTCAGCCCAGTTCTCTTTCTTCCAGATCGGCACGACTTCCTTGAGCGTATCGATCAGCCATTTACCAGCCTGAAAGGCGACCTCCCGGTGCGGTGAACTCACGGCCACCGCTACGCTGACGTCGGCCAGTTCCAAGCGGCCCAAACGGTGCACCAACGCACATTCCACCAACGGCCAGCGCTCGCGTGCCTGCTGCTCTAACTCGGCCAGTTGCTTTTCGGCCATCTCGGGATAGCCTTCGTAATCGAGTGCAATCGTCTGCCGACCACCGGTGAACTCTCGCACCGTGCCCAAGAACAGGACCACCGCGCCGGCAGCCGGTTTTGTCACCAGGCGCAACAACTCCTGTGTGTCGATCGGTTCGCGCGTGAGTTGAATCATTGTGTTTAAGTGTTTCAAACGGTCGACGCGCACATTCACCGCAGCCACGTTTGCTGGGTGATTTTCCCGTTCTTGATATCGACTTGTAGTCTCATGTTGGAGATCAGGTTGGAAACATCCGTACGGTTGTGTCCGTCTTCGATCGCGCCATCAATGTCGATATCGAGCGCTCCGCTGATGATGATCCGCGTTCCGCCGTTTGGCTGTTCCTCGGCGGACTCGACTTCGCAACGGACAAGTTTCTTATCCGCCGCCGCGCGAAGCGCCAGTTGATTGGCCGATTGCTTGTTCGCCATCGCAAATGTCCGCAAGGGAATTTAGGAGTCTCGCAATTCAAGCTAATGACGAGTCAACCGTGTGTCCAGCATTCCGCCACGCCTGTTCCGCCTGCTCGCGATTCGTTTCCTTGACCAGAATGTAATCCGTGTCAAAAGTGCTGACGCAAAACAACGGGATTCCAGCTGCGGCCAGCGGTTGCGCCAGACCGGCGACAATGCCGACTTGTTCAAACTCTAACTGGCCGGCCACTCGAAAAGCTCGCCACCCGGCCTCAACGCGCTCGACGTCCGCTGCAACTACAATTCCACCTTGACAGACGATGGAGAGTTCGTCGCGCGTGCGGGCAATCGTTGCAAAGTCATTTCTGGCTTGGAGTGCCTGATTGGCCCAAGCTGGGATTTGTGACGTCGCCGCCAAACGCATCACGGAGTATTCGCCGGTCAGCAAGGTTAGTTTCATCGTCCGCCACCTGAATCTTTGTGGTCATTTGTCTTGGCGTGTTTGTCGTGATCTGGTGTTCAACACCCGCCACCGCCGGGTGTTTCGATGATCAAGATGTCGCCTGCGGCCGCTTTTATTTGGCAGATGCCGGGCAATTCCTCGATCTCACCGGCGGATCGCTGAATCGCGTTTCGTCCGCACTGGCCTGGCTGACCGCCCAGCATTCCGTACGGGGCATACTCACCGCGACGCTGCGTGACGAGCGAGACCTCAACGTCGCGGAGTAGCTCGATGTGGCGAATGACGCCATCGCCACCGTGATGTGCCCCATCTCCGCCTGAGCCGACGCGCAGGGCGAACTTTCTGATTCTTGCTGGATACCGCTGCTCGATCACTTCGGGATCGGTTAGCCGCGTATTGGTCATGTGCGTCTGCACAGCGTCGGCGCCATCAGCAGTTTGTGTGGCTCCTGAGCCGCCGCAGATTGTCTCGTAGTAGCCGAAGGTCTCGTCGCCAAAGAGTGTGTTGTTCATTGTCCCCTGACTAGCCGCGGCTAAGCCAAGCGCTCCCAGCAACACATCGACAACTCGTTGCGAAGTCTCGACATTTCCCCCGGCGACCGCAGGTGACTGGGCAGCTGTCACGCCGGGTGCTGGGTTGAGCAGGCAATTGGGCAGCGTGATTGTCACCGGCGCTAAGACACCTTGATTCAGGGGAATGTCTTCAGCAATCAACAGCCGCAGCACATACAAAACGGCAGCCGTCACAATCGCCGAATTGGCGTTCAGGTTTCCTGCCAAAACAGGGCCGGTGCCAGTGAAGTCGATTCGTGCGGCGTCTCCTTCAATTTCGATTGCAACGCATATGGGCGTTCCGTCATCCAGGTGATCGACAAACTCGCGGCGGCCATCGGGGAGTTCGGCAAGCGCACGCTGCATCTTACTTTCCGCCGCACGTTGAATGTGCCCCATATACGCCTGAACGACTCGCCAGGAATACCGTTCACACAACTCCAAGAGGGCCAGCCCACCACGATGATTCGCCGCTGCCTGGGCGGCGATGTCGGCCAGGTTGTCTTCGACTGCACGTGTAGGGAACTCGGCTTTGGTGAGAAGTTCGCGGAGCGCCGCTTCGCGATGTGTGCCATGATCAACGAGCTTGAAGTTGCGAATCAGCACGCCTTCTTCGGCCAGGTTGCGAGAAAAGGGAGGCATTGAGCCGGGAGCGATGCCGCCAATCTCCGCATGGTGTGCGCGGCTGGCGGTGAAGAAGAGCAATTCCCCAGTCTCTGCGTTGTGCACGGGAGTGATCACAGTCACATCAGGCAGATGTGACCCGCCCGAATAGGGATCGTTTGTGACGAAGACGTCGCCGGGCTTCATGTCCGGGTTATCAACAATGACTTGCCTGACCGTTTGCGACATGGCCCCCAAATGCACCGGGATGTGCGGAGCATTGACGACAAGTTCGCCGGCTGATGTGAACACCGCACAACTGAAATCCAAACGCTCTTTCACATTCACGCTGCTGGCCGTGTTGCGCAGCGTGATTCCCATTTGCTGCGCGATGCCGGCGAATTGGTTGTTGAAGACCTCCAGCATGATGGGGTCTTCGCTGGTGGAGATGGCGGCGACGGAATCCGCGACGGCATCTTGTCGCACCATCAGCAACTCTCCGCCGCTGAGCACTTCCGCCGCCCAGCCGGGAGCGACAACCGTGGTTGATGTTGCTTCCTGGATAATTGCCGGGCCCGTAATGCGGTCGCCGGGGGCAATTTCGTGTCGAAGGAAGAGCGCGGTCTCGCAATCTTCGCCAGCGAACACAGCTGATAATGAAGCGGCGGCAGCTTTGTCCTTTGGCGGCAATTGCTGACTCTTTGGCAATTGCGTCGCGGTGCGGCCGATGGCTTCCACCCTTGCGGCGACAACTTCCAGGGGACAATTCTCGCGCTCGTAGCCATAGAGTTGCTTATGCGCAGCCGCGTACGTCGCCGCATAATCGCCAGATTCGCGGGCGGTTGTTTCTTCGATGGTTAAGAATGCATCGAGACCCTGATAACGCAGATCCATGGAGCGGCGCACAAGGATCTGCGTCGCGGAGAAACCCGCCTGGCGGAGTTCTTCCACAAGCGGCGCGGCGATCTCTTCAAAAGTGTTTTGCAACTGCGCAACGCCGGGTGCGGAATAGGGCTGATAAACGCCGGCGACCGCGTTTCGAACAACGTCAGCAGCGCCGATGCCGTAGGCGCTCAAAATTCCCGCATCCGGGTGGATCAAGATCCGCGGCATTCCCAGTTCGTCAGCAATGGCACATGCGTGCTGCCCGGCCGCTCCGCCGAAGGCCACCAGCACGTAGTCCCGCGCGTCGTACCCTTTCGCGATGCTGATTGAGCGAATCGCTTGAACCATGTTGGCGTTGGCGATTTTCAAAAAGCCTTCGCAGAGTTCACGATGGTTGTAATCGTGGCCAGTTGTGCTTTTGATCTCCGCCGCCAATTCAGTGAGTCGCCGCTCGACAGCTTGCCGGTCAAGCGGGAACGGAAAGTGATCCGCCGGAACGCGGCCCAAGTAATAGTTGAGATCCGTAACGGCCAACGGCCCGCCACGACCGTAACACGCTGGCCCGGGATGAGCGCCGGCGGAATCCGGACCGACTGTGAGCTTGACGCCATCAAAGCCACAGATGGAACCGCCGCCGGCAGCCACAGTTTCGATCGACATCATCGGCGCGACAACGCGCACGCCGGCTTTCTCTGTTTCGTACTCGCGTTCAAAGCGGCCATCGTAGCGGGCGACATCTGTGCTTGTGCCTCCCATGTCAAAACCGATGGCATGCTCAAAGCCTGCGGTCTCGGCCGCGCGGGCAAAACCGACAACTCCGCCTGCGGGGCCTGAGAGCAAGCTGTCTTTGCCAACAAAGTGCTCCGCGTCAACAAGTCCTCCGGCGGATGTCATGATCCGCAGCGAACTATTAGGAAGCGACTCGCGCAGGCTATTGACGTATTGCCGCAACACGGGATTGAGATACGCATCAACAACGGTCGTGTCACCGCGCGAGACAAGTTTGACAAGCGGTGCCACTTTGCTGCTGCGACTGATTTCCGCAAAGCCAACTTCCTTGGCGATGCCTTCGACAAGTTCCTCGTGCAGCGGAAACGCATAGGCGTTCAACAAACAGATTGCCAACGACGTTGCACCTTTGGCTTTTAAGTCGGCGAGCGTCTGGCGAACGGCGTCGGCGTCGGGGCTTTGTAGGATTTCGCCCTCTGGCGTGACGCGTTCATCGATTTCGGCTTTCCAGCGAAACAGGCGCTCCGGCTTTTTGATCGAAAGCTCGAACAACTTGGGGCGGTCCTGATAGCCAATTTCCAGGATGTCCGCAAAGCCCTGCGTCGTTACGAATGCCGTTTCCGCGCCGCGGCGTGTGAGCAGTGCGTTGGTGCCGCGCGTGGTTCCCAACCGAACGGTGCACGGAGGAATCGCCACGGAAAGCGGAAGTCCCAGGAGATATCGGATCGCCTGAATGGGGGCTTCTTCACCGCCGGACAGTTGGTAGACAAGTCCGACGGAATCTTGGATGGGAAGTTCTTCGTCCAGGTGGAGGCTTCCCACGGAACTGCTCGATCCGCTGACCTTGCTCTTGGCAAGCTCCGCGCCGGAATCATCCAGCAGGCGGAATTCATAGCCGATCCAGAAATCGTCGGGATCGCTGGTCCGGCTTGGGTCGATGATTGTCGTTGCGGTTGAGCCGTGGCCGACAGTCCCTTGCGTCAAACCGGAACTGAGCGTCTTATGCCGGTGCAGTTTGCCTTCGGGCGCACGACCGAAACAATCGGTAAAAGTTCCGCCAACGTCAATCCAAAACTCCCATTGGGCTTGTGACATAGGCACAATTTGACCGAACTTGCCTTTGTCCACAAGCGGACGGCGACGCGAACTTCGCGGCGTGATAGATTGATGTATTGCTTTGCTTGCCGAAAACGCTTTCAGCCGGTTGTCATTGCGCGTATGTCCTCAGAGCAAGAACAATCTTGGATGCACCAAGAGGTCGAAGCGTTGCTCGAGCGCTTCGAGCAGGCGTGGCAACCAGCCTTTGACTCGGATGCGGAACCGCCGCTGATTGATGCCTATTCCGTTGAAGCGCTGAAACTGGCGGACGAGAGATTTCAGCAAGAAGCACTTGGCGAATTAGTGAAGATCGATTTGGAGTATCGTTGGCGGCTGTGGCGGAAGCGCGGAGGGTTTGGAAAAGAGACCAAACTCTCGATTTCAGATCCGGTTCCCGGTCAGCTTCCGGCTACGCCACACATTGAAGATTATCTACGGCGGATTCCCGAACTCGTCAATTCAGTCGCGCTGGCGACAGAAGAGTTCCGTGTGCGACATAAATACGGGGATAAGCCTGCCAAGGACGAATTCCTCTCGCGGTTTACACCAATTGCAGAGGAGCTTTCGGAGCAGTTGCACAATGTGCTGTGCGAATCTGATTCCGCTGGGGATATCGCCGGGAATACTCCTGGCCCCAATGAGCAAACGGTGAAGTCCATCTCGGACCCGGTCTCACAAGCCAAAAGCGCTCAGGCGGACGACGCGCGCAACGCCGACGGCCCTGCCAAACAGAAAGACTCCGCGGATAGCAAACAGGCTTCCGCTCCGCCACAAGATGATTTGGACATTCCCACAAAGATCGGGCGGTACAACATTGAAGACATTTTGGGCGAGGGCGCCTTTGGCTCCGTCTACCTGGCCTACGATCCCGACTTGGATCGCCGCGTGGCAATTAAGGCACCGCACTTGGACAGGTTCACAAGCGAGGAGGCTGTGGAGATCTTCATGCGCGAAGCCAAGATGGCTGCGCAGCTGCAGCACTCTTCGACCGTGCGCGTTTTCGACATCGATCGCGAAGGACAGCAATGTTACATCGTGATGGAATACA
>CALJLD010000272.1 GCA_937982665.1 uncultured Planctomycetales bacterium
TGCCTGCGCACCCAGACGCGGGTGCGTCTGGGGCACCCGTAGTGAGCCTGGTTTGTAGGCCTCGCAACGTGCTGATACTGGCGTTTTCGGGTTGCTGCCGGATTCCACCGGCATCAGTGATTCGGCCTTAATCGCCTTTACCGATTATCCGGTCCGCGATGGCCTACGCTTTTCTTGGCGGTCGCAAACGCAAGCTACGTTTTCATTCCAAAACCATCATTGCGTTCCTGCGCCAAGTGGATGAGTCAACCATGACCGAAATCACCACAAATACCGCTTTCAATCGCGTGCTTGTCGTTGATGACGATCCGGACTCCGTGCGGTTGCATGCGTCCATCTTGGAGCAAGCCGGGTTCGAGGTTTTTACGGCGGAGAACGGAAGAGAAGCGCTCGAACTAGCGCTCTCAACTGCTCCCAATTTTTTGGTCACGGATTGGCTCATGCCGGAGATGGATGGTCTCCAACTTTGTCGCGGCATCCGAGAAGCAAACCTGCCGAATTATGTCTACATGATTATCGTGACGGCCAAGCAGGAATCCGATGCTTTGATTGAAGGGCTGAATGCCGGAGCCGATGAGTTTCTGCGAAAACCGGTGAACAAGGCGGAACTCGTTGCCCGCACCCGATCCGGCGAGCGCTTGTTGCGGATGGAGCAATGCCTGCAAGAGACTGCTCGGCGTGATGCCCTGACTGGGCTCCCTTCGCGACGCGCTTTCAACGAAGACGCCGAACGCGAGTTCCAGCGAGCCCGACGCTATGGATCGCAACTTTCTTGCGTGGTGATGGACATTGACTTCTTCAAGAAGATCAATGATGCGCACGGTCATGCGGCTGGCGATTCTGTCTTGTGCACCGTCGCCAAGGTTCTTGACGACGCGCGGCGCAACTCGGACCTCGTCTGCCGTTACGGCGGTGAAGAGTTCTGCGCTTTGCTGCCGGAAACGCCTGAGCAGGCCGCGGCAATCTGGGCCGAACGCGTTCGCAAGGCAATTCATACAAGCGAAACCCGCGTTGACGATCTTTTGCTCCGGGTCTCGGCCAGCTTTGGAGTAGCGGAACTTTTGGACGATTGCTCTTCCGTCTCGCAGTTGTTTGATGCGGCCGATCAGTCGCTGCTGGTGGCAAAGCAATCTGGCCGTAACCGGGTGATTTGCTATAAGTCGCTCGCGGCGAATGATTCCATCTCGCACTTGGACGCGGGCGATGACGACCCCTTTGCGGGCGTTGTGGCGGAAAACGTGATGTCCACGCTCGTGGCCTCGCTTGGCACAACCGATTCCCTGCAGCAAGCGGCGGAGTTCTTTCTGCGCTTCCGCATCAATGCGGCACCCGTTGTGGACGGTCGGGGGAAACTTGTCGGCGTGCTGTCTGAGAAAGACATTATGTCCAAGATGACCAGCCGCAATGGTTGGAATGCTGTCGTTGGCGAGGCGATGAACACGAACGTTGTGTGCTATCCCAAAGACACCCCGGCGCGAGTCATCCACGATTTCCTCTGTCGCGTGGCCATCCGTCGCGTGATTGTTGTTCAGGACGGCTTTCCGTTGGGCATTATTGGGCGCGGTACGTTGCTGGGTTGGTACCAAAACTGGCTGGCGACGCGCTACTCGATGCCCAAACATTCCGAAGGCGAGACCCACCGCATCACAACACGCGAAGGGTTCGCGGCAACGGCGGACGCCATTGCCCATCAGGCCCAAACCATCCGGCAACGGATTCACCGCGATCACGATGACTTTGTGCCCACGATGATTGACGGGGCGACACGCATTCAGGAACTCGTGAAAGACCTGTTGGTTGCCACGCGATGGTACGCGGATAAGGAAGAAGGGTTTGCCGCCGAGTAATCGACAACCGCCAACTCGCCGCAACGTTGCTTCACAGGGGTGCAAGCCTGCGCTGCGGGGGATAGAATTGCAACTTACCGCTCTTGTTGCGAATTCCTGGCGCCAAACACCGCGCTGTGATTTCTTGCTCTGGCGACCCAAGGACCGACTCTGTGCCGCACGTTCCTGAGAGCAACTCTCCTAATCCCGCGAAGAATCCGCCGGATGAAGAACTCGCGGAAGTGCTCGACAATTACGTTCGCAAGCGACAAGCCGGTGAACATGTTGATCGCGATGCGTTGATGCGGGCGTATCCGCAGCTGGCGGAGATGCTTGATTGCGTCGATAAGCTGAACAACTTGTCTGAGCCAGATGACTTCGATCCCGCCGCACAAATTCAAGCCAACAGCGCTGCGGCAAAGTCCGAAGATGATAATCGCGCTCCGGGTAGCTCGATTAATGATCAGACGGTTGCGTCCGGCGATCCCTTTCCATCATCGATCACCATTGCGCAACCGCCGCGCGATTTTGGCAACTATGAGATCCTTTCAGAAGTTGGCCGTGGCGGGATGGGCATCGTTTATCGCGCGCGTCAAAAGTCGCTGGACCGCGAAGTGGCCATCAAGATCATCGCGACTAGCCTGGCAAGTGATGATCAGGTGCGTCGCTTCCACCTGGAAGCACAAACCGCGGCCAAGCTGCGGCACCCCAATATTGTCTCGATCCACGAGATTGGCGAACTGTACGGGCAGCATTACCTGGCGATGGAGTTTGTCCGCGGCCCGTCGCTTGCCGAACAGATTCGTAAGAAGCAGCTAGACATCGACGAGTCCGTCCAATTGCTTTCTTCGATTGCCCGCGCTGTGTCCCACTTTCACAGTCATGGAGTGGTCCATCGTGATTTAAAGCCCTCAAACATTTTGTTGGACGAGTCCGGGACACCGCACATCGCGGATTTTGGATTGGCGAAGTTCTTTGAATCGAACGATCGCACGGATACGGGCGTTGTCGCGGGAACTCCCAGCTACATGTCGCCGGAGCAAGCATTCGGGCGTGCGGGCGAAGTTGGTCCGGCGAGCGATGTTTACAGCTTGGGGGCAATTCTCTACGAACTTCTAACCGGCCGCCCACCGTTTCGAGGAGAGAACAACCTCGTCACGTTGCTGCAGGTGCGCGACCGGGAAGCAGAGTTGCCCTCGAAACTGAACCCGGCCGTTCCCCGAGATCTGGAATTGATCTGCTTGCGATGTTTGGAGAAGTCACCCAAAGATCGCTATGCATCGGCGCAGGAGTTGGCAGATGACTTAGACAACTACCTTCGCGGTGATTCCGTAAGTGCGAAAGCCTGGGGTCTGCGACATCGCTTCTGGCGTTGGGCTCGCCGTGAGCCGGCGTTGGCAACGCGATATGCTGGAGTGGGGCTGTTCTATGTTGTGGAGTTAATCAACTTCGCCCGCGGCGTTGTTTCACCGGCCTTTCATGTCACCGTCACGGGCGTGTTGGCCGTTTGGGTGGTTGCGTCTTTCTTCATTCAGAGACAGTTGCGACAAGCAGAAGAAACAGCCCGCTTGAATTTGCAGGCGGGCTGGTCGGTTACGGACGTGATCGCGCTTTCGCTGGTGTTGGCGCTGGCAGGTGGCGTGACAAGTCCTGCAATCGCCGCGTATCCGCTGCTGATCATCAGTGCGGGATTGTGGTCACGCGTAAGATTGGTTTGGCTCATGACCGGCCTGACGTGCATTGCCTATGGCTTGCTGGTGATTCAGTTCTATGTCGCGCCAATCGTGGCACAAACCGCGTTCGAACGGGACTTTGATCGGCATGTTTATTTCATGCTTTCATTGGCGGTTTGCGGATGCCTGACGGCCTACCATGTGTGGCGCGTGCGCGTGCTTACACAGTTCTACAGCCGGAAGAAGGATCAGCGAACCAACGACAATTGACCAAGCACTTGAACGCATCGGCCACCTGTGTTCAAGTCATCGTTCTCGACATACCTTGCTTGCAAGTTATTGTCGCTTCGCACAACTACTCTTCGAGATAGCCGCTTCCGTGAACGACGATCACTCCAACGAATCCGCCGCAGACGAGTTGCCCGCCCCGTACGAACACAAGCAGCAGGGTTGGATTCACATCCCCATGGAAGTGATCGCCATTTTGATGTTGCTGGTCATCTGGCTGCCTGATGTCCCGTTTCAGGTCATGCTGGGCTTAACCATTGGTGCCGGGATTCTTGTTCTGTTGACGCTGATGTTCCGCACTCTGACCATCAAGGACGAAGGCGAGAACCTGCTTGCGCAGTTTGGCCCTTGGCCCGTTTTTCGTAAGCGGATTCCCTACGAGCGAATCGTCTCCGCGGAAGCCGGGAAAACGAGTTTGATCGACGGGCTGGGATATCATTGGATCCCCATGCGCGGCTGGACGCTCAATATCGCTGGACGCGATTGTGTTCACTTGCAAATGCTCAGCGGCTCAAGCATTCGTTTGGGAACAGACGATGTGCAAGGTCTGCTGGAAGTGGTCAACAGAAAACTCTCGCCGCACCGGCGTGACGTTTGATCGCGTCTGTGCTTTGTTGTGCGTCCGCAATTGCACTAATCAATGATCTCCAACCAAACATCGCCAAACTCGGTTTCTTCAACTGACCGGTGGCCAGGACTGGCGGCTCCGTCATGCCGAACGGTTATTTCCAGGGTGTTGGAAGGTTGCAGCATTCGCCGGATGTCGTGGCGAAAGCTCATGTGCTCAGCGTTGTCCTCTGGCTGTGAATGAGCGAAGATTGCCTTCTCGTTGAGCGCGATGGCGTCAACTCGCAACGTTGAATTTGATTCGTCCGCAACAAGCGTTCGCAGACAAAGCCAGACTTGGGATTGGTCCGTAAGTCCTGTCGGCTGCTGGAAACGCCGTTCCAATCGAAGCCGGGAAGCGCCAGCGACCACCAAATCCGCGATCGTACAAGGCATCGTCAACCGCATTGGCGACAACGATTTCTCGGCCGCCACATCCGCGCTTGGATTTGGGTGCAAGTGGACGTTCCACGGACCGCGAAGGCGAATGGTATGTGCCATTTGTCTTGTCACAAAGCGCACTGTTTCGCCGCATCGGCTACCCGTTCTCGTACTCAATGCAACGAGCACTAATCGACAAGGTCGTGCGAGACAGTCACTTCGCGAACGAGTCTGCTGTCCAACTCAAACACACGAATCTTGATTTGAATCGATCGCAACGCGAAGGGGTACGGCGGCGTTGTCTCGCGCTCATTGTATTCATCGATGACGCCGTTGCCGTCATTGTCGATCCCGTCCATGCTGATATCAAACACGCCGTCATTGAATTGATCGATGCCGTCCTGCTCGTAGTGATTGGACCCGGTGTCGTAGACCGCGGCCATCGTGTTGTTCGCCGCGGAGAGCGCTCCCAGTCCTGGCCCGGAAAACTCGGAAAGGAACGGCATGGGACTCGCAAACGTCATTTGGCGTGTATAGAACAAATCAACATAGGCTCCATAGCGGGCAAACTCCGCCGCGTTTGGGTCTTGGCCGTTGTTGACCCAGGTCTCCAATAAGTTTTGATAGCCGGGGTCGCCGGGCTTAACAACGCGCGGATTGAAACCGCCAGCGGGCGGATCAATGAAGACGGGGGCAAAGCGGTCCCAGACTTTGACATCAAAGCCAATCACATTCCCTAAGACCACATCTTCGCTGTAGCGACTGGTTTGCCCATCAGCGGAAAGTGAGTCGGCGTTGACGTAAACGTTGCCAGTGGGGTTGCGATTCGTGTTGTTGGCGCCCGACGATTGATACTCCAACAGAGCGCCACTGAAGCCATCGATGATGTTGCTGCCGACAATCGCGCCGGTCAAATCTCGATTGTTGTAGGGATCACGCCAAAAGTCCGTCGCGCCATGGTAGCCGAAGAACGTCGCCGGAACGGGCGGTCCAGCATTCCCCAGTGGGTCATCGCCGGCAAACCCCCAAGGCATTGGTTGCGTCCATGGCGCGGCTTGTGGTGCCACGGGAGCTGCGGGGTTATCGCCGATGTGCGAGGTATCCCCTTGCGTCGGTAAACCGGCCGCGCCCCAAAATCTCGCATCGTATGGGTATGCAAACGGATCATGACCGAAGCGATTTTCCCGCTTGGTCATATCGCCAAGTGAACTTGCTTCAAACGTATTGAACGAACTCAAGCCGATGCGCTTGTCGCCATAGGTCATGTCCAAACGCATGGCCACGTCATTGCGACGACCGTACCCTGGTCCAACATAATCACCCAGCGTAGCGGGATTCGGCAGCCCCGCGGGTTCAACCTTTCGCCCCGGCGTGATCAGCCGCACTCGGCGATAGAGTTTGTTTCCTCGCGTGAACCAGGCGATCTCCGCGTCCTGGGATTGAATGATCTCCAGACGCGGCGGCATGGCATCGGCATTGAACCAACGTCCGTAAAACGGCTCGCCGTAGCTGCGGACGGTCATCATCAACATGTCGTCCATATCGCCCACCGTTGTATCGAGCTTGGGCATGCCGGAGACGGGATCAATCTCATCCGCCTTCATGGGCATCGTCCCAAGCCCTGTGATCACAAATGGCCCAGGCCCATCAATGATTTCCAAGTAGCCCTTTTGATCGGCCGGATCAAACGGCGGCACGCCGCGCGCTGTCATGTAGCGGAGATCATTTTGCAACTGCACTTGAGCCGATTGCAGACTCTGAGCGATCTCAATCACTGCGCGAGATTCCGTCACGCTGGCCGTGACCGATGCAAATAGCCGCACAACAGCGGCCATCAAAAGCAGGGCGATCGACGTGGCCACAAGAATCTCCACCAGGGTAAATCCACGGCGGCGACGGGCTTGAGATTGGTGGCGTTGGATTCGGCGGGACGAATTGTTCATTGATGTACGACTCCACCCGAAGTGGGATTCCCCTGTCGCTGGTTGTATGCGGTCAAGCGGGCTGCTGGCGATAACTGGCATCTCGATTGGACACTTTGGTGATTTCCCGATTTTCGTCACGATGCGTATTCCAGGCAAGGAAACCCTGCCAAAGTTGGGCCGAAAATGGCGAAGATGTGGCGATATGGCCGGGCAAACGGCAAATATGCCTCGATTCTGGCGATCAAAACCCGATCGCAAGGAACCTAGCACCAAAATGGACCCTAAGATTTGGACCCCTGAGAAATGTCCGCCACCTCTGGCGAATTTGAACTGAGCTTGTGAGCTGCAAGTTCTTGGCACCGCACTCCTTATTGCACCCCTTGGCAGGGCAAAAGTCAAGTCCCGGGCTGTACCGGGTAGACTCCCGTTGGTGCAGTTCACCGTTTGAGTTGATAGGTCTGACAACATATTCCACCCCTGGATGTTTCTCACGGCCAACGCGTTTCTTCACGGGCCACAAATGCATGAACTTCGGTCTTTCTCTGGGGCTTGCTCGCTGGAGCCGGTGCCTAGCTGAATTGTTTCCCCGTGTTTAGCACCATTTTTCTTGAGTTCGGGCGAAGATAATCCTTGCTCGGAATGATTTCGTACGCGTCTGAACCTTTTCTTGTGCGTCCGAAACCTTTTCAGCCGCGTTGGAAACCTTTCCCGACGCATTGGGAATCTTTCCGCATGCTCTGGAAACGTTTGCTGTGAAGGTGATCTTCGCATCGAGT
>CALJLD010000273.1 GCA_937982665.1 uncultured Planctomycetales bacterium
CTAACCCTTGGCGGCGTAGAGTTCCGCGTACTCCAAGGACCAGATGTCAATCATTTCCAGAAAGCTGTCCAAGTCCACCTCGGTCAATCTTTGGAAATGATTGCGGTTGAAGATCTCTTTGTTGCGGACAGTTCCCTTGGCGGCCAAATCCAGCACATAGGGATTGGCGAACGGCCGCACGGTCATCTCCAGCCGGCTGAAGAGATTGCGTCGACCATGGTCGCGAGAGAGATTCACATCGTCACGACTGATGGATCCTCCCCAGCCGCGCTCGTCGTCCAAGACGCCAGAGTAATCAAAGCCGGGGAACTGCGTGGCGACTTGCCGCAGGCAAAACTCTATCCGCTCGGAGACGGGCAGTCGATACTCCGAATGCAGGCGTTTGAGTTCGTCAACGGTCAGCTCTTTCGCGTGCTTTTCCCGTTGACGTTCATCACGTGTGCGCGAACCGCGCTCGATCGCTTTCTGCAGTCGTTCCTGAAATTCCATACGAAGCTATATCACTCGGAAACTACTTCATTCGGAGACTATGGTCACTCGATGGACATTTAATAGTTTGGCGATGACATTCGCCATTCAAATCACATCCCAATCAATCACTTCTTGTTCTCTTTCGATTCGTCCTTTTCGTCTTTGGACGAATCGTCCATCTTGAGCAATTGCTCCAATTGGCCGAACGTCCGCATGGGCTCTTTGCCCTTCTTCATTTTGTCAGAGAGCTTGGCCGGCGGCTTGTTTGACTTCTTCTCGAAGACGCGCGGCTTTCCGGTATGTCGCTGTTGTGGCCGCCCGCCCTTGCGCCCACGGCCCTGCGGCCGCCCGCCGCCGCGTCCTCGGTCTCCGCCACGATTGCCATCGCGCTGTGCCGAACGTTGGCCATCTCCTTGCTGCGACTGGTTCTTGTTGCGGTCTTTCCGCCCTCGCTCCGGCCGCGCCCGTTCCGTGCCGGGCTCGATCATGGTCAACGAGACGCGGCGTCGCTGCGAATCGACTTCCACAACCCAGACTTTGACGATATCGCCGACGGAGGCGACATCATGCGGACTGGCGACATAACCGTTTGAGAGCCGGCTGATGTGAACCAGCCCGCTGTCTTTGAGCCCAATGTCAACAAAGACGCCAAAGTCAACAACGTTCAACACGCTGCCGGACAATTGCATTCCCGGTTGCAGGTCTTCGAGCTTGAGGATTTCGCGACGAAAGACCGGCGGCGGCAAGTCCTCGCGCGGGTCACGCCCTGGCTTGACCATCTGTTGCATGATGTCCTGCAACGTCAGCACGCCAACGCCCAACTCTTCCGCCAAGGCCGTGCTATCAGCCTCTTTCATCTTTTGTGCCAACTGGGCACGGCTTTCCTTCGACTGCAACGCGTCCAAGCCAAAACCCAGCTTCTGCAACAGTTCGGTCGCAGTTGCGTAGTTTTCCGGGTGAATCCACGAAGCGTCGAGCGGGTTCTCACTATCGGAGATCCGCAGGAATCCGGCTGACTGCACAAACGCGGCGTCGCCGATTCCCGGCACGTCCTTCAATTGCTCTCGCGATTTGAGCGGCCCTTTTTCCTGACGGAATTCATAAATCCGGCGTGCCGTTAACTGATTCAGACCGGAGACGTATCGCAGCAACGGGACGCTGGCCGTGTTCAATTCCACGCCAACGTAGTTCACGCATGACTCAACCACGTCATCCAAAGAGCTGCGCAAGTGCTTGGCTTTGACGTCATGCTGATACATGCCTACGCCAATGTTGCCGGGATCGATCTTCACGAGCTCGCTGAGCGGATCTTGCAGTCTCCTGCCGATGGAAACGGCCCCGCGAACGGTTGCGTCCAAAGACGGGAACTCTTCCCGCCCGACTGTGCTGGTGGAGTAAACGCTTGCGCCGGCTTCGTTGACAATGGAATACGAGACGCCGCGAACCGCGTCATCATTCAAAAGATCATACTCTTCTTGCGACAGCTTTCTCGGCTTGGCCGGTTGCGGCGGCTGGGTTTGCTTCTTGGCAGCAGGAGCAGGCGGCTTTTCGCTTTTCGGCTCGGCGGCGGCTTGAGCATCAGGTTTGTCGCTCTTTGCCGCGTCGGCTCCCGCTTCGGCAGGCGAGTTATCCGCCGCAGGCTGAGTTTCGGCGTTTGCGGTTTCGGTCGCGACCTCGCCTGTCTGGGGCGTATCGCTCTGGGTGGCAACAGTTTCTTGACCACCGTCTTGCGCGGATGATGATTCGGTTTGCTGCGAGGCTTCAGCCGCAGGCTGTGATTCCGCAGCTTGCGAAGCGTCTTGCTGGGAAGCGCCAGCTTGAGCCGTGCTTGCTGCCGGGTCAGTGTTTGGTACCGCGTCAGCCTTGGGCTTTGCGTCCGTCTTTTGTTCCGTGGAAGCTTCCGCTGGAGCTTGCCGCGGCTCGTCTTCAGGACCACGGAGTTCATCCTGCTTGGGTCCGGCGATCAGTTCCGCGACGAGCGATTCGGTTTCGCGACAGGCGGTTCCGTTGCCAATCACAACAACATTGAGTTGGTGCTTCTTGATGAAGTCCGCCAGCTTGAGCCGCGCGCTGATCCGGCGATTGCCTTTTCCGGTAACGTAGATCAGCGTGTGCTCCAGGTAGTTGCCGAATTCGTCAATGGCGACGACTTTGCAACCACTGCGGAAGCCAGGGTCTATCGCCAGCACGCGACGTCCAGCGACCGGCTGTCGCAACAGCAGGCTGCGCAAGTTGCGTGCGAACACTCCAACGGCATGGTTCTCCGCTTCTTCCGTCAGCTCGCGGCGGAATTCGCGCTCCAAGCTGGGAATGATGAGCCGCGTCATCGCATCGCGACCGCAACCGCGAATGAACTCGACGTGCGGATGATCGGCCTCAGAGACCGTTTCTTCGACAAGATTCTGCATCGATTCGAAATCGGCATCGATGCGCGCACGAAGAATCTTGGCTCGCTCGCCGCGATTAATCGCCAGAATGCGATGCGGCGGAATGGTCGCCAACTTCTCCGAGAAATCAAAGAAGTCCTGGAACGTCCTGGCGAGCTTTTCGTCTTGCTTCTTCTTGACGTGCTTCTTTTTCTTATTCTGCTTCTTTGCCGAAGGCGCAGGTTTGGCTGTGGCTGTGTCTGCCTTGGCGGATTCCGCTTTTTCCGCGTTGGCTTCGGGCGCGGTTGCTGCCGCGGATGGCTCGGCCTCGCTGCCAGCCTCCGCTTGCGCTGGACTGTCGGAGGTTGATTCACTTGCCGGAGACGGCGGCGCATTCGCATCGGCGGAAGATTCCTCCGTCGCGCTTTCGGCCGGAGTTGATTCGGCCGGCGCTGACTCAGCTGGCGTACTACCGGCGTCCGCAGTGGGATTGTCCTTTGGTTGTGTTGCAGTTTGCGTCTCAACCGCTGCGACAGGCTTCTCGCTTGCCTTGGGTTCTTCCGCGACCGTCTCTTCCGGCAAACGTTGCGAGACGAGCTTGCCAGTCTTTTGAATGATCACGCGGAGCTTGTGGCGAAGCTCGGCCATTTCGCTGAATGACTCGGCCAGGATGTGCCCCGCGCCCAAAAGGGCATCGGCAGCCGTCTTAATCCCTTTATCAGGATTGACGAACTCCGCGGCACGCGCGTCCGCGTCCTTGCACTCGCCGCTGCGCAGCTCTTCGGCCAAAACGGCCAGCCCTCGCTCTCGCGCGGCGGCGGCCAACGTTTGTTTCTTGGGCTTGAAGGGCAGATACAAGTCTTCCAGTCGCTTGAGCGAATCCGCGTCTTCAATCTTCGCGCGAAGTTCCGGCGTCAGCTTTCCCTGGCCGTCAATGGAACGCAGGATTGTCTCTTTGCGCTGCGCCAACAAGCGATGCTGTTCCAACAGCTTTGCTGCGGCGCGAATCTGCTCTTCATCAAGGCCGCCGGTCTGGTCCTTGCGATAGCGAGTGATGAAGGGGATCGTGCAGCCTTCGTCCAGCAGTGCCACAAGATTGTGGACTTGCTCTTCGCGAAGTTTCAGTTCCGAGGCGATTGATGAAACTTCGGGCGCCGTTGCGACAGCCATGAGATATCCAGTTGAGGTGTTGCCAGAGTGGTTTGCTGTTCCGCTTGAGAACTCGGAATGTTGGCAATTCAAACCTGATACGCACCGCGAATCGAGATTCGCTCACGTACAAACCACCAAAGGTTGACTAGTTTCTTCGAGTGCGGGCGTCTTACCGCATCGGGCAATCTAAGCGCGCCACTATCGCCATGTCAAGCAGGAGATGCTCTCAAAGCCAAACAAGATAAGAACTTGCGTGAGCAGGGTGTTTGGCATGGATGAAGTTTGCGTAGGCGACATGCCCACAAAGCGGACATTCAACCGGCAATGACTTTGCTTCAATCAAAGTCGATGGCGCACCCATCAAACACGGGTCCTTCCACGCAAGTGCGGCGATAATCCCAACCGCCGTCCTCCTGGCGAACCTTTGCGACGCAACTGAAGCAGATTCCCACGCCACAGGCCATGGGTGTTTCCAGCGAGATCTCACACGGGACGTGCCGTTCTTGCGCGATCTTCGCTACGGCAGCCATCATCGGTTCAGGCCCACAGCACAGAATTGTTGGCGAGAGTTTGGCCTGATCCAAGACGCTCTTCAATACATCTGTCACAAGTCCATGATGACCGCTTGTGCCGTCATCGGTACTCACGCGCACATCCACTCCCAGCGCCTGGAAGTCCTCAACGCCGGCGAGCAAATCTTTCGATCGCGCCCCGTAGCACAATGTAACGTGCTGCGAGCGTGGACGATGGCGTGGCGGCGCTCCGTAACGCCGCAACTCAAGAGCCTCGCGCGCGACGGCGAGAAACGGCGTTTGACCAATCCCGCCAGCGACCATGATCAAATGCTCTGCTGGTGTTGGCGAGAACCCATTACCCAGCGGTCCCCAGACTTCAAGCTTTTCGCCAGGCAAGCATTCGGCAAGTCGCGAAGTCAGTTTCCCAACGATCAAGTAGACAACGTCCAATCCATCGGCGGCTCCGGAACTGGATTGAGTTGTGTCATAGAGCGCGAATGGGCGACCCAGCAAGGGATCGTTGTAGCCTGCGACACGCAACATCAGGAACTGTCCTGGGACGATTCGCCGCGCAATCTCCGGACAACGAAAGCGTACGCGAAACGTATCGCGGGCCATCCGCTCGTTTTCGACAATCTCTACCTGCCCATGCCACAGTCCATCCGCAAAGTACGGTGGGCCAGCCGGCGCTGGCGTCGCAGAGGGCAGTTGTTGTCCTACGAGGGAAACATCTGTCATGAGCTTGGCTTCCTGGGCTTTCCAGTGCGGCTGGACTTCTTTCGCCCTGACAATTTGGCTGATGCCTTCCGCGCGGTTTTTGTTTTTGGCTTTCGCTTGGAAGAATCGTTGGAGCGGGGAGACGCCAGTGGGGCACGCCGCGATCGCGACGTGTTCGTCCCTTTCGTGTTCCGGGAGCTTGAACGCTGGGCGTCGCTCTTATTGCCAGTCGCTCGCTCTGTGCGGGCACTTGCGGATTCGCCTTCTTGTCCCTTCTCCGTTGTCGTCTTGCGAGCGTGTCGCCCTTTACCGGCGGCCAACTCCTGCAGGCGGCGGATTTCGTCCTTTGTTAGCGGCCGATACTCCCCAGCGATCATGGTTCCCAGACGCAATGTCCCAATGGCCACGCGTTTGAGGTTTTGGACTTTATGTCCCAGATGGGCAAGCACGCGACGAATCTCACGGTTCTTGCCTTCGTCCAGGATCATTTCCAGCAGTGTCGATTGTTTGTGCTGCTTGAGAATCTTCAGGTGCTTGACCTTCGCGCGGCCTTCCGCCAGGTAGACTCCGCGCTTGAGTTGCTTGATAACTTCCCATTCCGCCTTGCCGGCAACTTGCACCTGGTAGATCTTTTCCACACCGTGCCGCGGGTGCGTCAAGCGATTGGCCAACTCGCCATCGTTTGTGAGCAGGACCAGGCCTTCGCTCTCGCGGTCCAACCGCCCCACGGTAAAGACGCGTGTCTTGTCCGGCACAAGGTCCGTCACACGAGCGCGGCCTGAGGGATCGGAACTGGTGCTGATCACCCCTTTTGGCTTGTAAGCCGCGTAATAGACCAGCCGCTGCCGGCGCAGGACTTCTCCATCAACGCGAATCTCTTGCTGCTGGGTGTCCGCTCTTGCGCCCAACTCGGCGACGACTTTGCCATTGACTTCAACCCGACCGGCAAGAATGAGTTCCTCGCACGCGCGGCGACTGCCAAAACCGGCCGCGGCAAGAATCTTCTGCAATCGTTCGCCAGGCTCGGTGGAAACACGTCGCGCAACTTGCTTTCTGCGCTTGGCGGGGCGAGAGCTCTTGCCGGCGGTCGCCTTTGCGGATTTCTTAGCCGGCTTCCTGCCCAACGTCTTGCTGGGCACCTTGCTGAACGTTGTGCGCTTGCCACGAGATTGCTTCGCGCGACTCTTCTGTTTTTTCTTGGTGGGTGTGCGCGAGGGCATGGAAACCAACAACAATGTGCGTGCTGGCGGGAATCCGCTCAGCAAAGATGAGGTACGGCACTTTCACGCAGAATGCGCATCACGCAATACGCGCTGCCCGTACCTCATCATACCGCGTGGAGGCCTCCCTTCCCAGGCACCACATCACACGATTCATCCGCTGGATTGCGGCCCACATTACTGCGAAAGCAAATCCCCTTGCCGCAGAGCCTCCAAGTCGGACGAGTTGAGGAGCGCGAACCCGTTTTCCAAACTCTGACCTTGTGGCAAGCTGAACAATCGGGCGGACAGCAATTCATGCGAGTCAGGCAGGCCGAGTTCAAAGCCGGCTGTGCCGACGAAAGCGCCTTCGGGCGCGAGTTCGGCGGCGATCAAGTCGACGGACTCGGTCTCGCTGCCCCGATAGAAACAAACGTCGCAACCAGAGCTTCTCGGCTGGACCACAATCGCGAAGTACGACTTGCCGGTTTCGCTGACATATTCTGCCTCGGTGGAAAAACTCCATGTCGCGCCGTCGGTCTCGCCGGAAAGCACAAGCCGATGATCATCGGTCAACCGCAGCTCCCAATAGTTTCCGCCATCTTGCGCCTGCGCGATCGGGCCAGACGTCGCGCTCTTGTTACGGTTGTTGACCCAACCTTGCAAAGTCCAGCCTCGCACGTTGGCGGCTGGCGATTGAACATCCTCATTGCCGCTTCCGCCTTCGACACTGAGAAAAGAGTCCGCCGCGGATTGGTCGCTGCTACCGGCAGACACCGCGATTTCGCTGGTCGTTAAGTCATAGGAACTCGCCAGCGGACGGTTGATGGAAAGCTCAGCCGGCAACCAGGTGGGACCAACTTCGCTGTTTCTTCCCAGCGGCAGTGCTTCGCCTTGAAATCCCAATCGCCCAAACTTTTGGTGCGGGCGAAGATAACCCAAAACGTCGCGCATCAGTTGCACAGGATTGGAATCTTCCTCGCTGTCATACGCATTGCCGCTATTGTCCACCGGCCTGATCTTGGTGGGGAAGATGATCTCGTTCTCCGTGCAGATCAAATTGTTGGGGCCAGGCAGTAAACCGGCGTCCACTTGGGGTGGCTGATTTTGCGGTCCCTGTTCAGAAACAATCAAAGTGTTGTTGTTAGAGATCCCAACAGCCAGCGTTTCCAAACCGACTTGTTCCATGTAGTTGTTGGAAAACTGCGTGTCGGAGGATTGCAGCACAATTCGGCCAACATCAAAGGCCATATTGTCTCGGACAATTCCCTTACGACTTTTTGGACTGATCGTCAGCCCGATATCGGGAATGTTTGTAAACGTGTTGTCCTCAATTGCCGTCGCAAGCCCGGCGTCCAGAACGCTCGCGCCTGGCCCGGAGAAAAAGTTGGATGCCAAATTGGTCTTCTCAGCTCCAGCCAAAACCTCAATCGCCGCACTCAAGTGACCTTCGCGATTGGACTGCCAGCCGAAGTAGTTTCCATCCAGTTTGCACTTGCGACCATTGATCCGGACAGCCGATCCAGCGAAGTCACCGGCGATGTAATTTTGATCAAAGCGCAGGCCTTTGGTATTGCAGACGATGCCGGAACCGCGTTGGCCCGCATAGAAGAGACAATGCGAGACTCGAACGTTCTTTCCGGAAACGGTCAGATACGGTGCAAATGTGCCAGGTTGCCCGCCTGGATGTGCTCCAAGCCCGCAAAACGTCAGGTCTCGCAAGATCAGGTTGCGTCCAAAGCTTGCGGCAAACTCAGTCGCGATGATGGCTTTGCCGGGATTCTTCGCGCGAATCACAATCGGCCGAGCGCCCGAACCATTAGGAGGAACGATGCCGTCCAGATTGAACCCGCGCCAGATGCCATCGGCCAGGATGATTTCATCGCCCGGTTGCACAACTTCTAATGCGTCGAGCAGTTGATCCATGTCGCGAACAAGAATCGTGCGCACGGCAGAAGGCGGATTGAAATCGGCCATCAGCCAGGCGGGCCACACATCGTGCAGTCGGTCGAGTTCGTGAGTCAGTTGGGCAGGCTGCGCACTCTTGATGTCTTTCTGCAAGTCACGCTTCAGCACCGTCAGGCGATCAATAATCCCGTGAACGGTTGTTGCGTGCTGTGCCGCTCGTTCCGCGGTTGGTCCAGCGTATGCATTGCTCCATTCGGCCACTTCGCGCCGCAAAGCAACCAGATCAATGTCCAACAAGTAGCCGTATGCTTCGGCAAAAGCCAACTCGCGCTGTCTCTCCTCGCTGATTTGGATTTGGGCTTGCGCAGAATCTTGCCCCAACACCAAGGCGATGACACAAGAACTCAGCGCACAAGCGCGCGCAGCGGCACACCCGGCCAAACGGAAGAAGTGTGACATGATTTGACTCGACGTGGGTCTACGACGTGTCGAGCGGGGAAATTCGCACTCGTGCGGACATGATCAACCGGCGAAAGCGGCATGCCCAAGTGCGTGCGTAACCTGTTGTGCTGGATTTGCCCTGAGAATTCGGGGAAAATCAGGCGTTGAGGTTTCGCGTAACGAATTCCGTCCGCGGAACGTCAAGGAGGGGACAAACTGAAGTGATTTGGGAAGTGTTCAAACGACCACTCCGCGCCAGGTGAAGGGAATGGGGGCGAGAAGATTGGTCGTTGATGAGCAAACGTAGGTCTCGATTTCGCACATCGCCGCGAACTTGAAGGATTTTCGCATGACTGCCCGATATCTGCTGCTGACCGTAATGGCGGTAACGATTGCCACTTTAGGAACGGCTTGGGCCGACCCTTGCGGCATGGTTCCGCCCATCTCCATCAATCAGGACGTAACGATTGAACGGATTGGACTGCAGAACACGTACGTTTTTCACAAGGACGGACTGGAGACCTTTGTCATTCGCCCAGGCTTCCAAGGCCGGGTCGAAGACTTCGGCATGTTGATCCCCTTCCCAAATCCGCCCGCCATCCGCAAAGTGCCGGATTCCATCTTCCCGCAGATTGAGAAAGCCGTTGATCCTCCGGAAGTGGTGGTCAATCTTTACCCGCCACCACCCATGGCCGCAGCTATGGATTCCGCAGCCGCATCCAGGAGTTCCGCTGGGGACGACGGCGGACTAGCCGTCAATCAAGTCCGCGTGCTGCGAGAGGAAGCCGTCGGCATGTATGAAGTGGCCGTGCTGGAAGCCGGCAGCTCCGCGGCCTTGAAGAGTTGGATGGACGATCACGAATACCGCTTTCCGGAAGGAATGGACAAAGCCTGCGACGACTACGTCACAGACGGCTGGTGCTTTGTTGCGGTTAAGACGCGCGTCGGCCCCAAGTCAGCCGTTGATCCGCAGCCAGGCATGCGAGAAACGCAACCCGGCCTGCCACCCAACGCCAGTTTTGACGGCTTTGTGCAAGCGATGGGTTTTCGCTTTCACTCAGAGGAACTTGTGGTGCCAATGCGGCTTTCATCCTTCAACGCCGGCGAGATGCGGAACATCGTTTACATCTTGAGCGATGGTCCAAAGAAGATTCGAGCAATTCCCGAAGAGTACGTCGTGCGTCAACTCACAGGCGAAAGACTCTTGGCCAACGTCACTCAACCTTTGCCGCTGCGAATTCTGGGCGGCACGGTCAAGGACATCCCCGCCAGACGGCGTGAATGGATTGTCCAGCAGCGAGACCCCGTTCCGCACAACGGTCAAGCGCGAGACCTGTTCGCTTCCGACTTGTTGGCCGTCTCCGCCGGGGAACTCTCCCATGGTTTTGAGGAATCGGAAAAGATGCTGTTGCGGATTGGTGAAAGCCTCAACCTCCGCGGCAAAGAAGTTGATCAACTTAACCATCAAGTGTTGACCAATGCTCGCACCGCCGCCTTGGAAGGCGCGCTGGACGATCTGGAGGGGATGACGTTCACGGTTGTCGATGGCGATTTCCCCCGCGAAGTGCTGGCGGACAAGAACCTGACTTTCGCCGAGTATCAGATGCCCGCGCGACGCAACAATCGCGCGGCCTATGACGTTCAACGGCACGCTCCCGGCGACGGCAAGCCGGACGGCGTCCGCGTGGAAGGAGCCATCGGGGCTTACGCTCCCCAACGTTCGTCCGCTCCGTGGTTGTTCGGCATCGCCGGATTGGGGATCGTGCTCGGTAGCCTTATGGTCCATCGCGTCCGTAGAGTTCGGCGACGATAACGGCGCTCTTGCTACAGCAGAATCTCATCATACCCGCATGCATTGCCAGCACCCGGTCCGCTGCGGTTCATGTTTACTCGCGCTGCGGCGGTAGAGTAAGTTGGCGGGCGATGTGCCTGCGCAGGAAGCGCCGGCCCTTCTCAAAGCAACCGCCAGACACTCGCAAGGATGCGATGCCAATGTGGGACGAGTTGGTTTGCCCCTTTGATCAGGGCAGTTTTGCATCGTACGGCAACTGGCTCTCGTGCCGACGTTGCGGCCGGGGCGTGCCGGTCATTGACGGCATCCCGCAATTTCAACCGGCCGAGGACGATGCCCATTGGCGAGGGCTGCAGAAGCTCAGGGCGATGGAAGTGGCCGGGGCCCGCGACGACGACATCGCCCGCTCCAGCATGCTCCGCAAACTGGCCCGGCAAATTGAGCGGCGGCTCTCCGATCATGTCCGCATCACACCGCAAACGCGAATGGTGCAAGTGGGCGTGCCCGGCGAAGGCGTCATTCACCATCTGCGCGGCGGCGTTTGCTATGCCGTGGATCCGCTCGCCGGTGAAATGTCCGCTCACGAAACACTTCGCCACGGCCGCGTGCGCTGGATCGCCGGTCGCGGCGAGGAACTCCCCTTCGCGGACCGCAGCATCGATCTCATCTTGCTGGATCAAACGCTTGTACACGCGGAAAAACCAGAGACTGTTCTCCGCGAAGCTTCGCGCGCTCTCAAGCCCAACGGCGTGCTCTTGATCACATGCCCCATCGAACCCTCGCCGACGATGAGCTTGATTCATCGGCTGGCGTATGGCGTTCGCCACGCCGCGCAGTTGGTTCGTCGCAGCCGCCACTTGCACACCTTTACTGCACGGCAACTCGTTCGCCTGACCCGCCTGGCCGGACTCAAGCGAATGAAGAGTTGGTGGGGACAACGCCAAGGAAACGGGCTGTTTCATTTGGACGGCAGCGGCATGCTCGCCAGCTTTCGCGGTGGCTTCGCCGTGATTCTTGCTCGCCCAAATCTGCAAGAATCCCCCCGGCGTCTGCGATTCCTCCGCACTCCCGCCGCTGTTCAGACCCAGGCCCAGTTGGAATCTCGCGCGGCATAACGACTGTGCGTGAGCCCGCGACCAGAGATTTTTGAGCACGGTGCACGCCGTCCAAACAAGCGGCTCGCGGGGCTGCATCGGGCGCGACAAGCTGGCGAGTTTCTAACACTGCGCAGAAAAAATTTGTTTTCTGTGCAAATTCGGGCGCTTCAAACCCTTTCTTGTTAGCAGGAGGAAAGTCCGCGCATAGACCTGCGCTTGCCGTAGTTGGGACACGCCATCGAACCGAAGTTGGGGAGCGACATGATGACGATCGCGCCGCTAATGAAACGGCCAGAACAACGGGATTAGCACCATCGCCGTCACGAAAACGATGATCGTGATTGGCAGCCCTGCCTTGAGATAGTCTCGGGCGTGATAGCCGCCGGGACCCATCACCATCAGAT
>CALJLD010000274.1 GCA_937982665.1 uncultured Planctomycetales bacterium
CCGCTGCTCCCAATGCCAGGCGTACGTCTCGCCTGTGAACATCACTTGCCAGCCGTGTTGCTGCATGCGAAGGCAATAATCAACATCCTCGAAATACTTGCCGTACGATTCGTCCAGCAGGCCGACATCTTCCAGCGCCGCGCGGCGCACAAACATCAGGCAGCCGCTCACCCAGTCGCAAGCAAACGCGTCGGTGTGTTCGTGTTCCGCATAGAGGTGGTTTCGCAGCGAAGTTGGGAACAGCCGCCCTAGTCCCAGGCGTCGCCCGGCAATTGTCCTGAGTGATTGAAATCTCCGCGCGGGAAAGCCGTATGTGCCGTCAGGGTGATACAAGCGACAAGCCGCCAGCCCGCACTCGGGATGCATTCGCATGAAGTTCGTCAGCCGCGCCACCGTTTGTTCTTCCGGTTCAAAGAACATGTCCGTGTTCAGCAGCATTGCGAACGGCGCGTCGCCGGCTTCCAACACGCGATTGAGATTCTCCGCGTAGTTGAGCCGCTGCTGGTTGCGAATAATCTGCACGTTCGGAAAATGCTTGAGCCACTTCTTCGCACCCGAGTCCGAAGCGTTATCGACCAGCAACAGTCTCAAGCGCAACCCTGGCCCGGACGCCGCCAATGTGGACAACAGCGGCGGCATGTAATCATCCTCATGCGTGTAAATCACGCCGAGGTCGACATCGAACTGGGACTTGCCGGCCGTCACGATTGCAATGAAATGGTCAACAGAAGCGCTGCGCGAGCGCAAACTCGAATGCAAAATAGCGCGGCAAGCTAACACACGACGCATGACCGAGACAGCCCAATCGAACGAAGCACCATCAGACGAGCACGAGCAAGCTGCTAGCATTGCGATCACACTGGTCCGATCGACATGCGAATTAGCGAACGGCGCCCCAAACTCGGCTTCACCTGCTGGCACGCCCGTGGCATGATGTTGCCTCTCATGGATTGAGAACGCGACGATTTGAGAATGTGGTGGTCCCCGCACACCGCCGCGATATTGATTCAGCAAAGTAACAGGGAGGTTGCCCAGATGCCGCACGTGGCGAGCATTGAGCTGACGCCGGGCCGAATGGTTGGCCCTGGCTTCCCGTGCTATCTGGTTGCGGAAGTTGGCCAGAACCACAATGGCAATCCCGCGCTCGCGGATCAATTGATCGAGCGACTCTCCGCCAGCGGTATCGATGCCGTCAAGTTCTGCAAGCGGCATCTGGAGAGTGACCTGACCGAAGAGTTCTCGCGTCAGGCTTACGATAGCCCTAACAGTTTTGCGCCCACGTATGGCGAACACCGTCAGGCGTTGGAATTGGAAGAGGACGATCACGGTCGCCTGCAACAGCGCGCGGAAGCCGCTGAACTCACGTACTTCTCCACAGCGTGCGATCACGAAAGCGTCGAACTCTTGGAGCGGCTACAAGTTCCTTGTTACAAAGTCGCCAGCCGAGACCTGACCAATCTCCCGTTGATTGAGCACATCGCCCGCACCGGCAAGCCTGTTATTCTGTCCAGCGGCATGGACGGCATGAGCGAGATCGCCGACGCGTTGGACACCGTTCGTGCTCATCACAATCGAGTGATCCTGCTGCAATGCACCAGCGCCTATCCCACTCAAGATGAAGACATCAACTTACTGGCGATGGAAACCCTGCGGCAAGAGTTTGCATGTCCCGTGGGTCTTTCCGACCACAGCTTGGGCACAGCGATTCCGCTTGCCGCCGCGGCGTTGGGGGCGTGCGTGATTGAAAAGCATGTCACGATGAATCGCAAGCTTCGTGGTAGTGATCATATCTGCAGTCTGGAGCCGGAGGAGTTCACCGCCATGGCCCAGGCGATTCGCCGCATTGAGCGAGCTTTGGGGGATGGCGTCAAGCGAGTCGTCCCGTCTGTCGACACCGCGCGGCAAAAGTTGGGCCGCACACTCGTCGCCAAATTTCGCATTCCTCGTGGCGCGCAACTGACGGAGGCCATGTTGTGCCTGAAGACTGCCGGCGGCGGCATCCCCTGGCACGCTCGACACGAATTGATTGGCCGCACCGTCCGCCGCGAGATTCCCGCCGATAGCCGACTGGATTGCGCGGATGTCGAATAATCCACCAAGCAATGACGATTCGCGCCGCGCGATTGGCAGCCCCACGTTGCGCGCGTTCTCGCCCAAGCCTTCGCCTGCAAACACGTTGGCGCGCGCGCAAATCACAGTTCGCTTTATCGTCCAAGCGCGAATGGGCTCATCGCGCTTGCCTGGCAAGGTCTCGCGAATGCTGGCCGGTCACACGCTGCTCGCCCGCGTTGTGGAGCGATTGCAAGCGTGTCGCCAGTTTCTCGATTTGCGTTCTGGACCGAACCTGCAATTCATGGTCGCCACAACCATGGACCTGGCCGATGACTGGACGACGAGCGAAGGTCGCCGACTTGGATGCCAGGTCTTTCGCGGTTCCAGCGAAGATGTGCTTGCCCGCTACCTCGCGGCTTCGGCTGACCTGCGCCCCACCGATATCGTGATTCGCGCCACCGCGGACAACCCGTTCTATTGCCCAAGCCGCACCGCAGGCATTTTGCGCCGGCACCTGGCCAGCCGCCTCGAGTACACCAGCATCCGCAATTTGTCATACGTTGTTCCCGAAGTCATGAGGGCGGATGCCCTACGGCGAATGGCGAAAGTCGCCGGCGACGCCGAATGCCGTGAGCACGTGACGCCGTATTTTCGCCGAACGAAGCATGCGATTCCTCTCCACGTCCAGCAACTTCCGCAGCGCTGGCAAGGGTTGCGACCGGAAATCCGCCTGACCGTGGATACGCTGCCAGAATACGAAGCGGCGCAGCGAATCTACGATCACTTGTCGGCGGCCGGGCGGCAGTTTTCGCTCGAGGACGTCTACAACTACCTTGATGAGCGACACGGCAATCGCCGCGCTGCTTGATTGATGGCCGCTGCGGCAACTTGCCTTCCGCCGCAATCTCTGGGTTTTTCTCGCCCGCCCGATTTTCCCCCGCGTGCATTCGTGGCCGAGAGCGTATGTTGGTAGTTGGTCTCGGCAACTCAACGCTCACCCAATCCAAGACCCGCTGCTTCATGTCACGTCGCAAGAAAATTCGCGCGATCGCCGTGTTGCCCACGATGTTTACGTTGGGCAATCTGGTTTGCGGCTTTTTTGCGATCGTTGTGGCTTCGCGAATTGAGAAGCCGGACACCATCAACGTCATGCGCGAGGCCGACCCTTGGAACCTGATGGTTTCCGCCTCGCTGATTTTCTTGGCGATGGTCTTTGACGCCTTGGATGGTCACGTGGCCAGGCTCTCTCGCACCACCAGTGATTTTGGAGGGCAGTTGGACAGCCTATGCGATTTGGTGACCTTTGGTGTGGCTCCGGCGTTCCTGCTGGTCAAGATGTGTCCCCAGTTCGCGTTGGAACATCGCGTGGAAGTCTGGATGATCGCTGCCGCGTTTGCCGCTTGTGTGGCACTGCGATTGGCTCGCTACAACGTGGAGAACGAGGAAGAAGATGATCACATGGACTTCAGCGGTTTGCCTTCGCCAGCTGGCGGAGGAGCTGTCGCCAGCTTTGCGTTCATGTTCTATTCGCTCCGAGGCACAAGCAGCACATTCAAGTATGCGGAACATATCAACAAAATCACGGAAACCGCGTTGCCCTTCTTCGCGCTGCTTGTAGCCTTGTTAATGGTCTCACGCATCCGCTACCCTCACGTGGCGAATCACCTCTTCCGCGGCCAACGAAGTTTCGCGCATGTGGTCGGGCTGATCTTCGCGCTGATTGTTGTGGTCTTCATTCGCGGTTATGCCGCTCCCATTCTGTTCACGCTGTTTGTTATCAGCGGTCCGGCTCGCTTGGCCTGGCGAGAAGTCTCGCGCCGTGGCGCGCCCCGGACAGAAGAGGATGCCATCTTCGATTAGCAACTAGGCGATGCATGCCTCCGAGGCTCACTCCTTGGGATCATCGGTTTGTCGTCGTCTCGGCAGTGTTTGGCTCTTCGGTGTCGGACTTCTTAGTGTCTGACAATTCCTCGTTTGATCTCTTACCGGGGAAGGCCCAGGCGAACACCGCGGCGGCGACGGCTGAGAGTCCCAAGTGGACAATCAGAAATTCGGCCGCATGTTTTTTGCCTGCGCCATATCCCGAATAAATGCTCGCGAGCGGCTCGGTTAGACGGCCTAACTTGCCAGGCCAAAACGGCAACATGCAAGTCAGCAAGAAGATGAGGATAAACGAAGTGGCGAACCGCGGGACGCGCTTTCCGCCCCAGAAGATGGCGATGACGCTGACGCCAAGAGCGACCGCCACGGCAATCAGCCATGGCTTGATCCAGATCCACTCCGGTTCGTCGATCGCGTAAGGATCACGCTCGGGGAATTGATCCAGCATCAGCAACACGATCAGCGCCAACAAGAATCCAGCGATGAAGCCCAACACGGCACGCTTGAACTTGCCTGAAGGTTTGCAGGTTGCGTGCGATTGGTTCATGCCTTCATTATGCACAATCGCGGGCGTCACCGAAATTTTGTCGCAACGCGGCCCACCCGATCGCAAGCTTGTTGCACCCACTACCAGCCCTTCACGCCGCAGTTTTCCTGCGCGCGCTGCAACACTTCGGCCGCTTTCTTGCGGGCTTGTTGCGCGCCGTCGCCCAGGATCTCGCGCATCTTTTCCGGATGGTTGGCCAGCTCTTCGCGGCGAGCGCGGGGCTCTTCCAGGAAACGGTCGGCCACGTCGGCGAGCGCCTTTTTGACTTCGCCGTAACCAAAGCCGCCGCGGCGATAAAGCGCGGCCATCTCTTCCCGCTCTTCCGGCGTGGCGAAGAGATAGTAGAGCTGATAAAGGTGATCGCCTTCAGGCTCCTTGGGCTCTTCCATCGGTCGCGAGTCCGTTTGGATTCGCATGATCTTCTTCCGCATCGCTTTGGCGGGTTCAAAGAGTTCAATCGTGTTGTTGTAACTCTTGGACATCTTTTCGCCATCGGTGCCAGGCACCTTGGCGGAATCGTCCAGCACTTTGGCCTTGGGCAGGACAAAGGTCTCGCCGAAAAGGTGATTGAATTTGGCGGCGATGTCGCGTGTCACTTCAATGTGCTGAACCTGGTCCGCGCCCACCGGCACAATGTCGGAATCGTAGATGATGATGTCAGCCGACATCAGCACAGGGTATGTAAATAGACCGGTATCGGCAGAGATGCCTCGCTCGCGCTTGTCTTTGAAAGAAACACAGCGCTCCAGCAAGCCCATCGGCGTGATGGCCATCAGCAACCAGCAAAGTTCGGAAACTTCCGGGACATCGCTTTGGGCGAAGAGGATAGCCTTCTCCGGGTTCAAACCCAGCGCGATGAGGTCCAAAGCCGCGTCAATGGTCAGCGACCGCAGCTCGTCACGATCACGGATTGTGGTCAGCGCGTGGAGATTTGCCAGGAAGTAATACGAGGCGTCCTCATCCTGCAGATCGATATACTGCCGAATGGCGCCGAAGTAGTTTCCCCAATGAAAACGACCCGTTGGCTGAATGCCGGAAAGAACACGCATGGTAATGGGGCTGAATCGTAAGCAAAAAGAATTGGATGACAGTGGCTCGACTCGCGGCGCTACGAGCAGTTGTCCGGTGCGCTGCACAAAGGGCAGATTGTAATCGGAAATCGCCGCCGCATATACGGGGCGCACGGAGCCGTCCGGCAGCTCTCACAGGGAACTTTCTGCTTCTCGCAGGATTGAGACCATGGAATAGAATCCGTCATACCGTGCTGTGCGCTGCGAACAACGAGGGCATCTCAATGGGATTTGCTCGAAGTCACCGCTCGATAAACTGCGGTCGCAATCCGGGCAGCGGAAATGGGGCCAGATAGCGTCCATGTCGATCAAGTAACCTGTGGCTTCTTGGCACGCTCGCTCGACGAGCGCGGCATTCTCGGCCACGATTGGCGGCGCATACTTGAGTGCCCCTTTCCAGTTCCGGAACGAGTTGACATCAAAGTCCAATGCGACCGTAAGTCCGGTGTAGCAGTCGGAACATTCCAAAAGAACCTTGGGCGTGTCAGAGGTTACATGACCCAGGAACATGTGTTTCCGCAGGAAAGTCCAGCGGTATAAGCAGTCCTGACAACGCCCCCAAACAGAGCTGGCATGATAGACCACTCCTTTTTCCGATTGATGTAAGCTCCTGGAAAGAACACGCATGGCTGCAAAAGTGCCTCGCCAGCTGGACGTTGATTCATCTCCAATCAACGAAACTCCGGCGGCACGTCGTCGGACCGATATTGGATCGGATCGCGGATTTCGACCATCACCTTCGTATTGACGAATTTCGGAAAGCCGCGGCCCATCTGGTTTCCCGAGACGATTACCGATTCGAGTATTGGGGAACGGCTGATCACCTTCAAGCCTGCGCCTGTGATCTTCGTGTCGCGAATGCTGATCCTTGTGAGCTGGTTCAGTCTCGCCAAGTCCGCGACGCCATCGTCAGTAATTTGTGTTCCACTCAGCGAAATCTCCTCGAGTTGCGGCATTGCATCGACCAGCATCGCCAGGTGCTCATCTGTCACCAGGGCGTTGTTAAGCGAGACACTCGTGACTTGTGGGAGTTCGCGGAGCGCTTTCCAGCCGTCCGTGTTGAGTTCCGCGCCGGAAAGATCCAAGTGGCGGAGCCTGGCGAGGCTTGCAAGGTCAGCCAAGCCATCACCCAGGGTGCTTTCTGAATGATAGGAAAGCTCTCGCAAGTTGGGGGAGCCCGCAAGGTGGCGGAGCGAGTCATCGGTGATATCCGCCCCTTTGATCGTCAGCCGGACGAGATTGGGCATGTCATCCAGATGAGCGATCCCGGCGTTGCTAATCAGCTTCGACTCGATTTCGAGCCGCCCGAGACTCTTCAGTTGGCCGATGTGGCGGAGTCCTTCATCCGTCAAAGGCGTCTCACTCAGAGACAGCGCGGTGAGCGAGTTCATCTGGCTCAAGTGTTCCAAACCAGTTCCCGAAACGTTGGTGCCATTCAGACTCAGCGATTGCAGTTCTTTCAAGCGGCGCAAGTGAATCAGTCCGGCATCGGTGACGCCTGACAGAACGGAAAGGTCCAGTCGTTGCAGTTTGTGCATGCCACTGATGTACGCAAGTCCGGCATCGGTGATGAGCGTTTCCCGCAGCTCAAGTTCCTCCATCTCAGGATGATTGCGGAGTGCTTGAGCGCCGTGGTCCGAGAGATCAAACCGGGGCACGCTCAGTATTCGCAGCTCGTGCATATCCGCAACGTGCGCGACCGTGCTGTCGCCCATGCGAGGCCGCGGCACCGTTTCCGGAATCGCCGCGAAGCTGAGAACTTGCAGATCATCGAGTGCGGCCAGCCAGGCCATGTCGAGATCGGTCGTGGTCGATTGCCTGGTCTCCGCTCGCTCAACTTTCAGAAAGATGTCTTCACCCAACAGACTCTCGAGCCAGCCAGGCCCGGAATTCGCATACTGCAGATTGGCATGAAGTTCTGTCGCCTTTTCCGTGGCCAGCCGTTGCTCGCGTGCGCGTTGCACTTCGTTCCGCAGCCAGAACGCGCCGATGGCCGCGAGGACCATCAAGACAATCAGTCCGCGCATGGTGAACTGCAGCCAGCGCCGGCGTTTCTTTGCTGGCTTTGTCTTGGCCGGTTCGTTCTCAGCGGATTGCATTTCTTTCGAAGTCATGGCTTATAGTTGGTGCGCAGACGTGAGCGAGGTTTCGATTCGCTGGTTAACGCTCTTGTTCGTACACCTCACAAAATGGCAGAAGTCTGCGGAAAGCTTGCACGGCTTGCGGGGTGACCTGTGTTTCGGCGACGTGCACTGCCGTTAGAGTGGGAATCTTAGCCAACTCCCGCAGCCCTGCGTTGGTGACTACGGTCCCCACCAGAGTTATTCGCGTGAGCGTTCTCGAACGGGAAAGTGCGGTCAGGGCCTCGTCTGTTACCTGCGTGTGGTTAAGACCGAGGTTGCTCAGGTTGGGCAGTTGCGCCAAGAGTCGGACTTCTTCATCACTGACATCAGTTTCGTTCAGGTGAATACCTTCCAGCTGCGGCATCGCTTCGACGAGTGTCTTGAAATTCTCAGGCGTAAACTGCGCGCGCTGGAGCGACATCGTCTTGACTTGCGTGAGCTTGGAAAGCGCGGCCCAGCCGGCGCCGTCAATTGCGGAGTCATCCAGAACCAGGTTGGCCAACTTGGGCAGTGCCGCCAGGTCCGCGAGTCCGGCGCCACTCAGATTGCTACCTTCCAGCAACACGGTTTCCAGGTTTGGCAGTTTCCTCAGATGCTTTAGCCCTGCGTCAGTTAACTGCGTTCCGCGCAGTGTCAACAGTGAGACAGAAGGCATCTCGCCCAACCGGGCCAGGCCAGCATCCGTCACATTCTTGCAGCCATAGAGATTCAAGGTTTGCAAACTCGTCAACTCGCTGAGGTGTTCCAAACCTTCGTCACCCAGCGGCGTTTCCAACAAGTCCAGGCGTGTCAGCTTCTTCATCCCTCGCAAGTGTCGCAGCCCGGGACCGGTCACGCCGGTCCCTCCCAATTGCAGACGTTCCAACACGGTCATGTCTTGCAGATGCCCCAGGCCGTCATCGGTGACTCCCGGCAAATCATTCAGTGACAGGAATCGCAGCTTGGTACAGTTGCGGAGATTCGCCAACCCTTGGTCCGTGACAAACGTCATGTCCAAATAAAGCGTTTCCAACTCGGTCAAATCCTGGAACGCTTGCGCGCCATCATCCGTGATGCTCATGCCATAGAGGGGCAACATCTTCATCTGGGCCATGTCGGCAACGTGCTTGATCGTCTCATCGCCCAAGTTGATTCGCGACGTTCCGTCGCGGCCTTTGTAGCTGGCGAACATCAGCATTTCCAAATCGTCCAGCGGCTCCAATATGGCCATGTCCGCATCGTCAGCTTGCACATCGTACAGAAACGCGCGCTTCACGGAGAGAAACAAGTTTTCGCCCAACAGGTCGTTGAGCCAAGGAGGCCCTGGCGGAACAGGGTTAGTGATCAGTTGCCTTCCACCGTTGGTCATTTCATGCTCAAAACGCACACTGCCGCCGAGTTCATAGATTCGCTCCACGGCCAACCGCTGCTCGCGCGCATGCTGAACTTTGCTCCGCAGCCAGAATGCACCGACGGCTGCCAGGATGGTCAACACAATCATTCCGCGCATGGTGAACTGCAGCCAACGCCGGCGTTTCTTTGCTGGCTTTGGCTTTGCTGGCCGTGGCTGGGCCGGTTCGTTCTGGCTCGGTTGTGTTTCGGTTGAGGTCATGGTTCCCCGCGAATCTTTCACGCTTGGGACGGTTGCGAATCCTCGCCGCCGTTATCGTCTGCGCTAATCATCCGCTTTCGTGACAACATTCGCCGAAGGCAGCGCTTGCTCAAACGCTTTGACTCCGGCTGCAGTGACTTGTGTGCCAAAGACTCTTACGTCGAGCAGCTTTGAGCATTTCGTCAATGTTTGCAGACCTTGGTCTGTGATCTGTGTCCCTTGAAGTTCGAGCTTTTGCAGGTTGGCCAGCCTGGCAAGTTCCCTTGCGGCGGCGTCCGTGACTTGTGTGTTCTGCAGTGAAAGCATTTCCAGCTGCGGCATGAGTTCGACAAGTGTTCGCACGTCCTCATCGGAGACAATTCCGTCATCGAAAGTGACGCTGCGGACTTGGGTGAACGCAGCCAATGCCTGCCAACCATCTGCGTTGAGGTCAGTCTTGGCCAGGTCGAGATCGGTGAGATTAGGAAGCACCGCAAGATCGGCCAATCCTGCTCCTTTGATCTTGTCAGGATCGCACATCACGATTTCCAACTTGGGGCACCCGGCCAGATGCTTGAACCCGGCCTCGGTCACGGCCGTGTCCAGCATGTAGATTGCCTTGAGGTTGGGCATCTCGCCCAAATGGGCCAGCCCTGCATCAGTGATTTGCGTTGACCCGATGAGGAGTTCTTTAAGGCTCTTGATTTGGCTGACGTATCGCATGCCTTCGTCATTGAGCGGCGTCCCGATCATGTACAGATCAGTAAGTTTCTTACAGCCGCTTAAGTGGCGAAGGCCTTCGCCCGTCACGTTCGTTTCAATGAGGCATAGAATTTCTAGTTCGTGCATGTCTTGGAGATGAACAAGTCCCTCGTCGGTCACGCCAGGCAGTTTGTCCAACCACAGCTGTATCAGCTGGTCCATATGGCGAAGGTTCGCAAGCCCGGCGTCGGTGATCAGCGTTTCGCTCAAGTACAGAACCATCAATTCTGTGAGATTTCTTAGCGATTTGGCGCCATCATCAGTGAGATCAAAGCGCCGCGCGAAGAGATGCGTCAACTTGCGCAGATCAGCGATGTACTCAATCGTCTCGTCGCCCAATCCATAGCGCGGCTTGGGTTGACCATTGTGGCTGAAGGTCAAGCGTTGCAAGTCGGTGAGTTTGGCCAGCACGGCCATTTGATCGTCGGTGACGTTGTCCTCGTCGAAACGAGCCGTGATCACTTCGGAATACAGGTCCTCGCCCAGAAGTTCGCGGACCCAAGCGGGACCAGGCGGTTGCGGATTCTCAACGAAACCTAGGCCAAACGGACCAACTTCATGCGCATAGTAAGCCGAGCCGCCGAGTTCATAGATTCGCTCGACCGCCAGCCGCTGTTCGCGCGCCTGCTGAACTTTGCTTCGCAACCAGAATGCACCGACGGCCGCCAGGATGGTCAGCACAATCAGTCCACGCATAGTGAACTGCAGCCAGCGGCGTTTGGTGGCCGGCCTTGTTTTTGCCGGCTTTGCTGCGAGCTGCTTCTCGGCAGGTTGTGATTCGCTGGAAGTCATATCACTTTCTGTTGTGCGCGCGTGGCGAATTGCTTGAAGACGCGCATTTTGCATACCCAATCAACGTTGTCGCTTGTCGAAGACATCGCACAACGGTTTCAGCTTCCAGAAGCTTTGGATGCCTTGTGTGGTGATCTGTGTATCGGCGACATGCACTTCTTCAAGGCTGGGGATCTTTGCCAGTTCCAGCAGGCCTGCGTCCGTGACGGCGGTGCCGACCAGGTCAATGTGTTTGAGGGTTGTTGAACGGGAGAGAGTTGTCAGCGCCTGGTCTGTGATCTTGGTGTCTTTGAGGAGCAGGCGCTCAAGGTTGGGCAATTGCATCAGCACGGCGACGTCATCATCGTCCAGTTGTGTGCCTTGGAAAGTGAGCATGTTCAGCTGCGGCATCGATTCGACAAGTGTCCGGATGTTGTCATGCGAGAAGGTCGCGAAGCGCAGCCATACGTTTGGTATCTGACGGAGTTCCGCGAGCGCTTCCCAGCCAGCCTGATCCAAATTGGAATAATCCAAATGCAGGAGAGTCAGCTTGGGAAGCGCGGCCAGGTCCGCCAAGCCTGCCCCTTTCAGGTTAGGGCCTTCCAGCAGCAGGAAGTCCAAGTTCGTCAAACCGCTCAGGTGCTTCAACCCCGCGTCAGTGACCTGGGTTCCGATCAACTCCAGGCGACCGACCGATGGGATCTCGCCCAACCTGGCCAGCCCTGCATCAGTGAGATTGGGGCAGCGAAGCCGCAACTCGTACAAGCTGGTGAGTTCCCAAAGATGTTCTAGACCTTCATCGCTCAGCGGCGCATTCCACAGGTCAAGGCTCGTTAGCTTCTTCATCCGCCGCAGGTGCCGCAGGCCTGGCCCAACGATATTTGTGTCGCGCATGGAAAGACGCTCCATTCCGGTCATATCCTGCAGATGCTCAAGTCCAGCATCTGTCACACCGGTCAATCCGTTGAGCGACATGTACCGCATGCTCGTGCAGTTTCGCAGGTTTGCCAAACCAGCGTCAGTGATCAGCGTATCATCCAGTCCAACCGAATAGAGTTTTGTCAAATGTCGCAGAGCCTTTGCACCTTCGTCTGTGACGCCCATCCGGAATATGTACAGGGATCGCAAGTCGTACATGTCCGCCAGATGCTTCATCGTCTCGTCGCCCAGGTTCACGCGCTGAGGATCGCGCGTGGCATTAGCGAAGAACAGCGTCTCGACATCATTCAGCGGAGCGAGTACGTCCATGTCCGCATCAGTTGCTTC
>CALJLD010000275.1 GCA_937982665.1 uncultured Planctomycetales bacterium
GCCCCCTCTGCGTGCTGGCGAATGTCTGGTTAGAATGGGGTAAAGATCATTGCGAGTGTCTTGGTGAGACGGTCATCGCTCGCGCAGGCGACACAAGAATTTATCGAAAGCTATGCCCCAGACGGCTGACAGAATCTTCCTTGGCATAACCGGCGCGAGCGGTTCGGTGTATGCCATTCGTTTGTTGCAAGTGCTGGTCAGCGCTGGGCGGCCTGTTCACGTTTCCATCAGCCCTGCCGGGGCCGAGGTGCTGCGACAGGAACTGGACGTCAACCTGGACTTGCGCGAGCCGGCGCTTGATGTGTTGCTGAACTACCGGCCGCCGCGGAGTTGGGATCCGCAAAACGATTGGGAAAGCCGGCTGGGCGAACTTGCCGAAAGCACTCCGCCAACGCCCCCAGTTCAGTACGCGCACTACAAGGATTTCCTGGCGCCGGCTGCCAGCGGTTCGGCAACTTCCGGCGGCATGGTGGTTTGTCCGTGTTCGGGCGGCACCATGGCAGCCATTGCAAACGGCATCAGCGATAACCTCATCGCCAGGGCTGCGGACGTGCATCTCAAAGAACGGCGAAAGCTGATTCTCGTCCCGCGGGAAACGCCGCTTTCGCTGATTCACTTGGAGAATATGCGTCGCTGCACGCAGGCGGGCGCGGTCATCTTGCCGGCCATGCCTGGCTATTATCACGGCGTCAACGGCGTGCAGGACCTGGTGGACTTCATCGTCGCGCGGATTTGCGATCAATTGGAGGCGCCGCACAATTTGATCAAACGTTGGGGTGAGTGATGCTGAGGATTGATGAGTTGCAACGATTTGCGTTCAAGAGAACGCAGTTTGGATTCGCAAACTGGTCATAGAATACGCGTTTGCGCATCCCGCTCCGAAACAATCATTCAAAGGTTGGACTATAGACTCCAACGAGAGGAATGACACATTGTACCGAATAGGTTCACGCCCGGTGACAATGGAGGAGTTGTCTCGTATTCAGGAACAAGCCAAGGCCGATTCCCTTGCCGGGTATGTGTTCCTCCTTGTTCTGTTTGGTTTCGGAACATTCGTCTTGGGTGAAGCCGCACTTTGGTTAGGAGAGTTTGTTTCAGATATTCTTGGCACTACGGCACGTCTCGTTGCGTGGGGTTTGGGATGCGTTACTGCAATATATGCACTTGCCGCGTTTGCGCGTGGTAACCGAGAGAAGCGTAGGTTGATCAATAGCGATATCGCGCTCGCGACTGTCCAAGAGGTCGAGGTCTGGGAAAGCCGTGTTGCAGAAGTTGCTGCTATCGACAGCAGGCAACCTGTTATCGCATTTGAAATAAACAAGAACAAACTGCTTCTGCTCCAAGGCCAATGGCTGATTGATCCAGCGACATATGGCTTACCCAACGATGATCGAGATCCTTTCGATGCATGCGTCAACGGTCTGGGGCCTCCGAATTCATTTCCAAGTTCCCGATTCGTGGTCACGCGTTTGGCGAATTCCGGTCTAGTGTTGTCAATTCGCGTATTGGGTGATTACGTTACGCCACAAGGTCCCTTGGAAGCATTAGAAACACAGTTTGAATTCCCTGATTCAGAGATACTTGATGGGGAGTTGAGCGACCTGCCGAGTGCATTGAGTCGCGCGCATAAAAAGAGGCTGCTTATCAAGGGCGACCGACCGTAGTGGTCGCGCATCGCTCTAGCAGTCGTATAGCTCCCCGTAGCATCCTAAGTTCGGAGCCTTCGATATCTGCCCAAATCACAGGGTGCATGGAAGTAACAGTCGAGCACTTCTCATTCAAGCCGCTCTGTTGTCTGTCGCTCTCATCGGCGGTTGAATAGAATAGGAAAAGCGGGGCAATAGTTTCCAATCACCAGTTCGCCCACCTCAACTCATTGCATGAAGATTCGCCTAGCTAGCCCTCGAGGTTTTTGTGCCGGTGTGAACATGGCGATTGACGCCTTGGACCTGGCGATTGAACTGCACGGTACGCCAATCTACGTGTACCACGAGATTGTGCACAACAAGTACGTTGTGGAGAGGTTTCAGCGGTCCGGGGCAATCTTTGTGGAAGACCTCAACGATGTCCCGCGCGGCTCGCACTTGATGTTCTCCGCGCATGGGGTTTCGCCGGAAGTCCGCGGTATTGCGGCTGAGCGAAACCTCAAGACCATTGACGCCACTTGTCCGCTGGTGACAAAGGTTCATCTGGAAGCCATTCGTTATGCCAAGGCCGGGTACACCATCTTTCTGATCGGCCATGAAGGTCATGACGAAGTAATTGGTACCATGGGCGAAGCCCCGGAAGCGATCATCCTGGTGCAAACGCCGGAGGAAGTTGATGACCTGCAAGTTGCGGACCCGGAGCGCGTGGCTTACCTGACGCAGACAACGCTTTCCGTGGACGATGCCAACCGTATCATCTCGCGGCTGCGGCAGAAGTTTCCGCGGATCGCCAATCCGCCGAAGGACGACATCTGCTACGCCACGCAGAACCGCCAGGAAGCCGTGAAGCTGCTGGCCCAAGGAGCGGACGTGCTCCTGGTGTTGGGCAGCCAGAACTCTTCCAACAGTCAGCGGCTGCGAGAACTTGGCGAAGAGTGCGGCGTCCGCGCGTACTTGATTGACGAAGCCAGCGACATTCAGGACAGCTGGTTCCAAGGCGATGAATCCGTTGTGGTCACCGCGGGCGCTAGCGCGCCGGAACAAGTTGTTCAAGATTGCCTGAGCTGCTTGCAGGAACGTTACGGAGCGACGATGGAAGAACACATCGTTCGCGAGGAAGATGTTCACTTCCCACTACCGCGCGAGCTCCGCAACGAACGCGGCCGCGCGTCATCGCCCACTGGCTGAAAGTCCGCTGGACAGAATGCGACCCTTCGGCGTTCAATCGCCTGGCCAATCCTGACCGAAGGCCAACAGGTAGCCATCTGCGTCCGCCACGGCAAATTCCTTCATGCCGTACAGTTGGCGGATCGTCGGTTCGAAAAGCACCGTCGCGCCCTTGCCGCGAAAGTCCTCGAACAGCGCTTCCGCGTCACGCACCCAAAAGTAAGCGTCAAACACTTCATTCACCACGTGAGCGTTAGGCCGGACCAGGCTCTCCGTGACCTGCTTGAGCATCACGCTCAAATTGTCGCGAGTCGGAATCGCAAAGCTTGGCGGCTCGCCCCAGATTTGCTCGGTCGTAAAACCCAGCACATCGCGATAGTAATCGACTGCCTTGTGGATATCCGCCACCAGAAAACAGGGCGAAGAACCAAAGAGTTGCCGCGCGGGATTGGGAGTGTTGCTCATTCGGCGAGCCTTGAACTTTTGCGAGGGCGT
>CALJLD010000276.1 GCA_937982665.1 uncultured Planctomycetales bacterium
AGCGGAAATTGACGAGCAGTTTCCGTATTGATGAACGGGCGGCGGTGTTTGGCGAGTGCACCACAAGTGTTGATTCCAACCGCGGGTTGGAAGGCCGAAGCCGTCATCGCTTCACTTCCGTCATTCCCGCGCAGGCGGGAATCCAGAGAACAACGGCGCGCACTGGATTCCCGCCTGCGCGGGAATGACGCGCGCACGTTCACTCTGTTGGAAAAACCTAACCCGTTGGGCACGACAACTCAGTCGCAACTGCCTTCTGGCTTCTGCAGCGGTTGCCACAGACCAATGATGTTGTCTTCCGAGTCTTTGACCTGAGCGTAGATGCCCATGTCGCCCACCTGATGCGGGCCCATCAGATTCTTGCCGCCGGCCGCTTCAACATCCTTGATTCGCTGCTCGCAAGATTCAACTTCAATCACAATCAATGGCGAAGTCGCGCCTTGATCGGCCCGGGGATACGCGCCGCCGTTGATGCCGCCCACTTTCTTCGGCATGAACGTCTCGTCAACTTCCGAGGTGATCACAAACGTGTACGGCATCTCGCCAGGTGCCGGCATGAACTGCCAACCAAAGACGCCACCATAGAACTTCTCCATGCGTTCCTTGTCAGAATACGGAACCTCAAAGTGGCAGACGCGGTCCATGGTGACTCCAATGTTTGCAGGTGCTTATGTCTTGTGTCGAAAACCGGCCATCAGTATACGGTTTGGCGCGGCGCATTGAAGCCTTGGGAGGCGAAGGCTCTGAAGCAAGATTGCGGACAATCGACTTCGCGGAATCAACCGCCGGCTGGCTGCGCCGCGCGGGTAAAACGTCCGCGACCTGTCAGCACACCGCCGGATACCTTGCAACCGGGCAATCCGGCCCGAACCTTCGCGACTTCCGCCGCAGGAAAGTTCCGCGGCAACGTGAGCCGCGTGAGCGAGGTCATGCGGAGCAGGTCCGGAACGCAAGCAGGCGTGATTGTCTCCGGTAAGCTCAGGTCTTCCAAGCTCAGATCTCCCTGGCTGATGTCCGCCAACACCTTCACGCCGGCGTCTGTGACTTGCGTGCCCGCAATCCGCAGAGTCTTCAGCTTTGGGAAACTCTGCAACGGGTGCAGGTCATCGTCGCCAAGGATCGCGTCGGCAAGTTGCAGCGTGGCGAGATTCGGAAGTTTTGCCAAGTGTTCCAGGCCGACAGCGGAGATCGCACAACGCGTAAGGTGCAATGATTCCAGGGACGGGATCTCGCTCACGCGGGCGAGACCGTCCGTCGTGATGCAATTATTGGAGAGATCCAAGGTCGTCAAAGACGGCAAGCGGACAAGATGCTCAATCCCCGCATCGCTGACTCGCGTCGTGCTCAGTCCCAACACCTCCAAGTTTTCCATCTGACTCAAGTGTGCAAGGCCGGCATCTGTGACCAGCGTGCCGGCAATACGAAACTTCTTGAGCGACTTTATCTGGCCGAAGTGAACCAAGGCATCGTCGCTGATGTTGGAATTGCGAAAGCTGACGTCAACCAAAGGCGCACTGGTCAGCCCGCTGAAATCCTGGTCGGCAAACGTCGATTCCGTCAGGCTGAAGTCTTCCAGTGCGGGGAGAGGATGTAGGTCTTTGAATGCGCCGGCGGCAAAACTAGGCCTGCCAATGATGGAAAAGAAGCGAAGCCGCGATTTGTTCCGCGTGAACTCGCGCATCGCATCGGGCGAGATTTCCATCTCGAGCGCCATCATGCCGATCGTCTCAAGCTTTTCCAGCTTGCCCAGCGCGGCGAACTCTTCGGCCCAAATCACCCTGTTCTGCCAATCGATCTGGCGGAGTTCCGGCATCTCTCCCAGGACGGCCAATGCTCCCGGCTCGGACTCTTGAAACTCGCCCACTTGAATCACTTCCACAGTCGGGAGATCGCGCAACCACCTGGCGTCTTCCTTTGTGAATTTTGTTCCCATCATGGCCAGGCTTCGCGGCTGGTCGACATAACCGTCGCCGAAGAGCCAGCGCAGCCAAGGGTGATTGTCCGGTTTGGTCAGCGTGCGGTCATATTCGCCATCAGGCCCATGTTGATAGTTGTATGAGACGCCGATTTGCCCCTGCGGATCGAGCTTGCTGAGTTCCTCCAAGGCGCGTTCTTGCACTCGGACTTTGGCCCGCTCATTCCTGACCCACCACGCGCCGACAGCGGACAACAACATCAACACGAGAATTCCGCGCAGCGAGTATTGCAGCCATCGCCGCCGCGGCCGCTTGTTGCTGTTACCGTCAGAATCAGTTGCGGGCTTGGGATCTGACATGGTTAGCGTTTCGGAGGACGAGTGGGAGTTCCGCCGACGACAAGGCAATTCGGCAGACCAGCTTTTACAGCAGACGTGGCCTGCGCTGAAAAGCCGCGCGGCAATCGCAACTGTTCCAGCGACGTCATACGCAACAAATCGGGCACAATCGCAGCAGTGACGGTCTTGGGCAAATCCAGGCTTGTCAGCTTGAGACTAACCAGATGCGCCACGCAGCCATCTGTCAGCAATTGCGTTCCCGCAAGATCGAGCGACTCCAAGCTGGGGAACTCGGACAAGATGGTCAGGTCGTCATCGCTGAGTGCCGTGCCCGTCAGTTGAAGTTCGCGCAGCTTGGGCAGTTTTTGCAATGAGGTCAGCGCGGCGGTGCTGATCTCCACATTCTTCAGAGTCAGTTTCTCAAGCGTGCTGACACCCCCGAGAGCGACAAACCCCTCTGCACTCAACTGGGAATCACTGAGCCCAACCTCTTGCAGCGACTTCGAATCGGAGAAGGAATCAAATCCAACGCCGGTGACTTTTGAATTCTGCAAGATCAGCGTCTGCAGATTCTCCAAAGCGGAGAGTTCTCGCAAACCCTCGTCAGTGATCGGGTCATTGCGAAACAACAGGCTCTTGAGTGACGGAACCGCGGCAACATACTTCAAGTCTTCATCACGGATTCCCGTTCTCGTTAGGTTCAACTGCATCAGCGAACTTTCCGCAAAGGCTTCCATGTCCGCAAAGGTCAGTTGCGACGAGCTGAGGTTCAGCACCTGCAAGCTCGGCAATTGTGCCAACGCGGCGGCGGCGCCCGGTTGAAATTCACAGCCGGAAAACTGCAGCCACCTCAGTTTGGACTTGCCGACGACAAATTGTTCCACATCGCTTGCGGTGTAACTCCCCACGCCGACGCGAACAAAATTCTCCAACTCCGGAAGTGGCGCCAATGCCGCAAGGCTTTCACTGGAGAATTCCCAACGACTGGTCATGATCTCCAGGCGTGTCAGATGCGAAAGCGCCGCGATCGACTGCGCTGCCTCGAGCGAAACCGGCTCCCGCATGGTTGAGATCGACAGCACCTCCAACGTTGGCAGGTCGCGAAGCCGCAATGCCGCATCGTCTGAGAACGCTTCGCCCGAGAAATTGACCGCGCGAGGTTCATCAAAGAAGGCGTCGCCAAGCCATTCCCGAAATGTCCCGTAGTTGTCCGCGGTCACGCTGGGATTGTACGCGCCATCTTCATTCCGCTGGTGAGCATAGCCAATGGAAAGGCCATAAGTGGCTTCGTCCTGCAGCGCGGCAATCGCCTGTTCTTCGCGGCGGGCCTTGCCGAGTTCGACCGAGAACCACCAGGCACTGACGGCAACAACCAACATCAGCAATAGGATTGCCCGCAGCGAATATTGCAGCCACCGCCGGCGTGGGCGTTTCGGCTTTTTCGCGGATGTCGATTCGCCGTTGCTCATCGATCAAGAATCTGCTGCTAGAGGATTAGTCCATAACATGTCATTCGCGGAAACATCGCCATTCGGCGGAAACAAAAGTCATTCCCGCGAAGGCGGGAATCCAGTCAACGTAAACTCAACGCCCCCTGGCGACACTCCGTGAATTCAAGATGGCACATAATGACTCGGTCGAAGTGACGACTTAACTGGTCCTTGCGACTTGGCTGGATTCCCGCCTGCGCGGGAATGACGGAAAGGCCGCACCAAACCAACACGCACCAAACGAAACGCACCATCGGGTGGGTACAAAACGTCTATGCCAAGCAAAACCGCACCAGCGCGCAACGCTATCCCCACAAACTCCACTCCATCAAACCCCACTCAAGGGCGGGCGTTCCGGTCTTGCTTCCGCCATTGCTGGCGAAGACATCAGCAGAATTGCGCGATCTTCGTCCACATTTCGCGGTGAAAGTCCCGCGGTTAACCGTGCCGGCGAGCTTGACCTTGACCTGCGTCCGCAGCGCGGTTATTGGTTCGCACCCTTTTCCCCTTCGACCCGAAATCCGCCCGCGCGGAATTGACCTCATGCGCTGTGTCCGGTTGACATCAAGCTTCATGATGGCTGCGTTGATATTCGCGGCTTGTGCCACGGATGCGTCTGCGCAGACCGGAACAACCACGTATCCGCCAACCTCTCCCTTTGTCACAACTCAGCCACAGCCGGGCGCCACACTTGGCACCATTCAGCCTGCGCCCGGCGGCTTTGATCCTTACGCCCAGACATATCCGCAAACATTGCCGAACAACCTGCCACCGGCCTACCCGCCTGGCAGCTTGAGTCCACAAACGCAAATCGGCGCGCCGACCACCGGCTATGGCCTGGAACCGTTGCGCGTGATTCAGTCGGTCGACTTTGAATACACAAAGTTGTTTGACCTGGGCGGAGCTCATCTTGGCCTGGACGAAGCGATGCTCAGCGCGCGAGTCTCCAAGCCGGTAGTGTTTGAATATGCACCGCTGGAGTTTTCGCCTGGCTTTGCCGTGCAATACTGGCAAGGTCCAGAAGGCATGATGGTTGATCTTCCGTCGCGAACGTACTCAGCGTTTTTGGACGTTGCCTGGCATCCGCAGATCACGCAAGACATTTCCGCCGAAGTTGGCGTTCGGCCAGGCGTCTACACGGACTTTCAAGAAACCAACAGCGACAGCTTTCGCATCAAGGGGCGAGGCCTTGGCCTGTTTCAGTGGAAGCCAGACACGCAAATTGTTGCCGGCGTGGTCTACCTGGACCGCTTCAGCATCAAGTTGTTGCCCGCCGGCGGCTGGATCTGGACTCCCGATCCCGACACACGTTGGGAAGTGCTGTTCCCTCAGCCGAAGCTCGCGCAACGCTGGACCACAATTGGCAATATTGAGTGGTGGTGGTATGTCGCCGGGGAATACGGCGGCGACGCCTGGACGGTGGAGCGCATGGGTGGCTTGCGCGATGCAGTGGATTACAACGATATCCGCGTGATGCTTGGCCTGGAATTCCTGCCGGCCCCACAGATTGGCGGTGTGAAAGGCCGCGTGGAAGTTGGCTACGTCTTTGACCGCGAACTTGTTTATGTGAGCGGAGCGCAATTCAAGCCGGATGACACCCTCATGCTCCGTGGCGGGCTGAGCTACTAAGTTGAGCGAAGAGATGCACGATCGCTCTCTACAAAACTCTTGCGTCTTCCGGCCGTTCGCAATGCTCTGCCTCGGCGTGATGTTGGCTTGCGCGATGCTCTCAGTCTCCGCCGCAGATGGCTTTGCCCAAAGCGTCGGTGCGCCGCCAACCTTCGACGCGGGCACCACTTCCAGCTTTGCAGATGCGATCACTGCTCCGGCAACATCCGGCATCGACTTTTCCAGCTTCAACATGGGGACGCTTGACCCCAACGCCACGGCGCCCTCGCTGGCAGAGAATCCATTGATTCTCAACCCCACAGGTCAGGCATCTCGACAAGGCGCGTTTCAAGCATTCAAGCAGAAGACCACCTTGATCCCAACCGATGATCTTGGCTTCTTTGACATGGAGTTTGAACCGGTCTTCGCGCTCCCCAGCCCGATGCCAGGTTCGTACTTTGTGATCACGCCTGGCTTTGGCTGGCACTTGCTGGATGGTCCTCGCAGGCCGGACATGCCGTCGCAACTCATCGATCTCTATCTGGACCTGCGCTGGCCGATTGTGTTCTCGCCGAGCCTCACGCTCGATACCGGCATCACGCCTGGCTTGTACTCAGATTTTGAAGCTTCTGACAGCGACGCGTTTCGCCTGGGCGCCCGCGTTGCGGGGGTGTGGCAGTACTCGCCGGTGTTGCAGATTGTGGCCGGCATCGCTTATCTGGATCGTGTGGATGTGGACTGGCTGCCCATCGGCGGCATCATTTACACACCATCGCCTGACGTGTTGGTAGAACTTCTTTCCCCGAAGGCCAAGATTGCACGCCGCATCTATGTGATGAACGGCTGCGAACAATGGGTGTACCTTGGCGGTGAGTTTGGCGGCGGCAGTTGGTCCATACAACGCGCCAGCGGTCGGCAAGACGTGGTCAGCTACTACGACCTGCGGATCTTCTCCGGCTTTGAAGGCAAGCTGCCTGGGGGAACTTCCTGGTACGTGGAAGCCGGCTTTGTCTTTAACCGCAACCTTGAGTACATGAGCCGCACGCCTGACTACTCGCCAGACAGCGCGGCAATGTTCCGCCTGGGCTTTGTGTTTTAGGGCGAGTCATTATATGGCCTAGCTTGGCCTTTATGCGCGGACGCTACGGTGTGAGAAACTCTATCGTTGCCAGTCTTGCATTGGTGCGTTAGCGTGGAAGACAGTTCGTCTTCATCTCAATGCTGTCTGCAGTCGATCCCATGTCCGAAGATTTCGATCCGTATTACCGCTGGCTGGGCATTCCGCCTGAGGAGCAACCGCCGCATCATTATCGGCTGTTGGGAGTGAAGCCCTTCGAGGAAGATACGGAAGTCATCAACAATGCCGCGGACCGGCAGATGAACTACGTGCGAACTTTTCAGATGGGCAAGCGCGGCCCTCTGGCCGAGGAGATTCTCAACAAGATCGCCGTGGCGAAGGTCTGTTTGCTCTCGTCCACGCAGAAGGCGGAATACGACCGGCGTCTGAAAAGTGAGATTGGCGAAACCACAACACAACAAGCCGTAACTAAGCCTGCAACATCTCAAGAACCATCGCCGCCGCAAATTCCCACACCACCGGCAGCCCCTCCGGAAGCTCCACCACAGCAAGTGAGCATTGCGACAAGTGCTGCGGCCAGGCCTGGCAGTCGCCGTGTTGCACGCGAAAAACCTGGCAAGCGGTCCTGGCAAAAAACATCGACGCTGGTTGCGGTGACAATCATCGTAGTGCTGCTGCTCCTCAACGGTGGCATCTGGATTTACAACCAGTTTGCCAAGAGTGACGAAGCGAACGCCGAGGACAAGACGGGCCAGCCCACAAACACGGCCGGCACGCAAACGCCTGTGACTGCTCCCGGCGAAATGCCGCCAGGGCAAAATGTGATTGAGACGCTCGACCTGCCGACCGCCGCCATCGCAGGCGAATGGACTCGTGACGAGGACGACGGCGTTGCGATCATTTCAGATTCGCGAGTTCGCTACGCCAAGCTGCACCTGGCGGAAGAACTGCCGGCAAGCTATACACTCGCGTTGGCGTTACGGCGGATGAGCGGCGGCGAAGCTTTCACCATCACTCTGCCAGTCGGCTCGTCAAGATGCACGGTTGTTCTGGACGCGGGACGCAACCGATCCTCCGGCATCGAGCTGCTTCGCGGTGCGAGACATAACGACGCCAATAATGACACCACTTATCCGCACCCACTCCTCGCGACGGACGCGAATGTGATTGTCCGCTGCCTTATCACACCGCAAAGTCTGCAGGTGGAATGCAACGGTCAAGCCATCATCAACTGGTCAGGAGAAGCGGCCGATCTTGCGGTGCCGCACTACTGGGACGCACCGCAAAAGGATGGCATCCTGCTGGGAACAAGCCGCTCGTCGTTCCGCATCGAGAACGTCGTCATCGTGCGAAACTAGCCTAGCGATGACGCGGCAAGGCCACGCGGACATCCGCCTCACGCCGCCGAGAAGCACGAAGCCTCGCGCAGCCGCGGAGTAATAGGTAATTCCGAATTGCCAAAGAGCGAAACGGCAAATTCCCACGGAAGCTGCGCAGTGAGCAATGCGAGTTTTCAAGAAAATCTGCGACGTACGGAATATGCTCTTCGGCCGAGATCCAAATCCGGGATTACACCCGGGATTACAACCCGGGGTTACCACCCGCCGTTACACCCGGGGTTACGTCCGGGGTAACACCCTGGGTCACGGGCCATTTTGCCGGGGTTACACCCTGGATAGCGGTCGCTTGGGAGGCCCGAGACCAGGAACGCCCGCGGAAATACCTTTCGCGCGAAAAGTAACGCCGCGCGTATGCGCGAAAATTTGGCGCGGAAAAACATTTCTCCTATCAGCCTCGAAATTGCTCTTTGCAAGTGAACAGCTTTTGTGGCAAGCGCGCCCTTCCTTCATTCCTGTGAAGACGGGAATGACTCGCCGGGTGCTGCTCGCTCGCGACGTCTGCCAGT
>CALJLD010000277.1 GCA_937982665.1 uncultured Planctomycetales bacterium
AATGCGCAGGTTCTGTTGGAAGCTGCCATCGTGATCTTTGGCAACGGAACCAAACCAAGAGTTGGCTGGTCAACTCAGCCGGACTGTTGCGGCAAGCGCGCCTGCGCGAGTTTCGCGGCGACATCAATCGCTTGCAGCAAACTGTCCGGCGCGGCTTTGCCTTGCCAGGCAATGTCAAACGCCGTGCCGTGGGCGACGCTTGTTCGCACGATGGGAAGGCCGAGCGTCACGTTCACAATATCATGCATCCCCAGCAGCTTGAGGGCGATGTGGCCTTGGTCATGATACATGGCCACCACGCCTTCATACGTTCCGGCAGCCGCCTGACGAAAAAGCGTGTCCGCGGGGACCGGTCCCTGAACGTTGAGACCAGCCGCGCGAGCCGCTTCAACGGCCGGAGCGATGATTTCGATTTCCTCTTGGCCGAATAGTCCCGCTTCGCCGCCGTGCGGATTGAGTGCGGCAATGCCGATCCGCGGACGAGCGGAAACGCCAGAGTGCAACGTGGACAACATTTCGTCCAGCAGCTTGGCCTTTTCCACGATGGCGGCTGTCGTGAGTATCGGGAAGATGTCACGCAAGGCTGTGTGCAACGTGACGTGGGCGACGCCCAAGCCGGGAGATCTCTCCCCAACTCGATCGTGGTCAGTCTCGGCAGAGCCATCGGCAGCCGGGGAAGATCCGTTCGGCCGGTAGAGCATCATCGCGAACTCTTCGACGCCGCACATTTGGGCGAAGAGTTCCGTGTGCCCTGGGAAATCAATCCCGGCTTCGCGGAGTGACTTCTTGTGAATGGGTGCGGTGACGATCGCGACAACTTCGCCAGCGATTGCCAACTGGCCGGCGGTTGTGATCGCTTGATGAGCAAGTCGGCCCGCTCGCGGATCGACGACGCCTGGCTGAATTTCGGCGGCTTCGTCAGGCGGCGATGATGCTGCAGCGTCACTTTCCGCCAAGACTGGCATGGCGTCCGGTGAACTTTCGGCGGCGAGTTCCGCAATTGAGGTTGCGTCGCCAGCGTGGACGACTTGAACGGCATTGGGGCACCGCAACGCAACGGCTTTTCGCATGGTGGCCGCGCTGCCAATCACTACCGGCTGGCAAGCATCGTGCAATCGTTGCGACTGCCAGGCGGCCGAGATGATCTCAGGGCCCACTCCGGCCGGATCGCCCATCGTAATCGCCAGCCGCGGCAAGCGATGGTTCGTGTTTGCGGCGTGGTTATTCATCGGGAAGACAACCGTCACACGCGCAGTTCTTCTTGGAAGTCTTCGCCGTGACCGAACTGTTCCTGCAGAGGTGTGACGACATCATTGAGGAACTCGTCCACTTGCTCCGGCGCGCGGCCGACAAAGCGGCTGGATTCCAGATGACCGCGAGTGTCGACTTTGTCAAAAGCGGAATCGCCTTCGAGGCGCTCGATGAGATCGTTCACGCGTCCGGCTTTCATTTCATCTGCTGCGGCCAGGCTGTGTTGGCGAATGCGTTCGTGCAAATCCTGGCGATCGCCGCCGGCTTTGACGGCTTCCATCAGAATGTTCTCGGTCGCCATGAAGGGCAATTCTTCGGCCAAGTGCTTTGCAATCACGGCCGGATGCACAACAAGGCCGCTTGCGACGTTGTGATAGATCAGCAACACGGCATCAATGCCCAAGAAGGCTTGCGGCAGCGTCAGCCGGCGATTCGAACTGTCATCCAGCGTGCGCTCCATCCATTGCGTGGCTTGTGTGGAGGCGGCGCTCTCCGCGAGCGACATCACATAGCGGCTGATCCCGCAGATGCGTTCGCTCCGCATGGGGTTGCGTTTGTAAGCCATGGCGGACGAACCGATTTGTTTCTCGCCGAACGGTTCTTCCACTTCGCGACGGCTTTGCAACAGGCGAAAATCCGTGGCGGCCTTGTGAGCGCTTTGGCCAATGCCCGAGAGCGCGGCCAGCACGTGAAAGTCAACTTTGCGGGAATATGTCTGACCGGTGACGGCGTAGATCTCGGGGAAGCCCATCTTCTCGGCAACGCGGCGTTCCAGCTCGCGGACCTTGCCGTGATCTCCGCCAAAGAGTTCCAGGAAGCTGGCTTGCGTTCCGGTGGTGCCTTTGACGCTGCGAAAACGAAGCGACGCCAGCCGATGTTCGATCTCGGCGACGTCCATCACCAGGTCATACGCCCAAAGGCACGCACGCTTGCCGACGGTCGTGGGCTGGGCCGGTTGCAAGTGCGTGAACGCCAGGCAGGGCAAAGCGCGGTGCGTCTTCGCGAACTCCGCCAACGCGGTGATGACCGCCATCAACCGTTTGCGGACCAGCACTAGGCTTTCCCGCAGCAGCAGCAAATCGGTGTTATCGGTGACAAAGCAACTTGTGGCGCCCAGGTGGATGATGGGTCCGGCTTCCGGCGCCGCGTCACGAAACGTATGCACATGCGCCATCACATCGTGACGCAGTTTTTTTTCGTAGTTGGACGCCCTCGCGAAATCAATCTCGCCGGCGGCCGCGCGCATCGCTTGAATTTGCCCTTCGGAGATATCAAGGCCAAGCTCAGCTTCGGCTTCGGCCAAAGCAATCCAAAGCTTCCGCCATGTGCCGAACTTGCGGTTAGGGCTCCAAAGGTGGCTCATCGCCGCGGACGAATAGCGGCCGATCAGCGGGTTTTCGTAATGATCTTGAGGATCAGCGGCGTTCATCGTTGGGCTAGTCAAAGAGAGCAACTTTGAAATTGCGGCGGCTCGTGCCACATTCCTCGCCTCTACGTGCATGATACGGCGAACATGCGTCGTCGGCTATCGGCGGAAATTGCGGCCGATCCAACCTTCCGGGCGAGATTGCCCTGAAACATGTCGATAATCGCATGTTCCGCGCCAATTGTCGGCGCTTGGCTTGCCGTTTATCATCGCAACTTGCCCCAGGAAGCCGATGACGAAAAACAACCATCCAGACCTTCTGCAGCAGTTCGCGGCTAAAGACCGCCGAGCGTTGGCGCGGATCTTGAGCCTGGTGGAATCGGGCGAAGCCCCGGAAACCCCCTCCGCGAAGACTGAGACGCAAACGCGAGTGGTGGGCATTGCCGGAAGTGGTGGCGCCGGCAAAAGCACGCTGGTGGGGGCGCTGGTCAAATTCCTCCGCGAGCAAGGTCTGACCGTGGCCGTGTTGGCCAGCGATCCGCAAAGCCCTCGCACAGGCGGCGCTTTGTTGGGTGATCGCATTCGCGTGACGATGGACCCCAATGACGACGGCATCTACTTCCGCAGCTTGTCGACGCGTGGAGCGCCAGGCGGGGTGGCCGCCGCCGTGCAGAATGCCATTCCCTGGCTCAAGCAATTCGGCTTTGACGTTGTGCTGGTCGAGACCGTTGGCATTGGGCAGGATCAAACCGCCGTCCGCGATGTAGTTGAAACGCTGGTGCTTGTTGTCACGCCGGGGACAGGCGATGAGATTCAATGGGAAAAGGCCGGCGTAATTGAGCTTGCGGACATCCTGGCCGTCAACAAGGCCGATATGCCCGGCGCGGACCGCGTGCGACACCAACTCCGCGGCGCGTTGTCGCTTTCGCCCGGCGCGGAGAACATTCCCATTCTGGCGACAATCGCAACCAGCGGAGAAGGCGTGCCGGAGCTTTGGGAAGCGGTCGTCGAGCATCAGGATTCGCTGGCCGAGTTCGGCGATTCAAACTGAACGGCCCACGTGACTGCATGCTAGCGTCATTGTGTTTCGGTCAATGATTCTTCTCTTTCATCGCACACTCTTCGTCATTCCCGCGCAGGCGGGAATCCAGTGCGCGCCGTTGTTCTCTGGATTCCCGCCTGCGCGGGAATGACGGAATCTGCAGAACGCACTAACAAAACAAACCGCTCTTTCCCCCACATCACCTCCTGGCGACAATCTTTGCTTCTTCATCATGTGAATAGCGTCGTATCGCGCTACGGCAAAGGAGTGCCCCCAGCGTGCGGGTGGTTGGAGAATACATCGCTTATCTGATCGTTCGGCTGGTGATCTGCGTTGCGCAGGCGCTGCCGCTGTCGGTGTGCGATAGCATCGCCCGAGGTCTGGCCTGGCTATTTGCCGACGTGTTGCGGGCGCGGCGAAAGATCACGGACGAGAACCTGCGGCATGCGTTTCCGGAGTGGAGCGCGGCCAAGCGCAAGAAAACCGCCCGGCAGATGTGGCATCACCTGTTCTTGTTTATCTGCGAAATCGCCCAGACGTCGCGCCGCATCCATCGCCACAATTGGCATCAGCATGTCCGGATTGTCGGCGAGGCGAAACTCGTGCGGATGTTGATGACGGGCCGACCGATGCTGCTGGTCACGGCGCACTTTGGCAACTTTGAACTGGCCGGCTATTTGCTTTCGCTATTCGGCTATCGAATACACACGGTCGCGCGACCGTTGGACAATCGGTTTCTTGATCGCTTCCTGCAACGATTTCGCGCGTCGCAAGGGCAGGAGATGTTGAGCAAGCAATCTGACTATGCCCGAATTCGCGATATCCTGGCCGACGGCGGTACGGTTTCCTTCCTGGCGGATCAATACGCCGGGGCCAAAGGTTGCTGGGTGAACTTCTTTGGCCGTCCGGCTTCCGCGCACAAGGCGATACCGTTGTTTGCACTGGATAATGATGCCCCGATTGCCGTTGGCTGTTGCCGCCGCCTGGAGGGCGAGCCGATGCGTTATGAACTGCGGTTGCAGGAGATCGCCGATCCTCGCGAACTGGCTGACAACGAGCAAAACACGCGCTGGCTGGCGCAGTGGTATCACGATCAATTCGAGGCCTTCATTCGGGAAGCGCCCGAACAATACTGGTGGCTGCACCGCCGCTGGAAAGATCGCCGCAAGAAACGCGGCACCCAGAAAGCTCAAAAACTGGCGGCGTGAGCGTGTCCGCCCTGATACGCAGAGATCACGATCCGCGAGCCAGGTGTCTAGTCAGCACGAAGTTTCCGCTGCCGCCGCCGCTGAGCAAGACGTTTGTGATGGGAGCGGAAGGGTGGATGGACCGATACGCATCAAGCGTGCGGCCAACTTCGCCCACCCAATCGTCCACAGAGCCGGCAATTTTCTCGGCAAGCAGGTGCACGTGCTTGGCTCGCCACGGCTGGCACTTGACGAGTTCCGCTTGTTCCAGCGTAAGCCGTAGTTCGCGGGCAAGTTCACGGGTGACATCTTCACCAGCACGCGGAAACGAGCGAAACCAGACGTGCCGGTCCGAGCCGATCACGATACTCGTCGATTGCGATCCACATTCGATGATCGCGCGTGTCTCTACTGGCCGCTCTTTGCGGCTTAGTTCCTCGGCTGCAGGCTCGTTGGCGTCGGAATTCGCCAAGACGTTGTAAATCGCGAAGCATTCGCCTTGGGCGTAATCCGGCTTGATGCCTGCCTGTTCCAGCGCGTCGAGCTTTTCCCGCAGGTCATCGGCCTTGGCGGCGACAAGTGCGACCTGTTGTGATCGGACGGGAGACTTCTCCGAGTCCGAAGCGGCGAAATGATGCCAATCCCAACAGACGTCGTCCAGGGGAAACGGGATTTGAGCTTCGGCCTCAAAACGGACAAGTTCCTTGAATCGCTTGGCCGCATCTTTTGCGCTCTTTTCAATCGCCGGCAACTCAAAGAAACGCCCAAGACATTGATTGCCACCGACGGACAAGCCGATCCGGCAATTCTTCAGATCGTGTTTCTCAACCGCCTTTTTCAGTGTGGCGACAAGCATGTCCTTTCTGTCACCAATGTTGGCAAGCCGCTGCAAGGGCGTTTCATGCGGAAGGATCTCCGCGATGGTGCACTTGGGTTTTCCGTCCGCTTGCACCAGCTTGACGATCTTGACACTACTGGCTCCGACATCAATTCCACAAGCCGCGCTCTTATCAACTTTGCCAAAGAAGCCCCCGCGTTTTGACTTTGTCAGTTTGGCGATCAGGTTCATGTCGATTCTGGCCAGACCCAGGCCCTGCAACGCAACGCCAAAAGCCACCGTCAACTGATTGGCTCGCTGTCGATTGCCAAGGTTCGAGGTTTCTGTATCGCGTGCGGCCGACTTACTCCAGGCCACAGGCAGAACCGTTGGGCCGAGAAAAGTCTTCTCCGGAGGGCGAGTCCACAGGACTTCGTCAGCGCCGCCTGGGCCCTTGGCGATACCTCCCAGTTGTTGGCGCAGCCGTTCAAACCAGGCTTTGCCGCGAGAATCGCTGGAACGCAGCTTTTGCAGCCGCTCCGCAAATTTCATCAAACTGGTGCTCGCAAAAGGCTGCCGCCGTAATTCCTGCTCCAGCCAGGAGAGTTCACGCAGGTCGATACGAAACTGATCGTGCTTTGCGTTCCAGGCGGCTGGCGAAATACTCTCCAGGTTACGGAGAGCGTTCATGTAATCGTTTTCCGCCAGGCAGGCTTTGGTATTTTGAATGAGCTCTTGAGCGCTGGCCTTTTGTGCATCCAGGTTGCGCTTGCCGAGTTCGCTTGCCAGGTTGCGCATCTGCCGATCGGTTGGATCAAGCTCAAGCACGCGGTTCACTTTTTCCAACAACTCCGCGTGGTCCGCGGCGGCGAACTTGTCAGTATCAATCAAGTCTGGCTTGATCTGCTCGCGAAGGCTCTTGAGTTCGGCAAGGCCGATCTGCGCGCGTCTTAATTCGTCTTCCTCGTGCTCCTTGCGGAGCGCCGCTGGTATGGATGTAATCGCGCGGACCGTTCTTGCGAGGCTCTGCTGCTCACGCGCGGCTTCAGCTTCCAAACGCATCTGGTCAACCTGCGCTTGAACCGCGGCCTTCTTTCGCGCGAGCTTTGGCTTGAGAACTTCGATGGCTTTGCAGAAGGGATCGAGCCGGGGATCATCCGCGGATTCCCGCAGCGCTGCGGCGATTTCTGCTTCGGCTTCGATGAAGCGTGACTCTTGGACGCAATGCCAGGCAACAGTCAATGTCCAATGCGCATTCATCCAGCGATCGAAGAACGCCTGTTCAAGATTTGTGCCGCAGCCTCCGCAGAACCTGGCGCTCACGGCGACTTCCAACTCACAGGCAAAGCACTCGGTCTTCAACGCGGCCCCGCACGAATCACAAAAACGGCGCGAAGCCTGATTGGCTTGACCGCACCGCACGCACGAAAGAGTTGCATTCCGCTCCGCCGGTGACCTCACCGGTGGATGCGATGCGTTGTCTCCCGTATGAGAGTCATGCGGTAGGGAAGCGGAATTTGCTGTCATGGTGTCATCTGAGTGTTCGCACGATGTTTGCTCAAGTGATGGCATTGGTCAGGCGGCATGTCAGTCATGCACGCCAAGCTTGACACCAGGGCTGAGTACGGCGAATTCCGCCAGAACGCGTAACACGGGAACGCGGCGGTGATTGGTCTTGATGTCGATGGGACAGGCGGCGTCGCCAAAGTGGGCACAAACAGGCGCATTCTTGGGCACAGTGATCTTCACGTTGAAAGCCACTTCGCCTTCGGCCGAGTCTTCCGACCGCGTGGCGTTGAATTCCAGCCAAGGCAAAGGGCTCTCGATGCCCTGGACACCGATGGAATCGTCAGCATCGCGGAGAACGACGGTGAACTCGGCTTCCGCACCTTGCTGATTGAGCAGCTTGCCGATTGCCAGCCGTCCGTTGCTGCGGATCTTTGAGCCGAAGACAACAAAGCTGGACCGGATGGTGCCGCGGACGGTCAACTGTTCAATCCGGCGGGTAGCTCCCCCGGCTGTCTCGGTCACAAGAGCGACCGGGATTTGGTGGACGAAGTAGCCGGCTTCCTGTTCCGCAGGCAGTTGGAAAGTAACCCGATAACCAGCGAGCGCATCGTTTTCTTCAAGCTCTTGTTGGGCCACAGGCTCAATGCTCTTGATCCAATTCGATTTGGCGTCCGACGTCCTCTCGATATGCGTGTTCTTGTCCGCAAAGGAATAGACTGTGAATGTGCCAGTGGGCGATTCGCTTGGGTCCGTGTGTGGGTAAACCAATTCGTGCGGCTCAATGCCGATCGCTTGTTGGACCTCGCCAGTGACACGAAGCACAATTGCGGGATCTTTGGGGTCATTTGTCCAAATGGTGACACCCTGAGCGAACTCGCCAACTTCTTCCGTTTTCCACTTCAGCTCAACCTCGCCGACTTCACCCGGCGGAATGGTGTCATTGATCAGGTTACTGAGAGTGCATTGGCAAGATGAAGGGCCCTCTTTGAGCTTCAGCGGCGCGTTGCCGGTGTTGCCAATGCGGAAGGTGTAACTTCCTTCGGCTTCGAGGTCCATCGTCCCGAATTCGTGATCGGGATAGTCCACGTATTCAACGATGGGCTTGGGGGCGTTTGGGTCGACCTTTTCCTCGAAGACTGTTGTGACATCCGCGCCGCCGGCGGCTTCCCACAGGACCGAGCCAACTCCAAAACTAGCGGCACACCCAAACAACACGAGCAAGAGCTTCTTTATCATCACAAACCGTTTGATTACAAAGCCGAAAGAGACGGAAGACAAACAGCCCCAGAACCGGCAAAAGCCGCTCGCGACGAAACTGTCGCGAGCAGCGCACTTTGCCGTAACGAATTTTCAAACGATCAAACTAGCCAGTTGGCAAACCAGCTTATTGGGCTTCAAAGATGCCCTTGCCGATCGTGGGATCAATCCACGGTCCGCCGTAAACGAACGCCGGGCCAGCTTCAACTTGATTGTCGACATAGCCGATGGACGCCGGGTTGGAGATCAAGGACGGGTCAATCGGGAAGCCAGGATTCAAGAAACGGTCCGAGTTGAAGTCGATCAGGACTTTGACACTACCGTCAGCCATCAGAACGTTGGCGGTCAGTTGGCGACCACTGCCATGGACGGCGTACCAGTCACGCATGTCTTGCAGCCAGAGGATGCCATCGGCACCACCATGTGTGGCGTTTTGCGAGGGGCCGAGCGGATCAGAATTCGGCACTGGCAATTGGTCGCCATTTGTGGCCGCAATCACGTCCGTACCTGTTGGCATCAAAACGATGTTATCAGCGTCATTCCAGAACGCAGGACCATCGTTCATGGTTTCGCCCAATCGAGCACCAATCGCCAAGAAGCCTGGGATGTCATCGCCGAGGATCGCTTCATCAGCGTCACCAGGCGCTGTGTCGCCCAGGAGCGGAATCGCTGAGGAAACTACGTCGGAACCTTCGACGATTCGGTAGCTGAGGCCACCGATGGTGCCGGCAAAGCCCTTGAGGCCGGCGCGGGTGACGGAAGCGCCAGCGGTCGAGTCGAGTTTCGGACCGGTGCGGGCGAAGAACCAGCTGGAGGAATAGTTGGTGTTGAAGCCATCGTTGACGAGCTTCTGCACGACAGCGCGACGCTCAGGGGTACCGGGAGCGGCACCACCAGAGAAGAACGCGGTGCAAGCACCAGTGTCCAATCGCTCGGTGGGGGCGCCGTCTTTCGGGTCGTCAGAGGTGTTGAAGCCCAAGAGGTCATTGAGCTTTTCCAGACCGAGCAGTTGGTTGCTGGGGCAGCGCATTTCGTTGGGAACGGCGGCACCAATCTTCATCAAGTCAGCAACCCAACCCCATGTGTCCACACAGCCATCACGACGATAATCATAGGCACCTGTGCACAGGCGAGATTGCGGATCACGGTCCGCATGCAGCGAGAACCCCATTCCAAATTGGCGCAAGTTGTTCTTGCAGGACGTGTCGCGGGCGGCTTCTCGGGCTCGCGCCAGAACCGGCAAGAGCAGCGCGACGAGGATGGCGATGATCGCAATCACCACCAGCATTTCCACCAGCGTAAAACCTTTACGCTTGTCTCTGTACTTCATCACAGTCGTTCTCCAAAGAATAAAGAGGGAAACATGTATTCAAACGGCGCAGACCCCTGTCGTCCCCAATGACCGAACCGATCCGATCGCCGGTAACTTTTGCAGTCAATCGTTAGCTTCCAACTGTTGATCTCAGGCTGGCCACAGGCTGAATCTTTGACTCAACAGAAACGGAACATGGCTAAGGCTTCTTGATCGACCAGATGCTCAAGAACTTCTTTGGCGGCAATTCAATCGCCGAGGACGCGAAGCCGTTGGCGCCCGAGGGATCGAAGCCGTTGTTCAACAGCTCATCGCCGTTGTCGTCGATGAATTCGCGAACTCCGCCGTCCGCGAACAAAACGTTGCAAACACCACGGTGTACGGGGGCAAACCCGCGATAATCCTGGAGTGTTCCCTCCCACGTTTCCCACCAGCCGCCAGGGCCGGTTCTTGAAGCGCCGCCGCTAATCTCCGGCGCGCTCATCGTGGCAGGATCCACTGGACCATTCGTCATGGACTTGGCTGTGGGATATCCGGTGGGGTGATCGCCAAGGTCATATTGCAGGGGGGCCGCCGCGGCTCCGTCGCCCATCAAGGGCACAAACGAGAGCGATGTGGAGAGCGAATCAAGGTGCGATTGATGCAGCGGCCCCGCGGTCGAGGCTTGGGAGAGCAGCGAAGGAGGACAACCGGTTTTTGTCGAAGAAAGAATGCCGGAGGTATCCACGTTCACACCGCTGCGGGCGAGAAACCAGCTTGCGGTGTAGTTGGTGTTGTAGTGCTCTTCGTAGATATCCCTGCGAATGATTGCCAGGCGAGCAGCACTGCCGGCGGCTTCCGCCGCCAAATTTCGGCAAGGGCTGTTGGTTGTGCCCAGGTAATCCGCGCAGTCATTGCCAGGTGGCGAAAAGGCCATCAGGTCGTTGTATGTTTCGCTGATTCGCAGCGTGTTTGTGGGGCAAAGCATCTGGCCAACAGGAGTGCCCTGTTCAACCAGGTCGGCAACCCAGCCATACTCCGTGACGCTGCCATCAAAACGCCAGTTGAAGGCACCACTGCAAAGGAAGCCGCGCTTCCGCCCGGCGTAAGCTTCCAACCCCAGGCCAATATGGCGCAAGTTGTTTTGACACTCGGCCTTATGGGCAGCTCCTCTGGCAAGCTGAACGGCAGGCGTTAAGAGAGCGACGAGCAGTGTGATGATCGTAATCACCACCAACAGTTCGACGATTGTGAAAGCAGAGCGCGAGACTCCGCTACGGGTTGGTTTTCGGCGTACACGCGACGTGCACGCCGGTGTAAGTCCACACATTGGCTCGTTCGAATCCGTCTCAACGGTCGATCCTGACATGAGCTCCATTTCCTTAAACAGATTTGGACCCTGCGCAAACTTCGAAGCATCTGGCTCCGCTGGTGAATTTGGAAATTAGTATCCGGGCCGTTGTGAAGATTTGATGAGCAGCGAATGAAATTGCTCGCCAGCATTCGAGCTTGGGGCGCAACCCGTTTGATTCGATGCCTTTAGGAATCTCCAGGAATCCTTGTTGCCACCATTGCGGTCGGTGAGAGACAGAAGATGAGCAAAGCAAGGTGACTGCGATATGGCGACAGAGCGTCCGCACCACGGCAGATTGAACCGCGCGTCACGCAAAGCGCGCATCGTAGAGGTGTCAGCGCGCCACGAGAGTTACATATGTGTAACTACTAGCACGCAAATCGCATGAATCGCGCGGAACAAAGAGCCACAGCCTGCGACCGGAGGCCTTTCAGTCCGAACTACTCGTGCCGCAGCGTACTGAGTGCCACTGCTGGCTTGTCCGGCTTGTCCAGCAGTGCTCTTCCCTAGTTTCAGGAACGGGTACGTGCGAGCGAGACCAAGTGAATCTAGTTGACGTGTGGGCTCCGAATTCCGCGTGAGCCACATTGCTGGAACAAGCCAGCAGTGGCACCCGCACAGAACGATGCACGTGGCAGAAACCTCGCGCAACTCGGTTGGACGTGCGCATCGCGGGGAATAGAGAGTCACAGCCTGCGAGCGGAGGCCATTGAACCGGAACTACTCGTGCCGCAGCGCGTCTACGGGATCCATGCTGGCCGCGCGTCTGGCCGGATAGAGGCCGAAAACCACGCCTACGGCGACGCTGATCCCAAATGCCAACGGGATCGACCATGGCAGGATGATCGGTTCGACGTCGCGCATAACTTCCGGGAGCGTGCTGATGGCATTCGGGAAGAATCGCTCGAGCATCGAGCGGATCAAGCCGATCACCGGGCCACACAGGAAGCCGCCAATCACGCCGGTCGCGCCGCCGGCAACCGAGAGCACAATCGTCTCGACGAGGAACTGTCGCGTGATGTCACGCTGCTTGGCGCCGAGCGCGCGGCGGATACCAATCTCGCGCGTCCGTTCCGTCACAGTGGCCAGCATGATATTCATAATGCCGATACCGCCGACCAATAAGGAAATGGCCGCGATCAACCCCATGAAGATCATGAACATGATCCGCGTCGTGCGGGCTTGCTCGAGCAGTTCCAGGGGAATCACAACGGCGTAGTCCGACATCTTGGTATGACTTTGCGCCAGTGTCGCTTCAATCAAGCTGGCGGTGCGCATGACGTCGTTGACATTTTCAATGCGCAAAGTGAGTTGGCTCAACTCGACCGTCTCCGCGTTGAAGTTTCCGGCTCCCCTTTGCGCGATGAAGTCGCCGACATGCTGCCAGAGCGATTCGATTGGAACGTAGACGTCCAGGTTGAAATCCTGCGCCGCCAAAGAACCGCCAATGCCTGCCGAGGCGGCGCGCGGTTGCATGACTCCAATCACGCGGAAACGAAGTTGTTCAACACGTATGGTGTTGCCCAAGGGATCTTCAAAGCCGAAGAGTCGCTCCGCGGTTTCGGCGGCCAGCACACAGACGTTTTCTCGCGCGTCGTTGTGAAGCTCGGAAAAGAACCTGCCTTTATCCACGCTCAACTGGTTGATCTCCGCGAACTCGGGATCGCATCCGACGAGGCGACCTTCAAAGCTGTTTGCCGCATAGCTGAACCGTTGGCGGACTTCTCGGATTCTCACGGTCCGCTTGATCGCGGGAATCGCACTGATCTTGTCAAAATCTTCGCGAGTCAAACCGTAGACCAGAGGGCCTTCAATCCCTTGCGTGGCGTCATTGGAAGGACGGACGGTGCGGACAATGACGTTATCCGCTCCCAGGCTGGCGATCTGCTCCTGCGCCTTGGCGCTGATCCCTTCACCAATGGCCAACAACCAGATCACGCTCGATACGCCGACGAAGATGCCCAAGATCGTCAACAACGATCTGAGCGGATGGAGCATGACGCTCTTGATGCCGAGCTTCCAGGTTCTGAGCCAGGTGAAGGTCATGCGAGCCTTAGTGACTTAGTTCTTTGTGGGACTTAGTTCTCTGTAGTGACTTAGTTCGCTGTAGTGACTTAGTTCGCTGTAGTGACTTAGTTCGCTGTGATTTGCAATTCAGGCTTGATAAGGCGAAGCGGGACCAAGCGGAAGCTCTCACAGCGACCGCAACCGCTTATCGACTTGAATCAGCCCGTCCTTGAGTCGGATGATCCGCTTGGCACGCTCGGCAACATCATCCTCATGCGTGACCATGATGATGGTCTTGCCTTCTTCATTGAGTTGCTGCAGCAGACCGAGGATGGTTTCCGTTGTCACGGAGTCCAGGTTGCCTGTGGGTTCGTCCGCCAGGATGAAATAAGGATCATTGATCAGGCTGCGGGCAATCGCGGCGCGCTGTTGCTGACCGCCGGAGAGCTGCATTGGGCGGTGGTCCAGTCGATCGCTCAAACCGACCATCTTGGCGAGGTCCAACGCGCGCTGGTGATCCTTGGCGGAAATGCGACCGCGGTAATACAAAGGGACTTCAATGTTTTCAACAACGGTCAACTGCTGGATAAGATTGTACGACTGAAAGACGAAGCCAAGCCGCGAAGCGCGGATTTCCGAGAGCGCGTCGTCGTTCAATTGGGCGACATCGTCTGAGCCCAGAAAGAAACTGCCTGAGGTGGGGCGGTCTAAACACCCCAGCAGGTTGAGCAATGTCGATTTGCCGGAACCGGACGGGCCCATGATGGCAATGTAGTCGCCAACAGGCACATCAAAAGAAACGCCTTGCAGGGCCTTAACGGTCTCGCCGCCAAGTTCGTAATGCTTTTGCAGACCGACAACGCGGACCGCATAGCCGTTGGCATGGTCTGGCTGGCTCTCGTGCGATGCCGACAGGCCGAGCCGCTCGTCTTGGGGTGTCGACGAGGTTATTGAATGGGCCTGTGACGGCGCTCTTGGCTCGGCAGATTCGCGTGCCGGGTCTTCCGACAGGTGAGCGTCTTGCTGTTCCTGTGGCGATGGTTCGTCGTGCTGTTGATCCCGTGGGGGACTCTCCGGGTTATCACTCACAACAGCTTCCGTCTTATCACAACAGGATCAAACTTATGCCGGAAGAAAGTTGGCATCATCGGCCTGGCACAAACAGCGCGCTAACAATCGGAAAGCGCCATCGCAGTATCCGCGGCTTGCAATTCGATTGATGTCAGAACCAATTTCTGTCCAACTTCACTCTTGAGCTGCGCGGTCAGCGGATTCGCCACTGGCGGTTTGAGGCGATCCGGAACTTCGACGATCAGCAGTATCGGTTGCAACCTGCTCCGTGGACTGCGGATCGCTCGGGGCCGCGTCATACTCTGCCGCATTGCCGACGAGTTCCGTTTGAATGATTGGCGGCAGATCGCTTTCGGAGATGGCCTTCTTCTGGTTGTGGGCCACGATGTCACCGACTGCGAGACCCTTTGTTACAACAACGTTTAAGTCGTTACTAGTTCCGACGCTGATCTCCTGCAGTTCAAATTGCCCTTGCTCATTGCGAAGGGCGCAGAAGTACTGACTGCCATGTTGCAACACGGCTTGCATGGGGATTTGCAAAGCGTCATCCAACTGTTTGACTTTGATGCGGACTTCCGAGGAAAGCCCTGGACGCAGATCATTTGGTGCGTTCTTGATGTCAACGTAGACGTAGTATTCGCGGACGTTGGAAGCCGACCAGTGTTGCGGCACGGGGTATGTATCCACGCGGGAAACGATTCCGTAGAGGACTTCACCCCAACGGGCATCAATGTTGATTTGGCAGGGCATGTCTTCAGCAATGTGGCCGATCCGGGACTCATTGACTTTGACCCGCACCTGCATTTGCGTCTTGTCCGGCAGCCAGAAGAGCGTTTGGTTTTCCCAGCAGGTTCCCAACTCTTCAATCACGTTTTCCGGGTTTCCCCGGCGGTCATGCTCGTTGGCGTAAACGAGTTCGCCATCAGCCGGTGCATAGATCTTGCACTTCTCGATTTGTTTGTTGAGGAAGTCCAGTTTCTTGCGTTCCAGTTCCCAGCTTTCCTTGTCCGCGCTCATCTTCGCTTCCGCGGAGCGGATATCACTCTTGAGCGTCATCACGGTCTTGGCCTTGGTGTAGTTCTCCAAGACGGACAGCTTGGTCTTTGCGGTATCGAGTTCTTTTTGGGCTTTGTCGACGGCAAACTTGTCCGCTTGAAGCTGAACTTCCGTGACGTAGCCCAAAGCGTTGAGCTTCTTGCTGTATTCGTGGTATTCCTCAGCGCGTTTGAGGTTCTCTTCCGCGACAAAGATTTCGCTCTCGATCAGTTCGCGCTCTTGGCGGAACGTGCCGTCTTGATATTCGGCCAACGCGATTTCCGCAGTCTCGTGCAGGTTTTGCGATTGGATGTATGTTGAGTGCGCGGTGTTTACCTGAATCTGCTGTTCGCTGAGTTCGTTCTCTTGCTCCGAGGAATCCAACACGGCGAGCAAGTCACCCTTGTGGACGTATTCGCCTTCGCCAAAGGGGAGCTGCAAGATGGTGACGCCATCTCGACCGGTTTCCACGTCACACTTGATCTCCATCCGGTTGGCGCTTTGCAGCGTGCCGGTGGCAACGATCTCATGAACAAAACGAGATTGCTTCACTTCGACAGTGATCAGATCTTGCGCGCTGGCTTCTTCGCCGCCGAGGTAATGCCATGCGGCAAAGCCGCCGCCACCAAGCACAGCAAAGGTGAGGACCAAAGGCACCCAAGAAACGCCGTAACGGTTGTGACGAGAATTGCGATTCTTCATGTTGTTGATTTATCAAGTGGCGTTAGCCCATCAGAGACATCGCGACCATCCGCGCACGCTGATGACGGCCAATTCACGTGACTCGTTTGACTATAATTCGACTGTTTGCGACTCGACTCTGTGCGATTCGACTTTTTTGTGCCAGGCGGGAAGGGATTGGCACAGGAAGGATGGCCGCTGCGGTGAGGAAAGTGGGCTGGCCAATTCCACCCAGGAATCGAAATTGAGGCGCCGCCGTGCGCACAATTCCCAGGCAAAAACCCTGTCAGAGTGTACACGATCAATTTGGGCATGTCACCTAAAGTCTTGGATTATCACGACATATGCATGGCGGGAGCTTTGCCGTCTGGCCAAGGAATTTGAGCTGCTGAAGCTGTGCGTGCCTGACCGATTCTGGCAGTCAGCATTGCTGGTATCGATGTTGGATTCGCCAGAGATCCGAGTTGGACGCAAATTGAATTGTGTGTTTGTCTGCTGTGTGGGATATCGCACACTTTGGGAGGCGATGGGCTTCGGGCAGCCAGATATTGAATTGGCGATTCAGGATGCAAGAATGAACGGCTGCGAAGCTGGCGCTGGCGCTGGCAGCGTTGTGCGGGCGTAGCTCAGTGGCTAGAGCATCGGCTTCCCAAGCCGAACGTCGGGGGTTCGAATCCCCTCGCCCGCTCTGAGACCCCACCTCGGATACCGAACCATCAGGGGGTAGCGCTTGGGCCAAGAAGGGGACTTGGTGGGATTTGCAGGATAATCCGTACGCTAGAACCGGGGATTTTGTTGTTACGGTCACCGTGTGTTTGCGCTCAGAATGAATAGCAGCGGATCGATCCACTCAAGCGAATCGTTGCGAATATCTCCTGCAAATAGACACCACAGGCAAATCACCCAAAAAGGGGAGAAGGATGTCCCCTGTTGGCTAGAAATGCCTATATAACACTAAAGGCGAGGTTGTCATCGAGGGAGAGCACGGCACTTGCGGATGAAGCCCTTTGGCTCAAAAGGACTTACGTCGTCGCGCGGTGCCGGAAATCAGAGAAAGAACGTCCCATGCGTACTTCCACTCAAATTTCAAGCTTCTTTGTATGTCTCATTGCGCTGATCCTCGGCGCAACAGCAAGACCTGCGCATGCACAGGAGAGGTACGCCGTTGTCATCGGGATCGACTCTTATGCAGAGTCGACGGGCTTTGGCAAACTCAAATCGTGCGTCAAAGACTCGCTCGAGATGAACGACACCCTTAAGAAGTGTGGGTATGAACACATCCTGCTGCTGAATGACCTGGGGGGACTTACACGCGAACAAGCAGACCAACTAAATGCAGCGGAAAGATTCAACCAGCGCGGCAACCTGCCCATCGCGGAAACCTTGCGCAAGCGAATTCCAGAAGCGTTGGCCAATGCTCAACCTGACGACATGGTCCTTGTCTATTTTTCAGGGCATGGCGTGTTGCACGAAGGCCAAGGGATCTTGGCCACGCTCGATTGCGAAAGGGATGACCCGCTGAATACGGGTTTGCCTACGGCCGAACTGCAAGACATGCTCCTGGCTTGCAAAGCCAAGAAGAAAGTGTTGATGTTAGATTGTTGTCACGCGGGAGCGGCCGCAGTCGACAAGTCCGGCGCAACAACAACTTCTCCGGAAGAACTGGCAACGGTTTTTCAACTCGCTCAGGGGTTGGTCACATTGGCAAGCTGTGGGCCCAATCAGGTCTCACTTCAAGATCCGGAAAGCGGGTTAAGCTATTTCACGCTTTACTTGACCAAAGGACTCCGCGGTCATGCCGACGTAGATTTCAATGGTTTTGTCGACCACCAAGAACTCTACAACTACGTAAGCAAACACGTTCAGGCTGCAGTTAGTTTTGGCACGGGCGTCCTCAAACAATCGCCCAAGTTGATCGCCAACAATGCCGAGGGTGTCTTCCTGGTTGCTAATGCGGTTGAGAAACTGCCGCGGCCGGACCCGACTCCAGAGGCCGATCCGTCTACGTTGCCACCACCGCCTGGCCAAGAGGCTGAAGACGCCTACCGTCGCCTGCTTGTCGGTAGTAATCAGCCTGGCGCAGACATCCAGTTCCTGGTCGCCGAGGCGGAAAAGCTGCGCGAGTCGCTGCAAATTGCAGATACCAAGTCGGCGGTCGCCCGACCATCAACTGGGAATCCCTTCTACAACAAGTCCCGCGCGAACACGGCCTTCCAGTGGCTTTCGGCGGCAAGCAAAACTTGTGAGATGTCGGATATCCAACTTGATGCTGCAAACGACATCTCGTTGAAGACTTCCCACGCCTTGGCTGCGTGGTTCAAGTTCAAGCGTGATGGCGAGGTTGCCAAACGCCTGGTTGACGAGCTGTACCCGTTTGACGGAAGCCCCGAGATCGAAACACTCAAACCGCAGTTGCTACTCGTTCATGCGGAAACACGCGACACGAATTCGGCCGCTGGACAACAGGCCGCACTGGAAAGCTATGCTCGCATCCTCCAAATCGCCCAAGACTATGAGAACCAGACCGGCGATGCGATGGAACCCCATCCGCTCATGCGGGATGTGATCAATCCTGCCAGGGAATTCTCCGCCAGACTGCAACAAACAAGCGATCCGACAACTCGTCAAAAACTGGCCGCTGTGCATGGCATGTATGGCGAATTGGTCGCCCGTTACTCGCAGCATTTTCTGGATCTTCGCGAGCAAGCGAAGGCTGACCTTGAATTGGCGATGGCCTTGGATTCTCAATCCGGTTCTCATCCGATCAACCTCGCGCTGGTCTTGATGCAAATGCCATCGGCCGACTACACGCGAGTGCGTGAACTCACGCAACAGTCACTTCGATTGTCCAACGACAAGCTGAATCAGATGATCAGCCATCGGATCAACGGTCAGGCGTGGCTCCAGGGTCTCACGGAACTCACTGATATTGCTCAAAAGAGACAGCACGCGGAAAACGCCATTGAATCTTTGAGCCGAAGCGTTTCGCTTTACGAGCGCGAATTCCAAAATGGCACGCTGCAGCCCCGGGCAGCAGAACAATATGTTGACTCCCTTGTGTTGAGAGCGGATGCCTTTAAGGATCGGGCGAATTTCCTGTTGGATTTCCAAGGAAATGGCCGCCGTGACGCGCTCGACAAGGCCATCGCGGATGCTCGCAAGGCTGCCGAGATTAACGACGACCGCCTGCAGTATCGTGCCTGGATTGCCTTGGGCAACGCCTTGGAAGACAGTGCCTGGATCGGCAAACAGTCGGAAGACTACTTAGAAGCAAGTGAAGTCTTCAAAACCGCGCTGCGAATCTACGACGATCCCACCAACGTGCAAAACCGTATTCACCTTGCCCGTTGTATGATCAAATGGGAAATCGATGGCGGACAGGAAGGCCACCTTGCCGACGCCAAGGCCGAACTGGAATACCTGATTGAGTACGCCAACCTTGATCCCACAGGCCAAGCCAAAGCCCATTATTGGATGTCCAAAATTCACACGCACACAGGCAACTTTGCCGAGGCCGACAAGTCGCTTGAACTTGCGTGGAAAGGCATGAAAGACAACCCACGTATCACCAAGTACGATTTCAGTGTTTGTGTCGCAGACCGCGTCAAGCTCAGCTTGCGTGCTGCCGAATTGGCGCCGCGGGGAACCAACGTTGATCCGAATGAGACGAGCGCTGAGACCTACCTGGCCAACGCGGTCTATTATGCAAGAGAATTAGAAAGCTATGACGCATCCAAGGCCGTTGTTTTGCAAGGAGTTGGTTTAGCAAAGCAAGCGGAGTTGTTTAAGTCCCAAGGCGATACGGAAAAATCGCGCAAGAAGCTTGATGAAGCCATGGCGATCTACTCCAAGCAACTTGGCAGATCGGATTTGGAGGATCGTCAACGGAGCGCATTGCTGCTTGGTCGTTGCGATCTGATCATCACAAGCGAATTGCAATCGGAAGACTTCGCGAAGGAAACGCCGCAGTCGCTGACAGACGCGATCGAAGCGGCAAAACTCGCGAAGCTCACCGGGGCCGAAGGTGATTATGCGGCCGCCAAGGGTTGGTCTGGCTTTGTTCTGGTCGAGATTTCTCAACCGCCAAGGCGCCGCTTGGAAGACCTCGATACCAATCCACTCTATTCCACTGCAATCAATGATCTTGAGGAAGCGCTCAAGCTTGCCCCCAAGCATGATAGCGCTCCCAGGTGGCGATATTCAGTCGGCTATGCCATGTACCTCAAGTCGCTTGTGCTCAAGGCGCATCCCACAAGGCAGCCGACAAGAGAACTCATTCAAAAGGCCGATCAGTATCTCAAACTGGCCGCCGAAGGTGACCCGACCTTTGCTGGAAGAGTCAAAATCTTCCGCGAAAGGTTGCAACGCCTGGGTGCTGGGTAGCCGAACTCGTTCGTCTGTTGTTGAGCTAGTGACGCCAGACATTGTGCCATGCGATCTTTGAACCTTGTTCTTGTCCTAGCTGTTCAGGGAATCGCGGCGGTTGGTGTCAGTGCAGCCGGCAAGGCTGATTCGCAGGATGGACAAGCTCAACGACGTCCTCCGGTGGTGGCCCTCTCGTGTTCGCCAGACTCTCGCCAGATTCTCGCGGCAGGGCAATTTGGTGTGGAGATCTATGACGTGGCAGCTGGCCAGGGCGACGCCGAACAATCTGCCGTGACCGAATTACGGCAGCCGGTTCATCGACTCGATGTTGAGATGCCCAACGTCCATTCCATCGCTTTTTCGCCCGATGGCAAGCTGTTGGCGATTGGCGGCGGAGCGCCATCTGATGGCGGGATTGTCGAATTGTATTCTTGGCCGGATTTGGAACGCCGCGTCCAAGTTCAACCGCACCAGGACATTGTGTACGGCATGGCTTGGAGTCCCGATGGCAAGTACCTGGCCACCGTCAGTTACGATCGCGATGTGAAGATCCTGGACGCAACCGATGGCGGCGAGGTCCGCAAGCTGTCAGGGCACTCACGGCCTGTGCTGAGCGTGGCGTGGCTCTCAGATGGAGAAACGCTACTCACCGCCGGTGTGGATCGCAGCTTGCGTGTTTGGCAAACGTCGTCCGGCAAGTTGAGCCGCTCTTTGGAGAACCACACTCAAACAATCCATGCGCTCGCTGTTCGGCCCCAGCAGGACGAAACCGCGCGACCCATGATTGCAACCGCCGGCGCTGATAAGTCGATTCGCTTTTGGCAGCCGACGATTGGCCGCATGGTGCGCTTCGCTCGACTGGAGAGTGCCCCGCTTGGACTTGCCTGGACCGCGGACGGAGGTCTCGCAATTGCCGCGTGCGAGGACGGCAAGCTACGCGGCATCAATCCTGATACCGCCAGCGTTGAGTTTTCCGTCGACGTATCCAACGCTCGCCTGCAATCCCTTGCGATTGCTGGTGGTGAGGGCTCATCAAAGGAAATGGCCTACGCAGGTGACGCCAATGGGCGACTGTTCCGCGTACGCCTGACTGGCAGTGAAGACGATTAGTTTTCCTTGGGCGCGATCCGGATGGCCATTTTCTGTGATGGGCCTACCGCTGGCTACTCCGCAAAGTCACTTACATGTTGCTGGCCATCCAGCATTCCGCGGATCGCTCCGGCGAAATCTTGCGTGACTCCAAGGCTGTCGTGCTTGCCGACAAACCTTGAACTGCTGCCTTCCGGCTCGCCGTTCAGCGGCACCGGCAACAAGTCAACTTGAAACACGGGGTCCTTGATGTTGAGCGTCAACTTGTCCACGGCGATGGGCAGGGGCGATTTTCCGTCGCCTGCCAGGAGATAGACCGTAGCTTCCTGAGTGCTATGGTCGACCGTGAATTCCGCATGGCCGTGAGCAAAGTCAGTGACGACGCCGCCATGTGGCCCGTAGCCGTGGCTGTGACTCTTGGTTGACGCTTGGGTGTCCGAGTTCTTCGGTTGTGCGTCCGGAGTCGCGTCCTCGCCGCACCCTGCGATCAGGATCATTGCTATCGCACACAGGCAGAATCGTTGTTGCAGCATTGGCCTTTAGGTGGTTGGGTACAGCTGCCTCGGGCGAGCCGGATTCACAAGCTTGCGGATGCAATCGAAGGTCTCAAAACAAACCCCTAACTCAAGTTCTAGGACCGCTCCACAAAATGAAGCAAGCATGACGACCACTCCGTTCGCCATGCCTGCTGTTTCGTTTGCTGGCTGTTCAATCAATCTTGCGTCGTGCTTGTCGGGACGGTTTCGGTCTGTTTGAGCAAGCGTTGGGCTTCTTCCAGCAAGAAATCAGGATCCATGAACGGCTCATAGCTAATGTCCTGCCAACGGATTTTTCCAGAACCGTCAATCAGGAAAGTGCCGTGCAACGGGAGGCTTTCGAAGTCATCGAAGACTCGATACTGACGAAAAACGTCATAGTCAGGATCCGCGACAAGCGGGAAGGGGAATTCGAGATCGGCCTCTTCAATGTCTTCGCCGCTTGCGGCTTTGGTTTCCATCTCACGGCGGTAGGCGTCAAAGGAGTTCTGCAGATTCTCGACGTTGTCCGTGCTGATGCCCACGATCTCAATCCCGGCCTCGCGGAACTTCTCAGTTTCCGGACCGAAGAGTTCCAGTTGTTGCGCACAGTGTAGGCAACCGAAGCCAAGATAGAAAATCACGACGACTGGCTTGCCTTCGTAATCTGCAAGCGAAAGCGTGTTGCCGCTGGTTGAGGGCAACTGCCAGTCTGCGGCGTCAACAGGCTGCCAACGGAAGGGGCCAATGGTCTCCAGGTCAGGGCGATCGCCGAGGTCTTCAGGCATTTCGCGGGGCATCCGCCAATCGGCGGAGAAACCACAATCGGCGGCAAACGCAGTCAGTCGTCGGAAGACCGGTGCGTCCAAGTCGATCTCGCTGGACATGCCGCGAAGTTCTTCAAACGCCTCTTTGGCTTCTTCTTCCTCGCCGCACGCTTGTGCGACATAGATGTAATTCGCCAAGGGATAAACTTCGTTCTCTTTGCGCGCGTCCTTTGCGGTCTTGAGAGCCAGCTCTTCGTCGCCGGCTTCCAAGTAAAGCATGGACAAGTGCTCCTTGGGAATTCCGCGGACCTTCGCCAGCTTCTTCACGGCTTCTTCTTTGTCGCCTTCCAGGAACTCCAGCCGCGCTTCAAGTTCATCAATAGCGGTCTCATAGGCTTTCTCGCCGCCACGGAACTTTCGCTTGACCTCGTTGCTCACGCTTGAATCCGTGCGACCAACGAAGGCGGGAAACTCTTTGGCACGCTCCACGGCGCTGGCGATCGACTCTTCTTGGCGAGCCTCGAAGGAAGCGGCCTGACTTTGCAGTTCTTCAATGACCAGCTGCAGCTTCTCAGCGTCGCGCAAACCGAAATGGGCTTCGCCACGGGCTTTCAAACGCTTGATTTGTTCCGACGTGATATCCGTGGGATCCAAATACGGCCCATCGCTCATGTCCAGCAGTTGCTCCCACAGTTCGTATCGGCTGAGAATCTCAAGCAACCGCGTTCTGCCGTAGCCTGCGCTGCTGCTGCGAGTGCCAGGGGAGTTGTCTTTCGGGTGTCGCGGCAATTCCACCATGTTTTGCGCGAGCGCGACGGCATCTTGCACGCGGCCGATGTGTGACAGACTTCGCGTGAGCCATTCATTGTTGTGGGCGTAGTTGTGGATTTGATACGGCATCACGTGATCATTCATCATGGCGATGTGATCCGCACGAGCCGAGGCTTCTTGTTGCCAGGCGGAATCGTGATAGCGCTTCAATCGCCAATAGATGTGACCGGGCATGTGCCACATGTGCGCAATCACCGGAGATGCCGGACCACACAGCGCGGCCGATTCCAAAGCGTTGGATGGTTCTTTGGTGTCCCACAAGTGAATGCGATAGTGATGCGCCGGGTGCAGCGGATTCTCGGTCAGCACTTCCTCAATGACTGTGTCGACCTCTTCATATGCTTCATCGCCACCGCCACGGCCGCGGTTCATACCGCTCCACGCCGCAAAGCACCAGAATGCTCTGGCTTCAAGCTCATCCGGGTATTTCTCGATGATCTCTTCGAGCGCGTCTTTGAAAGCGCCCCACTTTCGTCGGCGATTCGACTCGGTCAGATAGGCATTGAGCGAGTCGATCCACATTTGCTCTCTTGGTGACGCCGTATCTTTCAGGGCGAGGGCTTTTTCCATGAACCCTTCGGCGCGGTCGGCGTTGTTGTAATTCGCCATCGCCATACCCCAATAGAGCATTGCGCATTCGGATTCCAACGCCGCAGCCTGACGGAAAGAGCGTTCCGCTTCCAAGTACCAAAAGCCGTGCAGTTGGCCAACGCCCTGGTCAAAGAACTTTTGCACGTCTTCGTTCTGCGTGCTGATCTCCAAGTGCACGTTGCCGGTTCCGCCCATCAAGTAGGCCGCTTGCCGGGCTCCTTCGTTGAAGGCTTCACCGTGATACGAGTGCCCCGCGGCCGGATCGATCTCCCGTTGTTCATCAGTGACGTCCTGATCGTCAGCATCTTGATCGTCAGTGCCTTGATCATCTTGACCATCTTGCTGCTGGCTGTCCTGACCAGCAAACGCAGCGGTGGCCGAAGTCATGCCTGCCAAAACACAGCAGACAAGAAAGGCAGCAAAGAGTTGTGCCCAACTTCCATCCTGCAAACTCGACTTCTTGAGCATCTTGTAGACCCTGGCGAAGGAACCCGCGGTGCAATAGTTAGCAGTCTGCACGTTATCCGCGGCAAGCGTCAGGGTCAAGCAATTGGGCAAAGAGTTCGCCGACGTAACCTTAGTTTCTTGATAATGTTACGCCGATCGTGACTTGTGGGCAAAGCCGGAGGCGCGAAGGTGATTTCTCTTGGCGCGATTACTCGCCGCCAGCTTTCACCGGTCCAGCAAATCCCGATTCCAGGAAGGGGGCGTCTTTCACGACTTCCACAATCTTGATCGCTTTGATGGCTGCGTAACCAATCAACAATCTGCGAGCGCCGTTGGTGTCCGGGTTTCGCCGCTCGAACATCACCAGGTCGTCGTTCGTCAAAAATGACGAGAAGGGAACCTGTTCGTCCCAGTTCGTAATAATCACACCCTGACGCTGCAGTCCCTTTGGCCATTGGTTCATGAATCGCTGCCAACAGTTTTGTGGCTTGGATTCAGCCGGCTGCGAAACAACGACGACTTGTTGCTCCACGGGAACCCGAGGAGCAGTTGGCCCGTTGGCCGAGCCATTGGTTCCGGGAGAGCTCGGGCCCTCGCCATTCAGACTGCTGGCCAGGGCGGGGTTTTCGGATCGACTGGGGGTCTGGCCGGCGGTTCCATTTGAACCGTTTCCGTTTGTACCGGTGTCATTACTGCCAGACTTGTTGGCATCCTTGTTGGCATCGCGTCGTGGAAACTGCGATAGCCCCTTCAACCTTGGCAAGATGCGTTTGCTCTCCGGCTTCTCTGACATGGTGATACCCAACTTCCCCAACCAACTCCCGGACCGATATGCGGAAGTTTAGCTTACGAAAGCGGAGCGTTGCCGCAGAATGCATCGGGCGAGTGTAGGCAAACCGGCCAGCCGTCCCGGTCGCTATGACCGATCCAAATCAACCACAGCTTTGCGCCATCCGGCTGCTTTGGGAGCAGCGGCTACGGGCGGTTTGGATTGACCGTGGTCGTCTCTGAAAGTTCGATAGCCTGCCGCAGGCTGCCGCCACTGACTGTCGCATAGACCTGCACTTCGCCAGCCTGATTTGCCCTGGCACGAATCGTAAAGCGGAACGTCTCACCGGGTCGCAATTCGGGCATCGGGTTGAAGCGAATCACATTCCCAACCTGTTGATAATCCCGAGCGCCGCGGGGGCTGCGGGTGCCTAACTCGTTGATGACCATGCCAGGGGCAAGCTCAAAATCCAGCTGCACCTGAGCTTCAACCAGATTGGTGTCATTCTTGATGGTGACGTCGTAAGTGACATCCGTGCCTGCGTTGACGGGGTCAGTCAATTCAGAAATGGCAACGGTCAGGGGTTGCTGATCCGGACGAACATCCAAACACAACTCGTCATCATCGTTGGTTCCATCTTCAGACTGAACGGTCACACGGCCACAGATGCGCTGGCCTTGCCGTTCGCAATTGCATTGCACGTCAAAACGGGCGAACTCACCTGGCCCAAGTTGATCGACAATCCAAGTCAGTCGGTACTCGCCCGCCGGTTCGGAATACTCGTTGCCTTCCGAAGCCTGGATTGGCCGGAGCCCGGTGCTGTACGAATCAACAACTCGGACATTGCGTAAGGTGGCCTCGCCGATATTTGTGACTTCAATTTGGAAAGTGGGCGTATCACCAACTTTCGCAGTCAACGGGCCAGTCTTGCGCACGGCTAATTCGCGCCGCGCTGGCACCGCGGCACGAGTGATGTCCACGCAGTCGCGGGTTTCGCCGTAGAATTGTCCGGTCTCTTCGTTAGTGACGGTAACATGCTGACAGGCGCGACCCTCGGCCACAGCGGTGAAGGTGACCGGGAATTCAAGGCTCTGGCCCGGTGGGATGGATTCCAGGTCTTTGGCGATCGGGTTCTGGCCAACCTCGTGCTGAAGCGCCGTGTCATAAGCGTCCGTCGCCACCAAACCTTCGGGTGTGGCTGCGTTGCCGTTGTTGCGAATGCTGATTGTCCACGTGACCTGGTCACCCACACGGACCGCACCCAACGGTTGCGTCCGTCTCATACTGACCGTCAACGCCGCCGCGGCAACGTTCGTTCGCAGACAATCTCGAACTTGCACGCCGCCGGATGAGGTTAAGTCCGCGCACAGTTCGACCGACCGATTCGAGGCAATTCTAAACCTCACCGCGAGGTTGCGGGTTCCCCCGGCTGGCAAGTCGCCCAGATCAAACGCGATTTGGTTGCCGGTTTGCATTGCGACCGGATCAGTGCCAACGATTGTCCAATCGTTGGGCACATTCAGCGTCACGCGAGATCCGGCCACCGGCTGATCGCCGGGGTTGGCCACATCAATCGTATAGTCCGCTTCTCCGCCTAGGGCGACTTGCGTTGGCCCCGCAAGATTGATCGTGACATCGGAAGTCCAATTGACGCTGAGCGTTGTCCGGCCAAGAACCACACGGGGCGACAAAGGTTGCCCACCGGTGGGCGGCTCCGGTTGAGCGATGTCCCGAATCACTTGAACTTGGACTTGCGTTGTCCCCATTGTTGGCTGCGTCTGCACCAAATCCACCGTGGCCGCACCGCCACTGTCTGTCACGATCTCGCGAACCGTGGCACCGTCGGGCGAAAAGCCTGCGGCAGTTCCGCCAACGATTTCATATCGCACGAGATAACCCGGCGCCGGAGCGCCTGTGCTGGGTTGCGTGACCGTTGTCATCAGAGGGACTCGCGCGCCCAATCCGGCATTGGTCGATTGCGGAAACTGCCATTGGGCATCAACCCAATGCACCCGTGCGACAGCCTGACCCGACGTCGGATCGAGTAATGTCGGCGCGGAAGCGGCGATGATCGAAGTTCCTTCCTGCTGCGAAGACAGGCTCATCCACGTTTGACCCTGTTGGACAAGAAAATCATCGCCAGTGTCCTGCGTTCCGCGTGTCACGACGGAGTTTTGCGGAACAGTGACGCTTTGCCCATTGTTGGCACTGGTTGCTTGCGGCCAAAGCGTGGGGTTGGCGATGCCGGCATCTGTTCCAAAGCCTCCGGCTCCGCGCAGTTCGCCGACGCCTTGCAACGTCCAACTGACTGGCTGATTGGTTGCCATTTGCCCGCCGACGCACACACTGGCAATCAATGCCACTTCACTTCCAACGGGCACAATCTGCTCAGCCGGATTGACCACAATTCGAACATCGCGAGCCGCATCGCCGGTCAGCAGCGGGCCAGGAGGTGAGACATATGTCGGCACGCCCTGTGTGGTGTCCCACATCCGCGCGCAGCCGCCGACCCACATCACGGCAAGCGCGAGTGCCAAAGCAATGCCAGGTTGTGTTCTCAGGCGGTTCATTCCGTTGGTCACGATTGACAAAGTTCACGCCAGGCTGGTGACGTGAGCGCGCATCGATTGCGCAAAACCATGAAAACGTACCACGCAGAGCATGCTGTTGTTGCCGTTTTTCAACAACTGATGTTCTCACGCATCGAGCTTGCGCCGGCATAATTGGCAGATTCGGCACAACCGTACGGTCAGTCAATGAGATCGCTGCAACTCTTCCTCCGCTTGCGCGGAAAGCCGGCAGTGGGCAAGCATCGCTCTCAAGAAGATTGACTCATCAACCTTGCCACGCGTATACCTCAAACTTCGAGCGTTGGTACTTGGTACACTTGGGAAATCCGCCAGCCCGCCACGCATCGCGTCGATTTCGTTCTCTTGTAAGACGCCATCGCCGTCCAGGTCCGCGCGGGGGAACAGGACTTTCGCCAACCTGCGGAATTGCTGCACATCTTGGGCAGTCAGTTCTTTGGTCAAGTACTTTCGGCGAGATGACCAGTACGCCCAATGTTCGTTAGAGCAACAAACATAGCGCAAGCTGGGCAGCTTCAGCAGAATGTCGACGCAGTCGCCGGCTACGGCTGGTGGCAGCGTGAGACTTTGCAAATTCTCCAACGAAGTTAACTCTGCCAACCCTGTGGAAGTTACGCGCGTGCCAGCCAGGGAGAGAATCCGCAGAGTGTTCAAACGCGCGAGTGCGCTCATGCCTGCGTCAGTCAGCCAGGTGTTTTGCAAATTCAACTCGGCAACATCGCGAAACGCGCGCAAGTGCGCCAGCCCTGTGTCATCCAGGTAAGTGTCTGAAAAATCGACGACGCGGTCATCGCGGTAACAAAGGGAGTCCAGCAAGAGGCTCTCAATCGGCGTCGCGCCGTAATCGACATACGGTCCCAGCCCCAACATATACGCGGAAGGATTCAGTAGTTCGAGCCGCTGGCGGGTTTCGGCCTCTCGTGCTGTGGCGAGCTCTAATTCCGACGGATCGAACTCGCGCGGTTCCGCGTCGATTCCAAAGACCTGCTGATTGGGTTGAAACTCGCGCGAAAAGGAAAAGAAATGCACGTGTTCGGGCGGTCGCATGCCAATGGAGATTCGCCGCAAGCTACTAAGGCCGCGCAATGCTTCCCCGCTGGCGTGTGTTACACGCGTGCCGGCCAGCAGCAGTTCCTCAAGATGCTCCAACGCTTGCAAATGGACAATTCCGGCGTCGGTCACTTCGGTCATCTCAAGATTCAGCGAGCGCAATCCTGGAAAACGCGCGACGATCGTTCGCAAGTCTTCATCATCGATGGGCGAATCCGAAAGGTTGAGCGATTCCAGGTCCCGTTGCGGCCATGTGCCTGGGTCCGTCACCGCTGACCACGGCATGGAAAAGCTCTTGAGCTGTGGGTAGTGCTCAAGCAACAGGCAAACGTCAGCGTCCGTGAGCGGTTCCCATTCCCCACTGGGATAGACCGTCAATTCCTCCAAGTGAGGGACCGTGACGACGTGATCTTTCCAGCCATCCCCCTTGACGACGACTTTCAATCGCCGCAGTTGTGGAAGGCTGAAGACCGTCTTAAGCATCGACGTGTATATCCCGTCCCCCGACTCAAAGAAGTCGCCAAGAATCATGGCATCCCAATCGTCCAATTCCAGCACTTCCAGTTGGGACAGGCGGGGGAGCTGCGCGATCTCCCTCGATCCGAAGTGGAACCAATCGCCTATTCGCTCGGTGTTGATCGCGCGAATGAGATCGAAGTAGCCGGCGTGCAGCCGTTGCTTGATGTGGTCGGGTGGATTCCCTTCAACGGTCTGGTCATAAACGATATGGCCGGCGGCAGTGCGCAAGTCATCCGCAATCCGCCGATCACAGCGACCGATGTACACGCCTGGCCGCTGCGCGCGAAGGCGATCGAGTGCCGCTTCCGTCACATACGTCGAATCAAAGATCACGCCCTGCAGCGTTTCGCATGTTGGCACGTATCGCAGCGAGTCATCCGTAATGCCCTCGCCGCCGAGGACAAGGATCTCAAGCTCAGGCAGCGCCGAGACGCGCGCCAGGAGTTGTTCGTCCGGATCGATGTCTCCAAGGTTCACCAGCGTTATGTCCTGGCATTTGTCCTTGCCAAGAACCGCTTGCAGCCAGCTGGGACCGGGCCGTGTTTCGACCGTGCCGCCGGTGGCCGTAATTTGTGCGCGGAACGATGTTTGGGCCAGGTACGGGCGAATGTAAACAGCGAACACCGCCAGGACGATGGCGATTGTTGAGACGCCGATCAACAAGCTTCGCAGCCGCACTTGATACCAACGCGGCGAAGTTGTTGGTGCAGTTGGTTTTTGTCCCTGACTCATGACTACCGACTCATGACTACCATAGAGACCGTGGCGTGCAGTATTGCGGATACATCTGCCTGGCTTCGTCAGATATGCGGAACGGTTGAAGTAACTCTGTCACAACGTCCGCCAATTCGATCTCATGCGGTTCACC
>CALJLD010000278.1 GCA_937982665.1 uncultured Planctomycetales bacterium
CGAGATCCGCGCGCCGAGATTTTTTTGAAAACTCACATTGCCCACTGCGCAGCTTCCATGGGAATTTGCCGTTTCGCTCTTTGGCAATTTGGAAACAACAAAACGCGCGTGCGATCATCGCCCGCAGCGCTTGTCAGGAATGCGCGTTCCTTCGCCCTCAGCTAATGGCCAGGGCCAAGGAACACCGCGTTCCAGAACAGGCGCTGCGCCGCGGGGTTCATGGCCCGGAAGTTAGGATTGTCCGCGAAGCCGATGACGTGCCCTCGCCCTTGCGATTGGTAGACAACGTAAGGAGCGCCTGCGATCGTCTTCACCGTTTCTGGCCAGACGAAGCCAGCGGCAACCACACTCTCGTCATTCGCTGAAAAGCTGACGAGATTTCGCCCGGCATCAGCGGAGATCGGCTCAAAGATCAGGCTGCTGTTGAAAAGAATCTCGACGTTGCGATCCATCCCGAACGTCACGAAGTGATCGTCGTAAGTTTCCGCTCGCAGAAACGCACCGGTCACGCGATCCGCATATTGCGGCCCGTTTTCCTCGCTGGCGTTTGCCTCGTCGGCATCGGGATCATCGCTGACTTTTTCTTTTCGCGTCAGCGAGAGCAGACCAACGTCATCACTTGCTGCCCAGCGTGTGGCCGAACCGATGGTGACGAGCGTGCCGCCGCGTCGCAGCCAGTCTCGCAATCGCGTGATCGCCGCTTCGCCGAAAGCGGAATACGAACCGGCCGGCAAAACCACAACGTTGTATTGCGACAGATCTACGCCGGCCAGCTGATCGACGGACATCCGCGTTGTGGGATATCGCCACACCTGATCGAAGAGATACCAGGTATGCCCAACGTCCGGCGAGAGCGATTCACCGATCGCCATCGCAATCTTCGGCGGTTCCAGCCAGCGAACTTCCGGACCGCCGAAGCTGACGCCGCGATCCACGTAACCGCTGTCCGCGAGGCCAACTTTCACGCCTTCGCTCTCCACGGCATGTTTCACCGCAGCGTGCAAGGCATCGCCGGTGTTCTCCGCAACCTTGAGGATGAACGTTCCTTTGCCGTATTCGTCGCCATCGACAACAAACGGCTGATCCGCAACATGCACGCGAAGGCCCGCTCGCAGCCAACTGGCAACCGCACGGAGCACATTGTCATCATTGCCAGGAATGAGATATGCCACGTCCGGCTTGGTCTGCGGCAGCGAGCTGGTAACACTCGCTTCCGCAAGCGGCTCCGCATCTTCAGGCACTGTTGCGGAAACTTCGCTGGCTGCCACGGCCGACACGCCAAAAGCCAACGGTAAGCTCCAGGCGGTCACGTCGTAGATCTCGTCGCCCAGATGGCGTTTCGCGCGGTCGAGCTGGCGGTCAACGAACTCTCGGTCCATCTTTACTTCGCGATCCAGAAGCGACCTCACAAGACGCCCGGCCGGCTGAGCGACAGGCACACGGTAACTGCCAGCGGGGATCGCGCGATCCTCCATCTTGTCGCCACTGACGAGACTTCCTCGCACGCTGAGTTCTTGATCGACAGGGTAAACGTCAATTCCGTTATCGATCAGCAACTGAGCCAACCGCGCGGCACGGGCGGGACGCGAACCCTGCAGCAGGAAGAAGTCGCTCACGTCGCTCGTTCGCGCCAGGCGAATCGAGTCTTGACGCGCTTCGTAGAAGTCGAGCAACAGCCGCTCACGGTTACGCGATGCTGTCTCGATAGTGGCCAACGCACTGATGTAGTTGTGACGCACGCCATCGGCATAGTGCAGATTGCGTTGATCGTCACGCTCGATCACCAGGCCTCGCGAACTGGCTTGTTCCCAGAGCATGCCAATGGAACCTTGCAATGTTGGCCAGCTTTCTCCGTAGCCGGGGTAGAACGAATCGAACATTTCCCGCGTGGTGAAAGCAAAACCATACCGATCGAAAGAGTTCGCCTGATGTCGGCCGAACTGGGCAAGCCAGTCTTTCTGCCGCGGCAAGATGTACTTGTTGATGGGGTCCGTCGGCGGTGGAAAGTAGAACGAAGAGTCAGAGCCCATCTCGTGGTTGTCCACGGTGACGTGCGGTTGCCAGTTGAGATAGGCGGCGACCTTGTCGGCGGACTCGCGTTGCGTTTGTAAGAACCAGTCGCGGTTCATGTCGAAGTAGTAATGATTGGTACGCCCGCCAGGCCAAGGTTCATCATGCTCCATGGAGAACGGCTCCGCCGAAGGGAACACACCCCGAGCTTTGCGATACCCGTTGACGAAGCGGTCACGGCCATCGGCGTTTTGCACGGGATCGATAATGACAATGGTGTTAGCCAGCAGCTCTTTTGTTTGTCTGCGCTTGTCCGCCAGCAAGTGATAAGCGGTCAACAGCGCGGCGTCAGAAGGCGAGATCTCATTGCCGTGCACGGTTGCTTGAAGAAGGACAATCGCCGGCGCGGTTGAGGCAATCTCGGCAGCGGATGCGGGATCCGTTCGTCGCGGATCCGCCAAGCGCAGATTCTGTTCGCGCAGTCCTTCCAGATTGGCGATGTTGTCCGCGGACGAAACCACCAGGTGATAGAGAGCGCGGCCTTCGTAGGTTTCGCCGTATTGGTACAGATGCGTTCGCTCAGGAGCAGCCTCTGCCAACGCCTGCACGTATCGCGCAATTTGCGCATGGCTGGAGACATCGTGTCCCCAGTCGTATCCCAACACATCCTGCATGGTGGGAATCTTGGAGTCCGCATTGACTTCTGGCGCTGGTAGCAGCCAATCCAAGCCTTGGCTGGAGAGCTGAGCAGAACATGGAACCACCGCGGTGAGCAGGCAGCCGGCTGTCATCACAACCGCGAAAAGTCGACATGCGAGCCGACGTGGGAAGTTCAGGAAGGACGAGTTTCTCACGTGATGGGCTCCCTCAACAGCGAGCTAAGGCGAAGTCAGTCGTGGCCGTGGACATACAGGAATATGAGAAATCTAGACTCCCAGGACGCGCGAAGCTATTGCCGAAGAGCGAATTCGGGAGGATTAGCGCGATTAAGGCGATTGCCCGGAATGCGTTTGCTGGCAAAGCCTGCGCGTAGGCTAAAGTTCAAATATCGTCAAAGTTTCACATTTGTGATTCCGATAAACGGCAGCGTCGAAACAAATGGCAACGTTGCCGGGCTGATTGCAGTCTGGGCTGCGGAGCCGCCCCCAACTCTCGGAAGGCCAGTTATGTCGGCGGTCCAGTTGCACAACTTTGTAGATCACAGCCCGCGTACCGGCGCTCCCGCCCCGGCAATGGTCACTCGCTCTCTGGCGGAGATTTTGCCAGCCTTGGCGAAAGCGCATGAGTTGGGCATGGCGTGGTTGCAAGACTTTGCCGATGAGCCGGTGAACATTACCACGGACCTGGCCGAAGTCATCGAGGCTTTCTCTGACTTTTGCATGGACTGACAATAGTCGATACTCATGGCCACGCTCATTGACGCCCCGAAGATCATTCAGGCGGCCGGCAACAAGCCCAAGCAGATCGAAGAATTCATCGGCCTGGTGAACTCGCATCATCCGCAAGTCAGCATCGCGCGGATGACATCGCCTGAGGGTTGGGTTGAGCCAGGGCAGCGGCCCGACTTTCAAGAATTCACCGTCGTCTTGTCTGGCGCGGTCCATGTCGAAAGTGAATCGGGTACGATCATTGTTCGTGCGGGTCAGGCGTTTGTCGCCGAGCCCGGCGAGTGGGTCCGCTACAGCACGCCAGAGCCCGGCGGTGCCACGTACATGGCTGTATGCCTGCCGGCATTCTCCCCGGCAACTGTGCATCGGGATGCAGAGTAGGGAATGCTGCACTCGCGCTTAGGCGAATCTGCCTCTTGCTTCGCCAAGTTTGCAAGCAAACTCGGCTACCCGTTTGTGAAGGTTTCGCCGCGCTGGGTTGGCTACAACGATTGGCGACGCACTCCATCGTCTTAGCCTCTAGCCTTTGACCTCTAGTCTCTCGCCTCCAGCCCCTTCGCTCTCACTCATCGCCCACCGCGTGCGATTCATAGAGCGGCATGTGGCGGTAGTAGACTTCCAAGCAACAGATTGAGAGCGATGTCCAGTAGAGTCGCCCTCCGGAAGAATCGCGGAAGCGAGCGCCGCGGATTGGCGTCCAGCTGCCGGCTTGGTGTCCGCGTGTTTCCTGCAGGTCGACAAGCATATCGCGAACGGTGTCGTTCCATTCGGTGAAATAATCGCCTTGCATGTGGTGCATGACCTGCGTGGCGTAATAGACGTAGTAAATGTTTAGCGTGCGTTTCCGCGGCATGTGCTCATCAAGCAACTCATTGCAGCCGGCGAGCAGTCCCTTGTGACTGCGGGGCCAGCCGTAGTACTGTCGGCAGAGCAGGGCTTCGGCGGTCATGGCTGCCGTGGGGCGTCCGCCAGGCTGGTACGAGTATTGGCCATCGCGTCGGCGGTGCTCGACATCATCAAGAAAGTTGTTGGCTTTCTCGAAAGCGCTGGTGGGAACGTTGAGATAGGCCATCTGCGCGCTGCGAAGCGCCATCAATTGCCAACCAACAACACTGGTATCGCCAGGCGAGCCCGGCGAGTAACGCCAGCCGCCTCTGTGGTGTTGAGCATCGACGATGAAGTCGATGGCTTTCTGCGCCGGTTCGCGCAGCGATTCATCCCTGGTCAAAGCGAACGCTTCGCAAAGCACAATCGCACATTGCGCGTGGGCATACATGTTGCCAATGCCGCGGCCGCGCAAGTCACCATCAGATTCTTGAGCGCGGATCAGCCATTCCAGCCCTGCTTTGACTTCGGCACGGTATTGGCCAGCCAAATGTGTTTGCCCCGCGCCTAGAAACGGCAACAAAGCCAAGGCTGTGCCGGCCGTGTTGCTGTGACCGCCGGTGTCCGCGCAGCGCTCGTCGCAATCGCCAGCATGATCGAACTCATCCAAGCTCCAACTGCCATTGGCGTTTTGATGTTTGGCAAGCCAGATCAAACCTCGGGCGACGGCCGCTTCGCTGGCGATGGTTCCGCCTTCTCTCAGAACGCGCTGCGCGCGAGCGCTGGGATCTCGCCCCTTCAAGATGTGCGCGCCGGTGGCGATGCCAGGATTGACTCCCCGATCTGGCGGAGGATCAGGTCGTGAGCGATCGCCTAAGAGTTCGCCGGGATCGATGGGCGGTTTGTTGAACGCGTCCATCGGCGGCTCCGGTTCCGGCACAACGGCATCCGCCGGTTCATCCGTGCCAGTGGTATCGAACTCTACCGGATCGGGCTCGTCACCGCCGTCGAGGTCGCCTGGCGCATCTTCCGTGGAAACGTTTGTTGAGAGGATGAGCTCGCGCGGACCGTCACGGTACTGGTCAATGAACAACATCGCCAAGATCAACAGGATCAGCAGGTTGACCACCGCGCTGATCAGCCAAGCTGGCAAATCGCGAAAGACATCCCGAAACCACAACCGCACCTCGCCAAGGGAATGGACATCCTTGAGGTGTTGTCGCACGCGACTGGGCTTGAGCGCGGCAGGTATGCCGGTTCGTTCGACTTGAGGGTCACGCTTGCCGAAGAATGGACGCTTGTCCGATTTCTTCGCGGTTTTCTTTGCGGGGGGCTTCTTCGCGACTGGGACCTTTTTCTCGGTGACCCGTCGACGTTTCTTCTTGGGGGCTGCCTGCGGTTTCTTACTTGGCGGCGCAGGTTTTGGCGTTGGCGAAGTTTGTTCCGTCTTGGGTTCCGGTGCCGGCGCTTCTTCGGTCGCTTGCTGCTCTTCAAGCAACCGCAAGGCTTCCTGCTCTTGCTCTTCCGTCAGTTCAATACTTGCCCCGCAAACCCAGCAGTCAGCCACCATCAACCAGAGTCGAATCGACATTGGCGACTGGCAATCGGGACATGCACACGCCAGCACATCGCCATTGAGCCAAATGCGGCCTGGCGACAGGGATCCGGAGTCTCCCTCGCTGGACGAGTGGGTGCTGGTTTGTTCGTCAGGTGGGCGCATATCCGCAAGGTGCGAGCAGTTGTACGACCGACGTGCTTGGGAGTTGTCTAACCGGTGATTGTTCTCAGGCGAACACGTGTTTCTTCCTCGTGAGGAGAACCAATCAGTTTATTGTAGCGGGAGCGAACTGGGTTACCCGAGAATACGGCGATAGCGGCTGGCGACGGGACCAATGGACTGGGAACTGGCTTTGTCCTGGCAGCTTCCTTCCTGGCAACAGTCCTTGGGTGCATGTCCTGGGTTTGCACAGAACAATTCGTGGAAAGATTGCGTATCTTGGCAAGTGATCTGGGGTTGGGGCGGGAGCATGCGCTCAATAACAAAGCGTGGTGCGCTCAAACGGGGCGGTCCGGATTTGGCCTAATGGCTGGACTCCCGATATTCGGCGCGTTTACGATGTGGAGAACTAAACAAGTCATATGGCCGTCAGGGTCCGCTTCTTCATTGCAGGGACAGATTTCTCGATCATTTCTTGCCATGTGATTCCTTGGTTAGCGGGCAACGTAGCGCAATTCACGGCGCATTTGAGCATGACAAGTGAAAATCAACTAAGAACCCCATCTCCCCAATGAGGTCCGTGTGAATTGCCAAGGCAGCAATCGTTGTGCCACGGCTGGTTACAAATGGACATCATTTTTCACCTCCCCAAGCACATGCATGATCGCCGTTTGCACTGACCCAGTGTTTCATGTCGCAGTTGTTGCATAATCGAACATGCGACCACTGAGCAAGCGTTAGTCAGCTGTCGATCAACACCTTCTATCAAGACAACCTCGGAGTTGCTGCGAATGTCTACAAATGTTCAGACTCTTGTCGCTGAACTTGAGTCCAACATGACGCGAGTCGTCTTGGGCAAGCCTGAGGTTGTGCGGTTGTGTGTGGTGGCGTTGCTTGCCGGGGAGCACATTTTGCTGGAGGACGTTCCCGGCGTTGGCAAGACGCTGATCGGCAAGGCGTTGGCACATTCGATCAACGGCGAGTTTGCCCGGATCCAGTTCACGCCGGATTTGCTGCCCAGTGATATTGTGGGCACCAGCATCTTCAACACGCAGACGCATGAGTTTGTCTTCAATCACGGGCCGATCTTTGCCAACATCGTGTTGGCGGACGAGATCAACCGGACGACGCCGCGAACGCAAAGCGCGCTGTTGGAAGCGATGAGCGATCGCCAGGTTTCCGTCGATGGGCACACCCACCCGTTGCCGAACCCGTTTATTGTCATCGCCACGCAAAACCCATTTGAGTTTGAAGGCACGTATCCTCTGCCGGAAAGCCAGCTTGATCGCTTCTTGCTGCGAACAAAAGTTGGCTATCCGCGCCGCGAGGATGAACGCCAGGTCTTGGTGTCGCATCGAGAAGGCGAACCTGTTGAGCAGTTGAAGCCGTCGCTGACTTGCGAGAACGTGTTGGAGTTGCAACAAGCTGTGCGCGACGTTCGCGTGGATGACTCCATCTACGACTACTTGCTGGATATTGCGGAAGCCACGCGAAACTCCGATGAGTTGCACGTGGGGCTCAGCACGCGGGGCACATTGTGCTTGTATCGCGCGGCCCAAGCGTTGGCCTTGGTGGAAGGTCGCGACTACGTGGTGCCGGATGATGTGAAGAATCTGGCAACCTCCGCATTGGCGCATCGCGTGATTACCAAAGCCTTCATGCATGATGGGCAACGCGACACCGCGGAGACGGTCATTCAACGAATTGTCGATGACGTGCCGGTCCCAGCTTAAGGCAATTTTGCGTGGCCGTGCGTGCGGTCGCGGCCACTCGCTACGGCCACTTTGAGAGCAGCAGCCAAAAGGACTCGCATGGCCGAACAAGAGCTAAGCAAACGCAAGCGACGGCGATCCCGCGCCAGTCGATTTCGAACGCGGCTGTGCAAAGAAGGAGCGTATCAGCTGGTCATCATGGCCTTCTTGCTTGTGGCCGCTTTGATCCGCCAGATCAATTTGCTGCTGCTGATCTTCTCAGGTTTGGCCGTACCGCTGTTGTGGAACCTGTACTTTGTACGCAGCTCGCTGAAGAAGCTTTCGTTTCGCCGCCTGGCCCCGGAATTCTGTTCCGCTGGCGATCGGATTGTCATCGACATTGAATGCACCAACGAGCGCGATCGTCGCAACAGTTGGGTGGTTGTGGCCACGGATATCTTGCGCTTGGTAAATCCTGACGAGAGCCGGCGACTGATTGCCGCCCGACCGATCGAGGCTTCGACGGTCTTTTCACGAATCAAACCCGGCGAGACCGTGCGGGAATCGTACGAAGGCAGGCTCACGCAGCGCGGCGAATATCGACTGGGACCGCTGCAAGTTTCCACCCGTTTTCCGCTAGGGCTGATCAAGCGCAGCTTTCGTTACCGGTTGCCGCAGACGATTATCGTGCACCCGCGGTTGGGCAAACTCACCCGAGCCTGGCGGGAGAATTCGCAGCGTTCCTTCCAAGGCGGGATCAGCGTCGCGCAACAGGTGGGCGTTGTCGAGGCCGAGTTCCATGGCTTGCGGGAATATCGTTCCGGTGACAGCAAGAATTGGATCCATTGGAAGACCACGGCCCGCCGCGGGGAACCGATTGTGCGGCAGTTTGAGCAACAGCGCAATCTGGACATGGTGATTGTGCTGGACTTGTGGATTCCCCAATATCCTCGGTTGCAAGACCTTGAGACGGTGGAGATAGCCGTGAGCTTTGCCGCGACGCTGCTTTCCACGCAAGCCAAACGCGGCTTGGGGAACCTGGTCTTGGCCACGCACCATCACGAGCCCAAGACGCTCCGAGGGGTTGCTTCGCATGGGCTGGTTCGCGAAGCGTTGACGGATCTTGCCTTGGCGCGATGTTCTCGCGAGGACCATTTGCCGGAGTTGCTAAGCAAAGGCGTGGGACAGCCGGCGGCACGGCAGGGAGAAATTGTGGTCATCAGCACTCGCTATAATGACCTGAATGATGTGGAACGTTTTGCGGATGTCGGCAGCAGTTCCATGCGGGATGATTGGCGGCGCCGCGTGACGTATGTCAATTGCGCTCGGCCAGAATTCAGCCAACTGTTTGAGCCACCGCATTCGATTGATGACGATCAGCAATCAACGCTGCAACTTCCCGATTCTGGATTTGCCAGCAAACAGCTTCAAGAGCAGCAGCGTGGCCGCGGAAAGAAGCACAGGCGTGTCGTTTCCGGAAAGTCGTAAGAGCATCGTAGCAGCACTATGGCCCGGCAACTGCGTAACCCAGAAACTGTCAACAGAGAGTTGTCTTTCAAGAGCGAACATAGAGGAGTGTGAGCCATGAGAACGAGCCGCTCTTTGCACGTGACCGCTTTGTTGACGTGCGTGTTTGCTGTTGTGGTTTTGGGCGTTGGCGAGCGTGACGGAATGTTGCCAGTGTTAGCCGTTGTGTTTTGCGGCGCAGGGTTTGTGCTGAAAGAGTTCTACGGCAAACACTTGAACACTTTTTGGGGCAACCTGGTAGCGCTGGCGGCGTTGGTGGTTGCTCTTTGGAACTTTGAGATTGCGCAGACCGAATTGCGGTTGATCGCCATGGCGAACTTACTGGTGTATGCGCAGTTTGTGCTGTTCTTCCGGGAGCGGAGCCCTCACACGTATTGGATGATGCTGCTGCTTTCGCTGCTGCAGGTTTGCGTGGCGTCCGTGTTGATCAACCATTTCTATCTGGCGTTCCTGCTGATCGTTTATATGTTACTGGCCTCGCGAATGGTCATTCAACTGACGTATCGCCGCGAGTGTTTTGAGGCCACTCGCGGAAAGCCTTTGCGTCGCCGCGTCAAGAAGGCCCAGAATGCAAACAATCTGGTATCGGAGCCGTTGCCGGCTTTTGCGGAAACCGCGTCGGGCCAGGAGCGTTTGCGGTGGGTACTGGCGACACAGCCGGCCGAGTTTTCCGCCCGACTTTCACGCAAGGCGGAGCGCAACGAGTATCACGGATTTCAGAAGCATTGGGCCTGGCTGTGTTTTCTGACGCTGGTCTTGGTGCCGGTCATCTTCACGATTCTACCGCGACCCTATGCCGATGCTGGCTTTGTGGCCGGCGATGCCGCAGGGCTCAACTCCGTGGGGTTTAGTGAAGAAGTCGCCCTGGGTGAGTTCGGCATCTCCTTGGAAAACACGGAAGAAGTGATGCGAGTGAGCTTTCGCACACCGACGGGCACGCCAGTGCAGTTGCAGGGTGGGCAGTCGCCCTTGCTGCGCGGTGTGTCCTACTCGCAATATGAGAACAGGAAATGGAAGCGTGCCGGTTCTGGACGCAATAATCTGCTACGTCGGCTGGACCGTGATGTGCCCACGGCGCAATACCTGATTCAAGAAGTCACCATCGTCCCGGATAACCATCGCTATCTGTTTGGTGTTTACCCCGTCTATCACGCGTACGGCGAGGACAACCATGACAACGTTAAATGGGATGCCGGACATCGCGCGATGGTCCGTGAGGACGACAACTCCCGGCAACTCGTTTACACAACTCGCACGACCGGGATCCTCAATGGCCGCTTGAAGGAGTTCATTGAGATCCAAAATGGAGATACCCCTACGCTTGGTGAGCTGCTCGAGTATCCAAGCGAAGAGCTACCTCGGCTCAAGGCGGCTGCGGATGCCGTGATTGCGGCGATGCCTTCGGACGGAAGCTCAGACAACATCGCCAAATCGCGCGCGCTGGTGCGTTATTTGAAGGACAGCGGCCAGTTTCGGTATACGCTTCAAGCCCCGGACCGTGACCGCAGCATTGATCCTATTGAGGACTTCATCGCCAATAATCCTCAGGGTCACTGCGAGTATTTTGCCACGGCGTTGACGCTGATGCTTCGCAGCCAAGGCATCCCCGCTCGCATGGTCAATGGCTACAAAGGCGGCGATTGGAATACGCTCGGCCAGTTCTACCAGGTTCGCCAGTTGCACGCGCACGTCTGGGTGGAAGCGATGGTGGATGACCCGGACTATACCGGTTCCGGCACTCCGCCCAAGAAATGGATGGTGCTTGACCCCACTCCAGCGGCGGCGGTCCAAGCGAGTATGTGGAGTAACTTTCGGCAGTTCTCGGACTACATCCAGCATATGTGGAGTTCGTATGTGCTGGGAATGAACAAAGACAACCAGTCCGAGGACGTCTACAGCGAGATCTTCAACGCCGCCGCATGGCGTGACTTCATCGATGAGATCAAGCTCGCAATTTCCGGTGAATGGACTGTCGCCGGGTTCTTCAATCTTCGCTTGATTGTCACGCTGATGATCCTGCCGTTGTTCTTGTACGGGACAATCCGTCTGTTCATCAATACAGTCAGATGGCTGCGAGCGCGGGGTTCCGAGAGTAGGAAACAACGTTATGCGGCGAAAGCTCAAGTTGAGTTTTATCGTCGCTTTGAAAAGATCATGGCCGAACGGCGGATTTTGCGCGAAGAAGCGCAAACGCAGCGAGAATTCGCCATGGCGATTGGAGGCCAACTGTCGGCGGACTCTGCCACGCGCGTATTGGCCGCCATCCCCAAGTTCGTGGTTGACGCTTTTTATCGTGTGCGGTTCGGGGCGAAACAGCTCGCACCAGCCGAAGCGACAAAGCTCAACCAGGAGCTTGATCGCATTGAGCTGGCTTTGGCCAAGGCCAACGGTCAGCATCCACCAACCAACGGGCATCCACCGCCGGCGTAAGAACATCTCTGGCGAAAAGGTTGGAACATGCTTTCCGTTTCGGAAGCCCGACAGGCGATATTGGAACAGGTGCAACCGGCGCCTTCGGTCACTTTGCCGCTGTCCGCTGCGCAAGGTTTGGTCCTTTCGCACTCCGTCACCAGCACTGTGAATTCGCCGCCTTATCACAAGGCGCTCATGGATGGTTTTGCGGTTCGGTCCGAGGACGTGCAAACCAGCTCAGGCCAAGACGGTGCTCCGGCCGAAATTCAACTTGTTGTGCAGGAGGAAATCACCGCTGGTGATTGGCCGAAGCTCGCCCTATCCGAAGGGGTGGCCGCGCGAATCATGACCGGCGCTCCGTTGCCTGATGGTGCGGATAGCGTGGTGATGTTGGAGCAGTCCACGCAAGGTCCAGCCAGTGCCGGACGACCCAGCGTGTTGCTGACGTTGCCAAAGTTCCGGCCAGGGCAGAACGTCCTTCGCCTTGGCGAGGTGATGAAAGTTGGCGAGACCATCTTATCGCCGGGAACCCCCATCACACCTTCGGTGATTGGCTTGCTCGCCGAGCTAGGGCAAGCGGAAGTGTCCGTCGCGCAGCCTCCCACGGTCACGGCGCTGTCGACCGGCAACGAGCTGGTGCCATTTGTCGCGCAACCGGAAGCCGGCCAGATCCGCAATTCCAACGGACCGATGTTGGCGGCGCAAATCCGTTCCGCGGCCGCCATTCCCCAGGAGTTGGGCATTGCCCGCGACCGTGAAGACGAATTACGTCAGGCGATCGAGCGCGGTCTGGAAGCGGAGATCTTGCTGCTCTCCGGCGGAGTCTCGGCCGGTGATCTTGATCTGGTGCCTGGCGTCCTCAAGTCCTTGGGTGTTCGCGAGGTGTTTCACAAGGTCAAGCTCAAGCCTGGCAAGCCGCTGTGGTTTGGCATTGCGGAGAGACAACACAGAGACAGGCAAGGCGCGGAAGGTGATCGCACGCTTGTCTTTGGTTTGCCAGGCAATCCTGTCAGCAGCTTTGTCTGCTTTGAGCTGTTTGTGCGACCGGCGATTAACAAGCGCATGGGACTGCGTGAAGTGCTGCCAGCTTCGCCGAGGTTACCGTTGGCGGCGTCTTTCTCGCATGCAGGTGGCCGACCGGCGTTTCTGCCTGGCAAACGAGAACGGAGCTCAGGCAAGGACCAGGTTCGGGTGCTTGCATGGCTGGGTTCCGCCGACTTGCGCGGACTGGCTGGTGCGGACGTCCTTGTCCAATTCCCGGTAGAGGCTCGCGACTACAAGGCAGGAGAAGAGGTCCCCGTCTTGTTGCTCGATAACAGGCCTTAGACGTCTCTCGCATCGGCCACGACCAGAACGTCGCCTGGGCAAATTGCGGCAAAGCCCGTACCTTGGCTTCAACCTGCCAATCAAGCCAACCTGCGTAATTCCTTGTATTTGCGCTAGTTGCCGTCCGTACCCCAGCCAGCTGATTTATGAGCGTGTCTACTCGCAACTCGCCAAAACGAAAACGCAAGTCCTCAACCCAGGCGGACGAGTCGAACAAGCGGGCGAGTCACCGCAAAGTCGACAAGCAAGACTCCCAACAAGACCCGCAACTGCAAGGCTTTTGGCAACGATTCACAAACTCAACCACGGCACTTGGTACGACCAGCGCCGTGTTGCTCTTCTTGTCATTTCCGCCAGTGGGAATTTGGCCGCTCGCTTGGCTTGCGCCAATGGGATGGGTGTGGTTGATTCGCAAGTCCGAGTTGGCTGCTCCATTGGTTGAAAAGAACCAAGAGAAGCGTTCGCGGTTGGCCAGGTTAGTCGCCTTCTGGAAACGTCCTTATCCCACGATTTGGCTTTCCGGCTTTGCTTTCTGGATGGGTGTGCTGCATTGGTTGCGGCTGCCGCATTGGGGGACCAGCGTCGGCTGGGTGGCGCTTTGCTTCTACTTTGCGTTCTACATTCCGTTGTTTGTTGGCCTGGCTCGGGTGCTTGTGCATCAGTGGCGCGTCTCGGTGGTGTTGGCCGCGCCTGTGATTTGGACGGCAATGGAATTCATCCGAGCGTACATGCTGACAGGCTTTTCCATGGCAGAGCTTGGCCACAGCCAGCATCATTGGAATTGGCTGATTCAAATCGCTGATATGGGGGGATCGTTCGCGGTCAGCTTTGTGGTGATGCTCGTTTGTGCAAGCGTGGCGAGAATGCTGCCGCTAGCAGTCGACCGGACTGATAAGCAACAAACGTCATGGACCTGGTGGCCGTTGATTCCCGCGGCAGCAACAGTGGCCGGCGTCTTGGCTTATGGCGGTTGGCGGACAAGCCAGAAGGGCGTTGACCCGGATCGGTCGCTCCGCGTCGCTTTGATCCAATCTTCGTTCGATACGGAATTCCGCGTCATCGAAGGTCGCGATCAGGACATCATGGCGACCTACGACCGGTTGACCAAACAAGCCGTGTTCAACTCTAGCGAGCCGATTGACCTGGTGGTCTGGCCGGAATCAATGTTCCGCATCCCGCATGTGACTGCCGAGCCAGATGCGACCGTGCCACCGGAGTTTGACTCTGAGGCGGGTTTCCGGCAGCAACTGGAATTCCACCAACAATCGGAATTCCGGGCCAGCTTGGAAGCCCAGTTGAATAGCTATGGTCAGGCGGCATTTCTCGCCGGATTGCCCCGGGTGCACTACACATCAAGCGGAATGGAAAAATACAACTCGGCCGTTTTTGCCCAGCTCAATCCGGCCGAAGTTGGGGCCCAAGCTGCTCCCTTTGCGATCTACGATAAGATGCACGCGGTCCCCTTTGGCGAGTATGTGCCCCTGGCCCGTTACGTTCCGTGGGTCTACAACTTCTTGCCACTCTCGGGAGGGATTGAGGAAGGCGCCGCCCCGCAGCTGTTTGAAGTTGATGGGGTCACGTTCTCGCCCAGCATTTGTTTCGAGAGCATCCAATCGCATCACATCCGTAACGCGGTGGTGCAATTGCGGCAGTCTTCCACCGAGCCAGACCTGCTGGTCAACGTCACAAATGATGGCTGGTTCTGGGGTTCCAGCGAACTGGATCTGCATCTGATCTGCGCCAAGTTTCGGGCGGTGGAGTGCCGTAAGCCGTTTCTCGTGGCAGCGAATACCGGCATCTCGGCCGTGATTGACGGTAACGGCAACGTCCTGGAGCGGGGCCCCAAACGCGGTGACGCAGTGATTGTGCGGGACGTTTCGCCGGACCCTCGCCAAAGTTGGTACCTGCGGAACGGACCCTGGCTTGCCTGGGTATGCCTGACGCTCAGTTGTGTTGCGGCAATGGCAGGCATAGGGAAACGCCTGCTGGGCGACAAGCAGCCGAGCGATGACAGTCCTGCGGCGTAACGGCCAAGAGCTGCCAATGGCGATCGCCAATCAAGGTCCCCGTTGCCCGCAAAACCCCTCCAATCGGCATAGCTTGAATCGGGCGAATTGGCACCTTCGGCACACGTGGATGCCCACGCCAGAAGCCCGGAAATCACGGTGATTTGTAGCAAAATCCGCTGGGTGTTTTTGATTGACACCCGTTTTTGGCGCTGCCTATACTGAGGCGAGTCATTTCTCCGCTTAGCCGGCAGAATGAGCTTGGCAAATCAAGCTTGCTGGTGCTTTGCAAACAATTCCAACTGGCGCATCCTCCGCGCATGGCTTGGTGCCATTTCCGCCTAAAAACAACGTCTTTCTGAATACACGGTCTCCCAAAAAACCGTCTTCTGAACACCTCACCTTGAAGGGTTCAAAATGAACTTCGTCGGCAAGATTTTGGTCTTCTTGATTTTCCTCTTCAGTGTCGTCTTCATGACGGGCACGTTCATGGTGTTTGCGACGCAGAAGAACTGGCGCGACGTTGTGATGGATCCACAGCAAGGTCTGCGAAAGGAAGTCAATGACAAGTCCGCCGAGATTCAAGAGTTGAATCGTCGCATCACGGAATTGGAAGAGCGGCACGCCTTGCAAATGGCCGAGCGCTCGCAATGGTTGGCCGCCAGTCAATCTCGTGCCGATTCGACCTTGGCTGATTACAACCAGCTCCGCAGTGACCTGGAATCTGCCGAGCAGCAACAGCGTGAAGCGGTGGCTCAAGTGGATATGCTCAGCCAGCAACTTGCAACCAACTCACAAGAGTTGACTCAAGTTCGCACAATCCTGAACGATGCCCAAAAGCAACGCAACGACTTCCAAGCGCAAGTCGAAGAGTATCAGGATGATCTCGCCGAGGCCAACCGCAAGGTTGACCAATTGACAAAACGCAACGAACAAATCGCCGTGGACCTCAACCGGCACCGCCAGGCTTTGGCCGATAACAACATCCAGCTGGATGGCCAGATTCAGGTTGAAGGCGTCATCACCGCGATTGATGAGAGCTTTGTCCAACTTTCGATTGGTTCCGATGACGGACTGCAAATCGGCAAGGTGTTGGACGTTTACCGTTACTCCGATGGTTTGGGCGAGCCCAAATGGTTGGGCAAAGTGGAAGTGAAATCCACCGAGTCTGATAAGGCCGTCGCGCAGATCATTCCAGAATTCCGCCAAGGTGCTCGAGTTGCCATTGGTGACCGCGTGGCGACACTTGCCACTCCGTAAGCACGTTTGCTACCACGCTCCGCACACCAATCTCATACGTTAAGAGTTTGACGAGGCACTCATGTCACAGCCATTTGGTCAACAAGGATTTGGACAGCAACCAGGCGCCATGCAAGGCGTGATGGTCGCCAAGCCCACCTCGGATATTTACACAGCCATGCTCGGGCTGGCGCTGCTGTTTGTGCTGATTGCCATCATCATGCTGGCTGTCGTCATGAGCGGCTACGGCTGGGATTATTCCGCTACGGAAACGCAACTCCGCGCTGCTTTGGATGTCGCCAACTCTTCGCAGAATGGCGTTTTCCTGGCCTGATCCATTGGGTCGACTCAGGTGCTGAAGCAAGCCCTGAGAAGAAGGCCTGCAGGAACATTCAATTGATCAGAAAGCCGTCCAATTTGGACGGCTTTTTTTCTTGCGCGCATGCAGGCTGCACACCCGAAAGGATTTGTCGGTTGCCTTTCACCTTGACAGTCTGGCGGAATTCGTCAGAATCCCGGCCCGCAAATGGGCCGCGGCCAGCGTGCGAGGTTTCGCAAGCGTTGATGGCATGAAGCCATCGCTGCCGCAGCGCCTGACCTGAATGAGCAAGGAGGCTCATACGCGAATGTGGCACCCTTCTGTTCCGCTGAACGGTCTTAGCCTTCGCGAGTTGTTGCCAGACGCGCTGGATTGGGGTGAACGCGATGCGCGGATCACCGGATGCAGCACTGATGCGTCGGCGTGTCGTCCCGGTGACGTGTTTGTGGCCGTGGGGCGACTGTCACGCAGCAAGCTCCAAGCCGCGCTTGCCCGTGGCGTGGGAGCAATCATCACGTGTGAGGATGACGAACGGCTCGCGTGCGAGGGCGATGCATTTGAAGTCAACATCCCCACGTTTCGCGTGGCGGATCCTCAGGCGGCGCTCTCGCGAATTTGTCAGGCCTTGGCCGGACGCCCCAGCGAGCGATTGAAAGTTGTTGGCGTGACCGGCGCGCACGGCAAAACAACAACAAGTTGCCTGCTTGCCAGCATCTTGGGTGTGGGGGGATTGCCCACTGGCGTGATGTCCACACTGGCCTGGTTTGACGGCGAACACACAACAGGCGCCATTTCCCCAACGCTTGCGCCGCAGGCATTGGCGCCATGGCTTGCTCGCATGGAATCCAATGGCTGCTCACACGCAGTTGTTGAGATTTCTCCGGAAGTACTACGTTCCACACACCTGGCGGATGTGCAGTTCGATAGTTTGTGCCTGACGAGTTTGCAGCCCAATGATTGGCGGTTCGATGCGCCTGCCGATCGCATCGAGGAGATGGAGCAACAGATTGCTCGCCTGATGCCCTCGCATGGGCTGATGGCCGTGAACGCGGATGATGGCGGCTGCCAATCTTTGTTGGACAAGCTGCAGCATCCCACTCTAACCATTGGCATTTCCAGTCAGGCGGAAGTCACTGCGGAAATCATCGAACAAACGCCCTACGATCAAACGTTCCTGCTGTGCGCCGGAAGCGAGACCATTCCGGTTCGAACACGGCTGATTGGCACGCATAACATTCGCAATTGTCTGTTGGCCGCGGCCATCGCATTGGGCTACGGATTGGATCCCATCGATATCGTGCGTGGACTGGAGCGCGTCGAAGTGATTTCCAGTCGATTGCAACGCGTTGACCGAGGGCAAAACTTCCACGTCTACGTCGATGCGGCAAGCAATGCCAACACGATGGAAGCGACCATGAAGGCATTGCACGAATGCACAACTGGTCGCGTGATCTGTATCTTTGGTTCTGATGGTGGCGTGGATGACCGTTTCGCCCGACCGTTGCTGGGGCGCGTTGTGGAGAAGTTCGCGGACCTATCGATCGTGACATCGACCAACTCACGCGACGAAGAACCGCAAGACATCATTGACGACATCGTGGATGGCTTCCGCGGCATCGCCAAGCCTTGGGCGATTCATGAGCGCGAAGATGCGATTCGGGCTGGCCTTTCCCTGGCCCAGGAAGGCGATTGCGTGCTGATCGCTGGTCGGGACGCTTCGATTCTTGCCGATCAAGATCCGAAGTTGGCGGCGCGCGATGATCGCGAAATCGCCCGACGAATTCTCGACGAAATCACACCGGCCCCGGCGCCGTTTCGCGCGGCCGCATGAACCACAGTCGTGCCAACGCGCTAAACACCCCACACCTTGACGAACAACTTGCATGCATCTGAATGTCGGACAACTTGCCGAGCTGATCGGCGGCGAGCTGAGTGGGCCTGCTGACACGGCAAGCCTATCGGTCGGGAAGAGCATCACGCTTGCACTTTCTCAGCATACGCACGCGGATGGTGCTGTCTGTTGGGATCTGGATGGCGCTCGTGCTACTGCGACAGATCACAAAGTCATCTCAGGGCGCGGCGTAGTGACGAGCTGCGCGACCGACTTTCCGGACTCTGGCTGGCAGATCATTGTTGCGGATGTCTCCGAGGCCCTGCGGACATTCGCCGCTTGGAAGCGGAAGCAGTTCGCCGGCGAGGTCGTGGCCATCGCTGGTCCAATCGGTAAGTCAACAACACGACGGATGATTGCCCATCTGGCGGAACTCAAGTTCCCGGCAACCGCAATCGTCACGCAGGCCGAAGACGATCTTGGTCGGCAGGTGGAGTTGTCGCTGGCGAAT
>CALJLD010000279.1 GCA_937982665.1 uncultured Planctomycetales bacterium
ACTATGTGGCGCACGATTGCCGAGACTCAAGGAAACCGCCGTAGACCGCCGCGCCATACGCGATAGCCGTTTCCGCATCTGGCGGCTCCACCGGGGCGAGTTCCCAATTCGCTTCAATCTGTGTTGCGATTGATCGCAATGGCTCTACACAGCCTGTGATGATAATTGCGTCAAGAGATTGTGGAGCGACTTGGGCGTCTGATATCGCCTGGTTCACGGCCGGTTCGATCACGGCGAAGAATTGATCTGGCGCAGAGTTTTCGATCTCTGCGAGCCCGTTTGTTCCAAGAATCTCAAACCGGTTGCCGTTCCTGGTTAGAACAGTGACGTCGAATGCCCGTGACCGCGAGACGTGCAAGACCATGGAGGTTCCCGGCAACCCTGCTTGAGCCACTCCGTAAGCAAACACCGATGCTGACGGTTCGTTCAACAGCTTGATGTCCGAGATGTCCGCTTCCTTGGCCTTAGTTTGGATTTGCTTGCGTTGTTCGTCGTTGTACCAGGCGCGCACACCGATAATGCCCACATCGCAATCCTCACGTTGAGTTTTGGCGATTGCGACTAACTCGGCAATGCTGCTGCCCGTTCCAATCACCTCGGCTCTCGACTCTCGCCAGACCGCGACAGCGCCCCAATCACCATCCAGTTGAATCCCGATCATATCCGGCTCCGCGTTCAATCAGTAAACACTCCGTTGAAATGTAGTTCGCTGAAACGTCGCAAGCCACAGAACGAGAGTAATTGCGGCGCAGATGTCACGACCGCGCGGATTAGCTGGGAATCGGGGTCGGAATTCAAGATTGAAATCCGGCCGTTTGTGCCAAAATCGTCAATGTCGCAGACTATGACGATGGCCATGGCGTGATGACTCAAACGCCATGACCTCAAGACCATAACCTCAAGACCAATTACGGTTCTTTTGCCGCAAGTTGAGGCTGATTGGGCCAACCGAGACTCGCCGGCAACTGCTCGGGCCCGACGAATTCATAGTTTGATTCCAAACAAGCTCAAGGATCATGAACGAAAGTCGAATGATCTTCAGAGCATCAACCTCAACATCGCCAGGCAAGCGATGGTCTGCAATTCAAGGTGATGGCCAACTATGCAAAACGCCTGGACAAGATTCGTGTTGTGCGTTGACGATGTGCAGAAGACGCTCGATTTCTATGTGAACTCTTTGGGTTGGTCAGACCCTTGGACCTGGGGCGATCCCCCAGACTTTGCCGGGTGCTCCGGGTTCTCCGAATTGGAAATGCGGCTTGTCGATCAACCTGGCGATGTGCACGGCTACCCGATGCACGTGACCGCAAGCGAGATCGCGAAGTTGTATCAAACTCATAGTGAAAGAGGCATCACGGTCATTCGTGATCTCGGTCCGCAAGCTTGGGGCGAGTTTGGATATGTCGTTGAGGATCTCAACGGCTATCACATTCGTTTCACGGAACGAGAGCCCGATCAACGCCAAGGGGCCGCTTGCCTGGTTGTTCCTGATCTGGAGAGTGCGTTGGCTTATTATCGAGATGTCCTGGGTTTCGCGAACGTGAGTTATTGGGGTGACCCGCCGGTGTTTGCAAGAGTCGAAGAGCCGGCGAGACTCGAGTTTTGTGAGAACGCTGAACTCGCCAACCGGTCTCCGCTGCACATGATTTCGATCTACGGAGATGGAGTTGACGAGAGCTACAAGAAGCACGTGGCTAACGGAGTTGAGCTAGTTGACGAATTGGAAGCGATGCCATGGGGCCTCAAGCAGTATGTCGTCCAAGATCCCAATGGCTTCCTGCTGAGATTCGGCGAAGAGTACGAGCCGTGCGAATGATGAGTTCCGACGGCGGCAGATTAGCTTGATTCTTTGGCTTCTTGCTGTGCGTTTGCGAGAAACTCCGCAACCAAGTCTTGGCCGCCGTAGCGTGCCCAACCTTCGGCTGTGCTTTGGTGCCGGAAGTCTTTAATCGTTAAGTCGATTCCTTTCTCGACCAGATATTTGACTTGTTCCAGACGATTGTCGAACGCGCATTCATGCAAAATGCTGGCAGGTTCGTGCGTGCCCCAACGAGTGTTGATATCAGCACCATGGTCCAGCAGGAAATCAGAGATTTCGTATTGTCTGTTGATAACGGCCCAGGCGAGCGCGCGATCGAGAATTTCCTGCACGGAGACTTTTGGAGTATGCTCCGTGAACACGTTGTGTTGCGCAGCTTGAATCTGAGCTTGGCCTGCCGCGTCAAACCACTTGTTGACGTTCGTCAAGTTGCCTAGTCCCGCAGCATGAGGAAGATCGTCCGGCACATCCCACACTTGCGAGAGCAAAGGAACGTATTCAGAGTTTCCGTACTCGATCGCCCAGGAGATGGCGTGTGATTTCGGAGGAGGACTCGCTTGGGCAATCGCAGCGCCACTTTCCAACAGAGCCGCGATAATCCCTTTGGCATTTTCCGAATAGGCCGCGACTTCAAGTATTCGCACCTGAGTTTCAATGTAGTGCGCCTCCAAGATGGAAGGTTCGTGCGCAAGCAACTCGCGAAAGGCCTCTTCGTTGGGCTCTTCTTGTGCTTGCTGCAGCCGCAACAAGACCGTGTGCTGCCAAATGACTCCGGGCGAATCGACACACAGGTCAATCCGTGTTCCGTGACGGGCGCCCTCAGGCACGCGCGCTAACAGAAAGTCGATGAACGCATCGCGTCCTTGCCAATGTTCGATCCGTTGACCCAGGTCTGCATCGAGCGCGACCGACCGCTCGAGCAATGCCTCCGCAACTTCGCGATGTCCCAGCCGGCATGCATATAGGAATGCGTCGGCGATGATTTGTATTTCTTTGCCAGGAGCCGGCCACTCCGCGCTTGCGTCATCGTAGCTGTCGAGGAGTTCTTGCGATGGATGCGCGGAGTCCAAGAGTTTGCCGGACGAATCAAACGATGCACTAACTCGTGCTAAATCCCCCAGCGCTGCGAATACTCGGAGATTTTCAGGCAACGCGGCCTTGCGTTCAAACAGCGCCAGCATTTTGTGAGCGCCGGTATCCATCAGGCGCAAGAAAACGCGCGGGTCCACAATGGCCCCCGCATTGAGCAGGAACTCTGCGCATTCCAAGCGGTTGTAGTGCTCTTCGTTTTCCGCGCCGGGGAAATTGGCGTAAGACGTGGTTTGCAGCAGCAAGACTTCTGGCGATTCCGGCTGTCGATGCGTCAACAATTCCGGGAACTCTGAAGTGAGCGCACTCAGCCGATCGACGTCGTTGGCATCAATCGCGGCACATGCGTCGCGATATGCAACTTCGATCCCACGGCCCAGCTTGTCAAGAATTGCATCTTTGAGTTCTGGCCAGCCGGAATATCCGTACTCACGAGCCAAGACAAGTTGCGCTTGACTAAGTGAGATCGGTAAATCACAGGCAGGCAACTGATTCCGCACTCGGGCGATTGCCGTAGCGTCTTTGTGCTTGACCGCTTTGACGAGCGCTTTGGCCTGCTTGCGTTCGTACTCAAGAGATGGATTATTGGAAAGCGACTTACTTGCGGTCATGACGACCTCCTTTCATAGTCCACAACGGCGCGGACTTTACGCCCGACGTCCGCTGAAATCAGGCCTGAAAGAGGGTCGGAATCAGGAGCATTTTCAGATTCAGGTGGGACAATCCCTTTCCGCGGACCAGCAGCGCCCTGAAAGCACGAGATTCATCATGGTCAATTGCGAATGAGAACACAAGAAAATCGATCTTTGCGGCAAAATTGCGGTCGCTCGATTTCATTCAACTGCAGGTTGCCTGTGACGATCGCGCGCAATTCCGCTACGATCTTGGCAGCGTTCGCCAGTTCTTGCTCACAAGGGCCAGCCAGATGGAAGCACCGAAGCGTCTTGCGGACATTCACAAGTTTCGCGCCACTGTGCCGAGACTTCCCGTTGTCGATTTAACGGCAACGTTCGAATTCTACGTGATGAAGCTGGGTTTTCACCCGCTCTATCGCTTTGGGAGCGAGGCCGGAGTTGGGATTGGTGAGATCATCGTTCGCTTCTGCAAAGGCGAGCCAATCCGCAACGAATCGCTGACAATCTATGTTGAAATCGCCAACACGGATGAGCTGTTTGAGCGGTATGTCAAGCAAGACGTTCAAGTTCTATTCGAACCGGAAGACATGCCTTGGGGGAGCAGAGACTTTGGCATTGTTGATCCCGACGGTTATCGGCTGATTTTCGGCGACTTTCGAGATAAATCCAAGAAGCGACCGCCTTCGATGCAAATGGCGGCGGCCATTCACTGTATGCAAGCGGGCGATGCCGTTGGCTTGCGTCGAATGTTGGATGCCGATTCCAATTTGATTCAATCCAAGACATCTGCGCCGTACCAGGATGAGAGCGAGGCAACCCTGTTGCATTTGCTTATCGATTTTCCTCGCGGCCGGCATCCTGAGAATGTCGTCGAGATCGCAGCGCTGCTGATTGAAGCGGGACTGGATCCGGCAACGCTTGATGGAGCAACCGGTTCAAATGCGTTACAGCTGCTGATGGCACTGGATACGCCTTCGCGGGACGAAGTGGAACTGACCAGACTTCTGCTCGACGCCGGTTCGCCTTTTGGTGTTGCCAATGACGATCAGCATGGCATGGATGCGTTTACCGTGGCTTTGTTAAACGGGCACACGGAATGCGCGGCGCTGATGTTTGAACGTGGATACCCAGCGAATTTCCCCTGGGCCGGCGCCGGTTTGGGAAAGATGAACCTGGTCCGCACGTTCTTTGGCGAAGGGGAGGATCCCGCTTTGCCGGAGAGCGACCGGGCGGAAGCTTTGGGCGAGGAAGCCGTTGGTCAGGTGAACTGTGCGTTTCTGGTTGCCGCGATTAACGGACAAACCGAAGTTGTGGAAGAGTTGCTGAATCGCGGGATGGATGTCAACTTGCATCCGCCAGGTTCTGACTTTGCGGGGATTGGCGGGACGGCGCTGCATTGGGCCGCGCGCAATAATCGCAGGGCGACGGTTGACTTGCTGCTGGAACGTGGCGCCGATCCCAATGTGCGGGATGATGTTTTTGAACTCACGCCAGCGGGTTGGGCCGCGTGGTTTGGGCACGATGACTTGATGCAGGCGCTACGGACCCAGGAATCGTGAGTATCTAATTCTCCGCCGCCTTGATGCGGACGCGATCTCGGTCAGCTTCGTCAATTTCGATCGAATCGTTTGCAGCGTTGCCGAGATATCTTGTGAAGTAGCGCGCTGTGTACCGTTTGATCAACTCAAGTGACTTCCGCGCCGCTGCGTCGCTGTTGCTTTCAAGGATGCTGGGATCAGAACAGCTGGAATGTTTCGCGGCCAATTCGAGAAAGTAAAGATCGGCTGTCGATTGGTCAAAGAAAGACTGGCTCGGCGTTTCCGCGCTTTCTGTCTTGAACAACAATAGCGGAATGTTGGACTGGAAGAGAAAAGCCAGTTCGTTTTCAAACTTGTCGTGGACCAATGCGGCTTTGATGCGATTATCGGCTTGCGCGGCGGCCATGACGGGGAGAAAGCCGTTTGAATGGCCCATCGCGCCCACGCGTTCCAGATCGATTCTTTGCGCGAGCTGAGCGTGAGTCGTGTTGAACCGTGCGAGTTCATCAATGACGAAGCTCACATCGGCGGCGTAATGTTCCAACAGCTGCTCCGGGGTTGCGAATTGGTCCTCACGACTGGGTGTGACTTTGCCGCCGATGAGGACGCTGCCCATATACGGGTGGTCTATCCCGACGACAATGAACCCGTGACTGGCGAGGTCCTCAAGCATGCTGCTGTACAGGAATCGTGTCGATTGCCAACCATGCGAGAACAAGATCACAGGGAACGGGTGATCGGCATCGGCGCACTCAACTCTGAGATAGGAATTGGTTTTGATGCGCTGGAGGAGTTGAACCCGCTGGTTGCCCCATGTTGACTCATAAGCTTCCAAGTTTGAGAAATACGGCGCGCGTTCTGGTGTGGGTCCTGCATTCAGCTTTGCCGGATACCAGACTTGGATTGCCAGTTTGCGAGCATCCGCTTCCGCGGTGGCAGGTTCGTCGCGTGATTCATCAACCAATAGAACAGAGAAAGTGCCGACAGCGTGAGTACCTGTTGGATTGGGGAGCTTGATGTCCGCTGTCTGCCGTACATCGGCGGCGACCGAAACAGATTGCAGGATGAGAATCACCCATAGCGCGATGATTGTTCTTTGGACCAAACGGTACATAGGACTCTCACTGGGGACTCTCACTGGACGCGTCAGTCTGTGGCAACAACGCCATCCTAGTCGAAAGCCGCCATCGCGGATTGAACCATTAGTGCGCGCGGGGATGGCTGTTTAGCCAATGAGTTCTTCGATTACATGGCCGTGAACGTCAGTCAGACGGCGATCGATTCCGCCGTGCCGGACGTTCAATTGCTTGTGATCAAAGCCGAGCAAACGCAACATCGTGGCGTGGATGTCATAGACCTGCGTCGGCCTGTCACGATCGGCAGGCTTATAACCAAACTCATCGGACGGTCCATAGCTAATGCCAGGGCGAATTCCGCCACCGCATAGCCAATTGGTGAAGCAGTACGGGTTGTGGTCTCGACCTTTCCCAGCCTGCGAGGATGGCATACGGCCAAACTCGGTGGTCCACAGGATCAGCGTCTCATCGAGCAGCCCGCGTTGGCGAAGATCTTTGATCAAGGCTGCCGCTCCGCGCGCCATTCCGCTTGCCAGCGGGCCGTGATCACGTTCCACATCTTCGTGCGAATCCCAATTGCGACGGGGGAAACCGTTATCGTTTCCGGACCAGATTTGCACAAAGCGAACGCCCCGTTCGATCAACCGCCGGGCGGCCAGGCACTTTCGCCCAAAGCGGACAGACTCTTCACGCGCGTTGATCTCGGTGGGAAAGGACTCGGGGATGTGATCGAGACCATACATTCGCAGAATGTGCTCCGGCTCGTCCGAAGTATCGAGCGCTTCGGGCGCGGCCAATTGCATTCGCGCGGCCAGTTCATAACTGCGAATTCGCGACTCCAAGCGGGCGTCATGCTCGCGAGAATCGGCATAGATGCCATTGAGTTGTCCGAGCAAACGATTGGCCGCCGCGTCACTGGTGTCTGTGACGTAGCCTGCTTCCGCCGGCGGGTGGAGGTCCGCAATAGGCGTCTTGTTGCCGGGATAGATGATGACGCCTTGGTTCTCTGAGGAGAGGAAAGAGCAATCCCAATTCTGACTGCCATTGGAGGCGAAGCCTCGCTCATCCGGCAGCACAACAAACGCCGGCAGGTTCTCATTCTCCGAGCCTAGCCCATAACTGACCCAGGCTCCCGCGGAAGGGAAACCAGGGCGATTGAAACCTGTGGTCTGCAACAAAGTTGCCTGACTGTGAACGCCGGTCTTGCCAACGACATTGTGAACAAAGGCCAACTCGTCGACGACATCGCCCAATGGCGAAATAATGTCGCTGAGTTGTTTGCCGCATTCGCCGTAGGGTTTGAACTGCCAGATCGGCTGCAGCCAAGGTCCCAGCCCATCCTGGAAAGTCTCGACGTGTTCGCCAAAGTCCGCAGGCTGGCCATGTCGCTTGACAAGTTCCGGCTTGTAGTCGAAGAGATCGATATGGCTGGCCGCACCAGCCATGAAGAGTTGAATGACTCGTTTGGCTTTGGGCGGAAATTGAAATGTTTGCCCAGCTGTTTGAGTTCCGCTTGCCGAGCTGGCATCCGCATGCAGCATTGCAGCCAGCGCGATTCCTCCCAAGCCGCCCCCGGATTGCCAAAGAAACTCACGGCGGGAAACTGGCCGTGCGTTGCGAGGTTCTCGGTGATATCTGGAAAAGTGTGTCACTTGTCCGCAACTCTGGGCGAGATGCTATTCAATCGACGTACTGAAACTCACTCAAATTGAGAATGACCCGGCAACAATTCTCCAAACCGTGAGTCACGGTGTAATTGGTCAGCAGCTTCAATTCCTCAGCGTTTGGCGCACGTCCAAGCGCCAGCTGGAAGGCCGTTTGGATTTGCTGATCGATCTCATCGTGCGTTGTGCGAACTCGCGCGGCAAAATGCTGGGCCATCGCCACGACAAACCGGTTGTTCAACATGGAAAGCGCCTGCAAGGGCGTGTTGCTTTCGTTCCGCTTGCCAACCTGCATTGAAGGGTCAGCGCAATCGAGCGCCGTCAACAGAGGTTGAGTTTGCGAACGGACGATCATTCGATAGACGGCTCGCCGATGGGAACGGGGATCGTTGGGATCGTGAAGTTCATATCGATAGTGAGGCGAGTGCTCCGGTTTTTCGATGACAAAGTCCTGGTAGCTTTGCCCTTCCATCTTGTTGTCCAACTTTCCGGCAACCGTCAACACGGCATCATGGATGGCTTCGGCTTCAAGGCGGCGTCGGTTCATTCGCGCCAGGTAAATATTATCCGGGTCAACCTGCGCGTAAGCGTTGGTCGCTTGCGAAGCCTGGCGGTAGACGGCGCTGGTCACAATCAAGCGGTGCAGATGTTTGATCGATCCGCCGCTGTCTCGAAGTTCCGCGGCAAGCCAATCCAACAATTCCGGATGCGTCGGGCGTTCGCCCATTCGGCCGAAATCATTGGGCGTGCTGACCAGCCCTCGCCCAAAGTGGTATTGCCAAACGCGGTTGGCGATTGAACGCCACAACAAGGGGTTCTCGTCAGAAGATATCCAATCGGCCAGTGCCGCGCGCCGTTCATCGTCGGTCGATTCGGGCGATAAGGACAACTCACCGGGAAGGCTGGGAATGCTTGCCAACGCATTGGCAACCACAACTTCGCCAGGCGATGTCACATCGCCCCGCTCAAGGAAATGGATTGGCCGAGGCGTTCCGTTGTTGGGCCCTGTGCCTTGGAAATTGCCTTCGCCCTGGTGGATCGCGCCGGCGTAAACGCGCGATTGTGGCGGCAAGCTGGCGAGGTTGTCTCGCGCTTGATCGAGTTTCGCACTTACGTTGGCAAGCTCATGGCGCAGTTTAGCCGGGACCAGTTTCTCATACATCAAGTCACGCCGCCCTCGCAGGTGTGCGATCTCCGCTGAGTTTGCGCCCGAATGCGGGTCCAGTCCATCGACGAGGTTGGCGCGCGCCCATCGTACCGGCGCTTCAATGCTATCGAGCGACGTGACGGTTTTATCGCGTGCGAGGTTTTCTCCTGCCGCATTCCAAACGCGCAGCTCTGCCAACGCAAAGATGAAGTCGTTCGCGCGGGGGGCCAACTTTGTTGCCGTCACCCGCACGTATTGGGCAACTTCATTCAGCGAGGTTTCCTGCGGTTGTGTACCAGGGTTGGGTACGTCGGAAGCGGTGTTGTCCGCAATGGTGCGACGCTTTGTCGCAAATGTTGGGTCATTGCTGACTTCAATTTTGTAGCGAACGGGAAACCCAAAACCGGCCCCAATGCCATTGAAATCGTCATGGCAGGGAACGATTTGAATCCGGCTGATCGCTACTGGCTGGCCAAGATCTACCTGAACCCATTTCGCAACGTCCTGTGTTGGTTCGATGCCGCTGTGGTATCCATACTGCGGAGGCCTGATCCGCTGCGCGTTTTCCAGCAAGCTAAGCTCTGCGTTGATCTCTTTCCATGGTTCCCCGCCCAGGACTGCAACTTGGTCACGCAAAGCATTTGTCTGCGTTGCCAACTCGTCGATCGCCTGCTGAACGGCCGCTCGCCTGGTTGCCACGGATTGGTCAACATCATACGGCAAGTTCGTGCGATCAATTGCCGCGAAGACCGCCTGGAGTTGGTAATACTCTTGCTGGGAAATCGGATCGAACTTGTGGTCATGGCATTGCGCACATCCCAAAGTCAGGCTCAAGAATGAAGTGATGGTGTTCTGGACTACATCATCACGATCAAGATGCCGGGCAATCTGGCCATCGATTTTCGTCTCAGGCAATTCGACATGACCGATGAAATCCCAAGGTCCCGCCGCGAGAAAACCCAGCGCTTCCGCACCATCGCGTGACTTGGGAAACAAGACATCGCCGGCGATTTGCTCGCTGACAAATTGTGAATACGGCTTGTCCGCATTGAACGAGCGAATCACATAGTCACGGTAGGGCCAGGCGTGCGGCCGAGGCTTGTCCTTGTCATAGCCATGAGTCTCGCCGTAGTGAACTACATCCAGCCAGTGTCGAGCCCAACGTTCGCCATAGCGCGGGGATGCCAGCAGCCGCTCCACAAGCCGTTCGTACGCCAGCGGTCGAGTGTCGCCGACGAACGCTTCGATCTTTGCCGGAGTTGGTGGCAATCCCGTCAAGTCATAGGTCAGCCTTCGAATGAGGGTTCTGCGAGATGCCTCCTCAGCATGGACGAGCCCTTGCTCTGAATGCCCCGCTGCGATGAATGCATCAATCGGCGTGCGAACCCAGCCGCCACGTTCAGGAGCAACGCGCGGAATCTCCGGGCGGGTCAGTTCCGCGAATGACCACCAAAGCGGAACTTCAAGTTCTTTGCCTTGTGGCCAGTCCGCTCCGGCGGAAATCCACTTGCGAATTGACGCAACGGTGGCCTCATCTAGCGGCGAGCCGCCTTTGGGCATCTCGGCCTTGCCATCGTGCGACGTAACGAGGTCCAGCAAGTAGCTAGAGGCTGGATCGCCAGGCACAATCACCTGGCCACTATCCCCGCCACGCAAAGCGGCAGGCCCGGTCTGCAAAGAAAGGCCCCCCTTGCGGTCACGATTGTTATGGCACTCAAGGCAATTGTCAGCAAATGCCGGCCCAACGACCGTTCCAAACAAATCACCATTCGCGTCAACATCTTGAACCGGCCCGGCTTGCGGCTGTTTCCAAGCACTTTCTCCAAGCGATACGAGACCGATCGCCACCAGCGCGAGAAACAAGACGCCGACTTTTGCGGGAGAGTTCATGTTGTTTGGTGACCCGGTATCCATGAGTCAACCATTCTTAACAGACGGGGCCCTTCCCGCAACATTCGTTCGCCGTGCCAGTCACCCTATGGAACATGGACTAAGCCAAGAATCGTGTTAGTTCAAAGGTCCAAACCACAACGAGATCCGCCAAATAGACTAATACCAGGATCAACACGGAAAACTTGCGGTACTTCCCGTCGGGCCGGGAAGGTATTTACGCACCTGAAGTTCGTGCAACAACACGGCGGTCTCAGGAGTCTCGACACGCACCACCATTGTCTTAATGGCATAGCTACCAATGGCGAGATTCAAAGATAGGTGTTCCTCACTTCGCAACAGACCGCCCGGGATTGCAGCATCAAATAGTCGATGCACTTCGTCCCTGGAACGAAACGAGTCTTCGCTGACAAGCTCGAATTGCCCACTCCCTGGGCCCGTGAGGGCTATCTCGATAAGACTTGTTTCGTCCTGCCCATAGATCCAGCGGACAATCACGCCGCCCCGCTTGCCATCAGGAATCCAACAGGTGCGCAGCGGCTCATCGCCAAAGACTATCGCACTTCCACTCTGTACTTCAATAATGCCCAGATAGTCCTCAATTGAGCATGCACGTTGATAGTCGGTCGAATCTCCGACGTACTCAATCCCCGACCAGTCGCTCACGCTGGACTCACCGATCATTACCAGCGGCCCACCAGCGGATTCAATCCACTTCATGCACTTACCTCGTGCCGTCGAAGTCCAATAGCATGTACGCCGCCAGTAAGTTGGACGCGATTCTCAAAGTGCCGCGAGCTGAATAACGCCGGCCAAACATGAATTTTGGCTAAGCCAAGAATAGCGTTCACTCAAAGGTCCAAACCACAACGAGAGCCGCCAAGTAAATCAATACCAGGATCAACACCGAATACTTGCGGTACTTCCCATCGGGCCGGCAAAGTATCCAATTGGGAATGGTGGGCAGTAATTTGATCTTTCGATCAGGGTTGCGCTTGTCAGCGTGAGACTGCCACAAGACGCAAATGATCAAGGCAAGCCAAAGGATCGACACAAAGATCTTGGCTCCAAGTGGCATCGCGTTTCCTCAAGCCGCGACGATATTCTGTCCCCAGAACAAAGTCACAATGGGCGGTAGGTACTCTCCAATCTTATCCACTCCGCACTCGCGCCACACACTGCCCGCGTGACCCCGTTGTGTACGTGCTAGGCCATACGCCAAAGTCCACGCACGCTCGCCCACGTCGCCAAAATGGGCGTCCACGTGCGTACGCTCGGGTTTCTCTGCGTCCGCTCTGTCGGAACTTCGAGATTGGCTACATTTGGGCTACAAATCGGCCCGATTTTGAGCTGCAAAATGAGGGCTGCGCGCAAAAAAACGTCCTCGCAACTCTAGGCGAGGACGCTAGTTAGAAAACGCGGAGGGCAGGGGACTCGAACCCCCAACCGGTTACCCGGCACCTGATTTCGAGTCAGGCCGCTAGCCAATTCGCATACCCTCCGGAATCATCCCTTCGATACCACTACGCAAAACGTAGCATCTCTGCTGGCGGTATTTGCCCAATATAGTCGTACGCCTGATTGCGGCAAGTTGAACTTGCTGCGCTCAAAGCGGATATTGGTTGTGAGCCTGCCGAACCATAGAGGAGACGCGACAGCACGGCGTGGGGTTCGCCTAACTTACACAATACGATTGCGAAAATCAGACCTCGGGTTTAGCCGTCGATAGCAAGCGATGGCAGACGCGAGATTCCTGAGCAAACGGATCCTCAGCGGACAGATCCCGTTGCAACTGGCGGCTGCGGCAAAACGCCTGGAGCGAACAAGTTCCAAAAAGGCTCATCGCCAAGCATGACAGGCTTATCGCCACACATGGCGGAACTTGCTCGCCACTCTTAGCTGGCTCTCGGCGAACGCCAGCTATTCACCGCCGCTCAAACCGGGAATGTCCTCAGGCAGCGGAACGCCTTTGATAATGCCATTGGCGACCATGTCATTGCGGACGAATGCCTGCCAGCGGCACACAATCATGCGGCGAGGGCTGCACTTGATCCGTTGCACACACACAATCAGCCGATCGCCAGGCCGCACCATGCCACGGAAATGCACATCCGTCATACCGCCCAGGCCAACCATCTTGCAGTCCAACAAGTTGAACTTTTGCGAGAAGTAGCTGGAAAGCTGCGCGGCTGCTTCGCAAATCAAGACGCCAGGCATGATCGGCATGCCAGGCATATGACCGGAAACCCACGACTCGCTCTCTTTAACGTCGTGATAGCCGATGCACGCGGCCCGCTCGACATCTTCATGCAGAATGCCGGACAGATACTCAAATTGGTCCCGCTGCGGGTTGAACTGGCGGATTTCTTCTGGTCCGGCAATTACCGTATCCAGCGACATGTTGGCGATGTCGAAGATCAAATCCTTGCCGGCCACGTTGTTTCTTCCCGCAGATCGCATCGAGGTTTGGGGCAGGCTTGGCGTCGAAGTCGACATGATTGGCTCATCCTTGAATTCGTATCGATTTCACGCAGACGCTTGAAACGCATCGCTTCAGGCACGCCAGCGCGGCAAGGGAAATGACCCATCCTGGAGGCAACAATCAGGTCTTGGTCTTGTGACGCTTGCGCTTGCGGGCTTTGGCAGAAGCCGGGCGTTTGCCGTGATTCGCTTTCTTCACTTTGTGTCCAGGTTTTGACATTGCTAGCTACCTCGCATGGCTATCGTTTGTGTCAGATCAAAGGCGAGGCTCAAGTGAACATCGCCGGTGGTTAGTAGATGGGTCGCCAGATTTCCGGTCGCATCCATCGAGGTATCGAAATGGAACAGTTGCAACCTTTGATGGAAATCTAGGCAAGCAAGCATTCTACGCGGATGCCGCGGTTTGGAAAACCCGGACTCTCAGAGCCGAAGCAAATGAATGCGGCGAAAACAGACCATTGCCCCAGCTTGGCCGCGGTTTTCCGCACCTTTTTCCAAGGCATGCTTGGAACCTGGCGCCAATTGGCTTGCCGAAGTCTGGTCGCCCCCATACATGCCTGTCCAACGCATTGCGCGTTAAACGCACGCAAGGCCAACGCGTCCAAGGCCGCCGCCCGGAAAAGCGTGCAATGGCAGCCCGATATCGAACAGTCACAACGTGCTAGTAGTCGTCGCTGCTCAATTGATAGGTCCGCACTTGGGCGCCAATGTTGGTGCCAACGGCAATCCGGCCATTGGGCGTCATCAATTGGGCGTAGACCACGTAGTCAATTTGTTCGCTCAAGGTGCGAATGTGGCTGTCCAGGAACGCAACATTGACCACGCCATAGTGATTGGCTGAAGGCCGTGCCCAGGTGTCATCAAGCGCCGTTTCGCCGCCTGGGCCCAATTCCTTGTTGATTGCCATGTGGATCTTGAGCGGATCCGTTTCGTCGTATTCATCAAACCAAAGAAAACTGACGAACTTCTCGCTCAGATCGCTCCAATTCCGGGCCTGAATGTTTTCGGAAATCGAGAGCGTCGTGCTGGTCCCATCAATAACAAGTGCTTGGCTGACTTCTTGCTGAGTGAAGTCCGGCATATGCGTATAAACGCCGTTGCCTTTGGGAGAACTATCGAAGGTACAGCCGGTGCCATCAGGCGAATCCAACTGCCCGGCATTCAGTACGAAGTGCAGCGGAGCTTCGGAAGAGTCCGGATTGCTGGGGCACAAGACCATTTCCAGACGGGGGATTGTTGCGGAGATGTCCAGTCCGGGACCCAGGTATTGCTTGTGTTCGTCAAACAGTGCTTCTTGTTCCATGTACGGAAGCAAAGCGTAAACCCAAGGGCGTCCAACTGGCGAACTGATGCCTGTGGCGGGAATGTAGACCTTCTGGGTCTCAACGTGGCCCACGTACCGCTTGCGAATGTTCTCGAAGTTTGCCGCGGCGATTGCGACATTGTGCATGTTGCTGGCGCAATTTGCCCGACGTGCCGATTCACGCGCGCTTTGCACCGCAGGCAGCAGCAAGGCAATCAAAAGCGTCAGGATGGCAATCACAACCAGCAATTCCACCAGGCTGAATCCCGTTCGCCCGGAGCCAGATTCCTTCGCCCCAGAGATTGCCCGCCTGCCAACTCTTCGTGCGATGACTTTCACTGTTCCGTCTCCTTCCAGGGTGCAGATCATCATGGCTTTGCTTGTAGCGGCATTGCTCACAATGATCGAACTTGCCGATTGGCCGATGCGCTTTGCGAATGCTTCGCGCGAATTGAACCAGTTCTCAATACACCTGGCCCCACAAACACTTGCCTCTCATTCCAAAGCCAAAGTGTCCAGGCCGAGATTATCAAGCGACGCAAGTAATCCGCCTGTATCTCTCTTAACAGAATGAGTTTTTAGCACATTTTGGGCGAAATCGTGCGGAGTTTCTGGAGATTTTGGACCCTCCTGCCCTGCTCAAGAGGGGCCACACGCAGGCAAGTTTGACGATTATCGCGCGTGGCGAACCTGGCTTTACCGCCGACAAAGCTTGTCCAAACACTCATCGTTGATGGATGCCGTTCGCACATCGCGCAAGATTCGACAAACAGCCGGCACCGCGAAGACACGCACCACATTGCCCCTCATGCTGTTCTCGTTGCTATGGATTGATGCAGAATTCAACACCGCATCATTTCAACTCCACATGATCCTCGCTCCCGTACTCGACCTGGCATGCTGCATAATGCAACGATTCACAATGCAACACGACCACTCCTTACCTTGCGCATATGGGAATGCTCACGTTCTTCTGACCGCTTTTGCGCCAGGTTATCCGTGCATTTCGATTTGTTGCCCCCTTTCTCCGCTTGCCTTTCTGGAGCAAGTTGGATAATTAGTTCCCACACATTTGCCGCGGCATTATCCGAGCAATCCGCGCAAGCATCATCGGTGATCATCGCACCGGGTGGGCAAAAACAGGGCAGGCATATCCCCGCGATTTTCTCGCAATTCACACGCAATTCTGGCCGATAGGAATCAAAAATCGGTCTGGCTTGCGCATTCGTTTTCCGGTTTCGTGACTCTTTCCGTAAGGAAACTCCTCCCATGCCCCTGCACATCATGTCCGATCTGGCTTCCGAGCTTGAAGACGCCTTCCGCACGGTTGAGACCGTCTCGCTGAAAGCCAGAAACGGACGCACGTATCGTATCGAAATCAGCCAATCCCTCTTCTCTTCCGCAGGCAGCCACGCCGCCAAGGTCACGCGCAGCGATGCTGGCACGGCCCTGGGCGTTTGCTATGCCTACAGCATGGAAGATGCTTCCGAAGCCGCCCAGCGGATGATCATTGATGACATTGCTTGCAACGTCCGCGCCCCGCGCGAATCCGCCGATGTCCCAGCTCCGCATATCTCCATGGATGTGCTAAGCGTCTAGCAGACTGTTGAAAAATACCATCGTGGTATTTTTCAACCCTCGCCAAGTGCGAGAGTGAATCTCGCACGGCTCGCAAATCGTGGCGTTTCAAGCCACGATTTGGAATCCCATCCGTGGGATTCTCGCACCCAGTTGAATAATTCAACTGGCTGCTAGTGCCGGCGTACGAATGCTGAGCCGCGACAAAGAAACATTCTGAAAGAGCCACTCCGTGCTTGGGGTGGCTTTTTTGTTTCCGTCGACCTTTCTTTCCAGCTTTGCAACAGAAAAGTTCGCGCCCTTCTCAACGAGCTGGCGGACGGCCAAACTACACACTGTGCTGTTTGTCCCTTGGTTCCGTTCCAACTCGCGATCTTTGAACGCTCCTTCTCAACACGTCGCCGTGATGCTGCATGAAGTGCTTGAAGCACTTGAGCCGCGGCCAGGCATGGTCTTTTTGGATGGCACCCTGGGGGGCGGCGGTCACACGAAAGCCCTGGCCGAAGCAGTCAAAGCAGAAGACAAGGGCGCGGCCGGCCTGGTGATTGCGTTCGACCGCGACCCGGCTGCTATTGAGCGTGCGGAGCAAACGCTTGCCGGATTGCCGGTAGTGTTGGCCAATGCCAACTATGCGGATGCTCCGGAGATCATTGAAGAGTTGCAATTGCCCGCATGCGGCGAGCAGGCAGCGCCGGAGGAGGTTGTGCCGGATGGGGCCGTGCTGGATGGAATCATCTTGGACTTAGGCCTTTCCAGCGATCAAATCGCCGACGAGCAACGCGGCTTCAGTTTTCATTCCGAAGGTCCGCTTGATCTGCGGTTTGATCCCACGCGCGGTGAGCCCGCCTGGCGGTTGATCAATCACTTGCGTCCGGAGAACCTGGCCGACTTGATCTACAAGTATGGCGAAGAGCGAATGAGCCGCCGCATCGCCCGAGCGATTGAAAGCGAACGCCGCAAGCGAACTTTGGAATCGGCCCGCGACGTGGCGGACGTGATCTGGAAAGCGGTGCCGGCGGCCGTGCGGCACGGACGCATTCATCCAGCCACGCGGACATTTCAAGCTTTGCGAATTGCCGTCAACGAAGAGCTCAAGTGGCTGGAAGTGGCGTTGCAACGGCTGCCAGGTTTGCTGAAGCCCGGCGGCAAGATCGCGATGATCAGCTTTCATTCGCTGGAAGACCGCTTGGTCAAGCAGGCGTTTCGTGACGATCCGCGGCTTGAGGTGATCACGCGCAGCCCTAGAAGGCCAGCGGAAGCCGAGACCGAAGCCAATCCGCGGTCCCGCAGCGCAAAGCTACGCGTTGCCAGGCGAATGGTGGATGGCGGTTCGCAAAGTTGACGATGTCGAACGCAACGCAAGCGGTCCAGACCGTGGCCTGACACGCTGCGCCGCGTTGCTTGTTAGGTCTTGATTCGATTGCCAAAGAGCTGGTGGCAATCTCCAACAAGAGCTGCGCAGTGGTCAATACGCAGATTGGAAAATCCTTGCCGTTGTTTCCGTGGCGTCCCAGGGGTCATTCCACGGTGCTAATTTCAGTATTCTATGGGGGCTTTCGGTCAGGTCGATAAGGGGGAACATTCCGTCGATCTCTCCGCCCGTCCGCGCGCCCAAATACTTGTCGTGCGGAATGGAATCTTAACCCGTTCGTTTTTTTCAATAGTTATTTCGCTGTTGACCGGTAGTAGCTTTCCTGTCGCAAATCGGTCGCGCGCGGGGCGAAAGCGCATCGCTGCTGCGCCGTTCAAAAAAACGCGTGACACGCACGGACTGATAGACCGCATGCGAAAAAAAAACAGCCGACGCGGATGTCCGCGTCGGCTGGGGATTGCAAAGTTCAGCTGCTGGCAGTGAACGGGAAACTAGTCCCACCACCATTGGCCGCGTTCCAGTTTCTCAGGCTGGATGCGGTCTTGCACGCTGGAGAGTTTGCTGCTGCTGTCGATCTCGATCGCTTCCGCGTTGACAACGTCGTCAGGACGAACCGTGACGCCGCCGCTGGCGACAGCCAGGACTTGCGTGCGATTGACGATCTTGTGATTCATGACCGTTTCAACCATCTTCGGCTCGTAGCCCAAGTTGACCGGGAGTTGTTGGTCACTGGCGAACGTGGTCATGTGCCAGCCAGCCTGGCCAGGCAAGTCTTGCGTGTCCATCAACGCGGCAACCAGGGCCAGGTCAAAGACGTTCTGCAGTTCGGCATAGACCGGATACTTTTCCGCCATGCCGGCAAAGTGCTTGGTGAAGTTGGCGGCATACGCGGCTGTCTCTTTGTCAGAGCGGCCTGTGTGCATGCGTTGGCCGTCATCGGCGATCATCTCGTTCTCGCTCTTCACTTGAACGCCTTGACCGCGAAGTTCAAACGCGTTGCCAGCTTCGCTGGAGAGGATGGAATCGTAGTTCATGGTGAACCACCATCGCAGCACGCCCATCGGCGGGGCAGGCTCACCCGGTGCCAGATCAACCATGGCGAGATAGCTGGGAACGCCAGCGGCGCCCGGCTCAACACCAATGCCGGTCAGCTTCATGCGATAGTCAGCTTCAAACAACACGCGAGCAACGCGCGTGCGAGGATCAACGCCGTAGAACTCAATCTCTTGTTCGGCCAGTTGATCACGAATGCCGGCCAGCCACTTGCGGGTTTGCCCGGCACGAAGCGGACGCTGAGAAGTTTCTTCGATGTAGGCCTTGGTGCGGGCCAGATGTTCCTGGATGGGCGTGATGGAGCAACCAAAGTTCTTGTCGCCATCGGCCATCTCGCGAAGCACGACGAGCAAGTCATCCAAGCGAAGGACCGGACGACCGGAGGTTGTGCTGATAACGCGGCCTTCGGCATCGCCACGCCAATCGCTGGCCGGGCCGGCGATCACGACGTCGCCCGTTTCCGGGTAGACAAAGACATACTCAATCTTGTTGATGCCGGCGAGGAATTGCATCTCTTCATCGATGGGCTCGCCCAAAGCCAGCTTGAGCTGGATGGCGCGTTCCAGACGCGGCAGAGAAACCTTGCGCAACATCGAGTCTTCTCTCACGCTGCCGATGCGGTCATCAGCCGCGGCCGCGTCACGCAGCAGATCAAGCGTGTTGCCTTGGTCTTTGTTGATCAGAGATTCGACAAGGCCTTCGGCATCGACTCGAACACCACCGCGGAATTCGCTGATGGTTCCCGCTCCGGTGCCTTCATCCAACCAGCCGTTATCTCCGGTTCCCGTTGTGCTGGTAATCAGCTCAATGAGTTCATCAAAGTTGGCCTGGTTGCCGCCTTGCGCGCCGTTGTTGCCGCTTCCGTTGGGAGAAGTTCCCAATGGTTGACTCAAGATCTCCGAGAAGGAGTGGGCACGGCCCAGATCGTTACGGATGTCCGCAACGGTGGTCAGCGATTGACGTCGCATGCCGGCAGCCGCTTGGGCTTTGGCGATCTGCGAGAGCATGGCATCGCGATCGGCGGGACTTGCCGATTGAGCCATTGCCATTGCCGGGGCGAACTCGCCAGCCTGGAGATGAGCGTGAAATGCGTCGCCATCATTGGCGAGGGCAGCCGCTGGTAGGACGGTGAGTGCGATTCCCACGGCAGCCAGAATGGCGACGGGGGATTTGCAGCGGGAAGGCCTCATTGTGTGTACTCTCCTCTGCGGTCCTGCTGTTCATAAACCACTGCCGCCAAAGGGAAATCGGGCGGCGCATCCAGAAATGACTCCCCTGCAATGGGGGACAACCCTTACTGTGCCATGCGGGGGTTCCTCAAGTCAAGAAAATTGTCCCAAATGCCCCGTGTTTAGCGATCCTGCGCAATTTAACACAATTTGGGTTGGATAGGAGAAATCGAGCGTGCTGGAGATCTTTTCGTCTCGTTGGCTGCTCTGAAAGGAGGATTGCCCGCGTTTGACCTCTGCCGCGTGACAGGCTGGTGACGAGCTTGCCCCGTTGACGAAGAATTCACCAACACTTAGCATCCCAGAGTGGGAATCGGCGGCACAAGACCTGCCCAGCGAGGGTACGGCAAATGCGAGCGATTCCTGATCCAGTGACTTTCCCGGAGGACTCGCTATGCCGCTTTTTGAGGTTGAAACGGAAGCCCATATCATCATCACCTGGGCCGCCAACGAGGACGACGCGACGGCCGTGGTGAATGACGCTTATCCCCATGACAGCGTCGTCCGCATGACCAAGCGTCCCCGCGACACATGGGTCATTTCCAAGTCAGCATTGGGGATTTCCGGGAACCTCGATCCCTGCCACACAGCGCGAGATTGCCTCTCCAAGGCGGCCGGCGACAAGGTCAGCGCCATTCGCCTGTACATGCAAGAGACCGGCGTTGATCTGACGAATGCCCGTAAAGCAATCGAGTCGAATCTCGTCGGCTGGTAAGGCTGGTCCGCAAGGGCGGTTTGCGTTTGCCCATTAATGCGCGCAGGCAGCTCTTGGCTTAGCCGCGCTTCTTGCTCGAACTATCTTTGCGAACTTCTATTCCTGATCCGCATAGAGCGGCAGGTTGCGGTAATAGACTTCCAGCATAAGCAGGTTCAGGCACGTGAGATAGATCCGTCCGCCGTCTTGTCCCCAGCGGTCTTTCTTGGGACCGAGCGGATCCCAGCTTCCGGATTGCCAACCTGACGTGGCTTGCGTTTGCACGAGCATTGGCCGCAGCTGATTGTTCCAGTCATCCCAAGCTGGTCCCTGCAACTGGAAGAGAATCTGCGTGGCGTAGTACCAGTAATAAGCGTCGCGTTCCGATTCCGAATACGCGCCTTCGGGGGCTTCGCCGCGAGTGCCGGGGAGATTCTTTTGCAGCTTTCGCGCGCCATCCAGAAGAGTGCTGTCGGCCCTGTCTTTGCTGACGTACAACCGCATCAGCATTCCTTCGGCCGTCATCGCTAAAGATGGCGTGCGCTGGTGAAGCTGTTCCGCACCCGGACGATAGATGTACGTTGCCGGGTTGGCTGGCGAAGCCGCGGATTTCAGCCAGCGATCGATTCCGTCGAAGCATTCCTGACTGACGTTCAAGCCTGCCAGTTGGCCGCTCTTCAAGGCCATCATCTGCCAACCGGAGACGGACGTATCCGTTCCGACGCCCGGCGCGTATCGCCAACCACCTAACGATGGTTCTTGCGCGGCGGCGATGAAGTTGAGCGCTTTCTGTGCGGCTTCGCGGAGGTTCGGGTCTTGCGTCATGCCATAGGCTTCGCACAACGCAATCGAGGCGATCCCATGGCTGTAGAGCCAAGTGTATTTCGACCCGCCGACTCCGGAGAACAAATCGCCGTTGTCTTCCTGGTTAGCCATCAGCCAAAACAGCGCGGCGCCAACCTCTTCGCGATACTTGTCTTTTTCGTGCGTGTAGCCAGCGCCCAGGAAGGCCAGCAGTGCCAGGCCGGTGGCCGCAGTATCGGATTCCATTGCGCCCTCACCAGCGGCGCCTTGGTAAGTCTCGCCACGCGCGAAATCGTTCAGGCTCCAATGGCCGTCAGATTCTTGATGACGAGCGAGGAACTCCAGTCCGCGTTCCACGGCGGCTTCCGAGCTTGTGTTGCCGCCGCGTTCTTCCGCCAACTCGGAGCGCCGTCCCGGATCACGATCACGGAATGCCGAAGGGATGTCCGCCGGCTTGAGGTCCAGCGCCAACGCGCCGGAGTTCTTGTCGAGATTGAAACGCCGTGGGCTGGCATCCAGCACATCGCTGTTGTCCCGGGCGTGACGGCTCAAGGATCCGGGTTCGCCGAGGACGTCATTGTCTAACCCACCAGCGCCCGGTCTGGGGCCACCGCGAGCGATCAAACTGTTGGTTTCGCCGCGGGTGGGTTCGGCAGCCGCGGGGCCAAGTGTGCCGACATCGGCGCGTGCCCTCGATTGACCGCCGGGCTGCGGCCCCGGATCATCGCGCAGGGCCGAACCTGCCGTGAGTCCGGCGATTTCATTGCGGCGACGCGACGCGCGTCCAGGCGTTGCTTCGCCAAGTTGGGGACCACCAACGGCTCCCCCGGAAGCGCGGGAGAGCGATTCATTGTTGAGTGCGATGTCGCCAGTTGCGCCCCCTGCCGCGGCGCCGCCACTGCGGTTGCGGCTGCCCGATAGCTCGGCTGACATCCGTTCCCCGGAGACGCCAGCAGTTGGTCCACTTTCGGCCGCGCCGGGGCCGTCACTTTGCGCGACTTGCGTCTCTTGCCCACCGGCATCCGCCGCGGACGGCGCGGCATTCAGCCCTGCGGGATTGCGGTTTGAGCGAGCCAGCGGTGACCCGCTTTCCCCGTTGGTTGCCAGTTGCGGTCCGCCGCTGCGATTTGTCGCCGCGCCGGAGAGGTTGCCTCCGGAGAGACTTGCGTCACTGGCCAGTGCGTTGGAACTTCCGGAGTTGCCACGGCGACCAACGGGACCATCTTCAGCGGAACGATTTCCACCGCCGCTGGCTTCGGCCAATTGCGGAGTTTCGCCAACGTTTGAGCTCCCGGCGATTGCGTTATCGCCTGCCGTGTCATCAACATCTCCCGGCGAGAGTCCTGCCATGGCCCCGGAACGGCGCGGAACGCCTGGCCCATCATTGCCGGGATTTAGCGATGGCTGCGAGTTTGTTGAGCCGCCGGGCGTGTTGGAGGCCAGCGACGACTCGCCGATGACGGAGTTGTTGGTTGCTCCCATCCCGCCACCGGAATCGCGGCGTTGCGCGGAACCGCCGGCTGATCCGTCGTTTCGGGCGACCGCATTTGAGGAGTCCGTTAAGCCTGGCGTTTGCCCTGTTGAGTTGGCAATCGACGGTGCGCCGGAAGGATCGGCGGCGGCTTGATCACCTCCGGCGAGTTGCCCCATGCTTGCCCGATCAATTGCCAAAGGCTCACCTTGGCCGACGTTTGGGCTGCCGGCTCCGGTTTGTGATCCTGACCGTGTGAGTTGCGTGCTGGGCAAAGCGCCTTGCCGCTGTGATGGCAAGTTGCCGCTGTCCGCGGACGGTCGATTCACGGCGACACGATCACCATTGGCAGAGCGTCCGGTGTCGCCGGCGGCGGGTCGGAGTTCGCCAGCGGCGCTGTTTGAAGCTCCGGCACTACTGGCTGGTTCCAGCGGATTCGCCTGCGCTGCGACGAGTCCTCCGCCCGATTGACGTGCGGCGGGGGATGAGCCCGGCGATGATTGGGCCAAAGTGGGTTCCGAAGCCGAGCCGCCGGCTCGCTGCAGTTGTTGACCGGCAAGGTTGGCCGAGTTCGACGAGTTGGCCGAGGATGAGACGTCGCCAGGGCGTGACGAGGATTCCGCGAGCGGGTTGTCCGAACGCGTCGCGCCACTTTCCGTGGGACGCAACGCGGCATCATTGGTGGAAGAGTTGTTTGAAGCAACCGATTCTGGCGCTGGACTGTTGTTGGCCGTCGGGGCGTCGCTCAGATTGCTGCGCGAGTCATTGCGGGCCAACTGCGGTTGATTCGGATCGTTGAAACTGGGCTGCGTGGATTGCGAATCGCGCCGCGCGAGTTGGCTGTTGGTGATTTCCGGGTTGGTGGTTGATTGCCCGGAGTCAGTCGCCTGGCGTTGCGCGGGAAGTTGATTGCGGCTGGCCGAGAGTGCCGGCTGCGGCTGTGCCGGCTGATTGGTTGTGGCTTCCGCCAGCGGTCGGGCCAGATCTGCCCTGGGCTGGTTGCTCAACTGGGCGGAAGTGTTGTTGCGTGACATCGGCGAAGCATCGGAAGCGACGTCCGGTGTTGGAGCATCCGCAACGCGGCGTTCCAAGCTGGTGTTTTGCTCCGTTGCCACCGCGGTTGGCCGAGGTTGCGGATCAACCCGCTGCCGCATGTTGGATTGCTGCGACTCCTGTTCGACCTGTGTTGGTTGCGCGTTGAGTTCTTGTTCGACGACGAGGTCTTCGCGCGGCAAAGTCGTCTCGCGTGCCGGCTCGCTGGGCTGCAGTTGATCGGCCGTTTGGGACCGACTGGGGCTTCCGCCGGGGGAATCACTGCGGCGTGGCGCGGCGAACTGGCGGTTCATGGCCAGGTTGGGGTCCGGGACATCGGGGACGGTTGTGGGTTCGTTGTCGCGCGGACGATTCTCGGCCGCAGGCTGATCTGATTCCGGACGGACTTCCAAGGGACGCTGATCGAAAGACTCCGACTCCGTGGGTTGCATCAACGGGTTGTCAGAGTTTTGTGCTTCGGTCTGCTCCGGCATGTACTCCGGCATTTCGATCAATTGTTCACCCAAGGCCGCATCCGAAGGATCGTCCGAAACGGCGACGAGCGAGAAGCCCAACTCGTACATGAAGACGATCAGCCAGAAGTAGCAAAACAGCGCGACAACAATCGAGAGCTGCATGCGGCGGTTCTTGATCCGCGATTGCAGTTTGCTGGTGCTAACCAACAAGCCCGTCAGGATGATGACGATGCCGGCCAGCTGAGTCCAAGCGTTGTGAAAGAAGCGGGTATCATCAAAGCGGGAAAGCGCGACAACCACACCTGCCAGGCACGCCGACAACAGGACGAGCATGGCGTTGATGGGCCACATTTGCTCATCAAAGTTGGCGGCGCCGGAGCGCTGAACCTGTCGGATGACTTGTCGCGATTTGGCCATGATGCTGGATCGAGACGAATTTAGTTTTTAACAGCCTGATGCGTTGATGCTATTGCGTGTTGCTGCCGTTGTCGGTCACGGCTTCTTTCACCTCTTGAATGCCGGCAATGCGGCAGATCTCGTGAACCTTGGTGACGTATTGGTGCTGCACTTCTTTGTCCGGGCGAACGACAACAGGTTGGTTGTTGTGACTCTTCAAGTATTCGGTCAAGGTCTCGACGGTGTACGACTGATTGGAGAGTGTGTATTCCCCGTTCCGACCCACGTTGATGAAGATGGTCTTGGGCTGAGCCGTCAGCGGCATGGATTGACTGGATTGGGCCAATTCAATTTCCATCGAACGTTCCTCTTCCTCAAACCGCGTGGCGACGAGAAAGAAGATCAGCAGCAGGAACACCACGTCAATCAGTGGCGTCAAGCTCAGCGTGGAGAGCGCTCGACCTTTGTTGATGCTAACAGCCATGGGACTTCTTGAGTGACCTCGCTCGGACGATCTTTGCTTCTAACGTTGTTGTCGCGGTCCTGCGGGAGGGGTTGCACTACTCACGTTGCGATTCCGGCGCGGCGGCGGTGTGCGCCGCGCCGTTCTTGCCGGCAAACTTGGGAGCAGGCGATTTGCCATCGGGCTGCTCATCGTCCTCGTCCGTCGCGCCCTTGCGCAGGCGGAGCTTGCCTTCGTATTGTTCCAGTTGCGGCAACATGTTGAGCAACAACTCATCAATCTCGCGGAAGTTCGCCTGGATGCGGCCTTCCAACCAGTGTGCGAGCACCGCGGCGGGAATGGCCACCGCCAGGCCAGCGAATGTGGTGACCAAGGCGGTGTAGATGCCTTCGGCCAACTGTTCCGCTTTGTTGGTGGCAACGCTGCCGGAAGCCGTCTGCGCGAAAGCCTGAATCATGCCGAACACCGTTCCCAGCAAACCCAAAAGCGGCGTCACGCCGGCGGCCAGGTTGAGCGGACGAACGTTGGCGTAAAGCTTGTCCGCTTCGCGCTCGCTGGCGTCTTTGACCGTGTGCTCCACTTCCGCATGCGGGCGGCCAACCTTGAGGAGTGCCGAGCGGATGACGTTGGCGGCGGTGGAAGGGTATTGCTGGCAGATTTTGTAAGCTTTGCGAGGGTCTAAGCCGCCGGACGATCGCGAGGCTTCTCCCAAAGCGGCCCTGAGTTCCGCGGGGAGGATTTTTCCGCGACGGACGGCAATCACCCGTTCAACGCCAAAGACCAGCGCCACTAAGGCGAAGATGGCGATCGGCAACATCAGCCAGCGCGAGTTAGGATCCATCATCAGTTCGATCATGCGTTGCGAACTGATCACATCCGATTGCGATGAGGCGGTGCTGGGCGGTTGTTCCGCGTCCGAGGCATCGCCATCGTTAAACGCTTCGTTCAGACGTTGTTGGCCAACGGGGCCAAGGTCATCGTCCTGCGGTTGAGCTTGAGCGGGGCGCGAAGCCAACATGGCCGCGTAGAACACGGCGGTGGCCAAGACCACCAAGATCAGCATTCGTTTGCTCAAACTGCCGAAGACGGTTTCGAACAGAGATTTATTTCGCAAGGCGCGCATGTTTCACCTGGTCTGTTGATCCGACGTAGCGCTGGTGTATTGCAATGTGGGTCCGTTGGTTGTGTTTTAGCCGCCGAGCGCCGCGATGCGTGCTTTGGCGTTTGCCGCGTATTCGCTGTCGCCGAAGTTGTTGACCACTTCGCGATAGCTATCGAGGGCTTCCTTGGTCTTGTTGATGGCTTCAAAGCAACGCCCGGCCTCGTAATGGCTGGCCGCTTGCCACTTGGGATAGCCAAAGCCGTATGCTGCCCTGAAGAAGTTGCGAATGGCTTCCTGATGTTCCTTCTTGGCGAAGTGAATCTCGCCGACCATGAACCGCGCCCTGGCCGCCACTTCGCGGTCAGTCATGGTTGTGACTTCCTCGAAGATCTGCATCGCCTCGTCCTGTTTGCCTTGGTAGTTCATCGCCCAGGCTTTTTCGAACGTGGCTTCCGCGGCGAGATCGAACTCGGCAAACAAATCGGTCGAAGCGGAAAGTGCCGTCAACGCGGCGTCATAGTCTTTAAGTTGGTTGGCCGCTTGCGCCGCATGGAATTTGGCGAACGCCAGGAACTGCGGGCTGGAGACGTCCTTGATGTTGGAAAGCACATCGAGCGCTTTCTGGTAGGCGTTTTGTTTGAAGTAGCATTCGCCTTGCATGAAGCGGGCATCGCCGGCCAGCGGCGAGTCCGCGTAGGCTCGCAATTGATAGGCGAAGGTCTTTTCCGCGTTCTCAAAATCATCCTGGCGGTAATAGCACCAGCCCAACTTGTGCGTGGCCTTGGCGCCAAGTTCGTCGCCGCGTTGGCTGGTGAGGACTTTGTTCTCGGCGAGTTCTTTGGCCTTTTGTTCGGCGGCGTAGTACTTGAGCGCCGCCTGCTTGAATTCTTCTTTGTCGTAGTAGTATTCGCCCAGGTTGTGCAAAGCTTCCGAAGCGAGCGGGCTGTTGGGGTGGTCTTCAATCAGCGAAGTGAATTGGGCCGCCGCGCGATCCTGGTTGCCGGCATCTTTGTAACTCCAGGCCAACTCATAGCGGACGCGGTCGGCCGCGGAGTACTCCGAATCAGAATCGAGGATCGCCGTGAAGATCTGTTCGGCATCATCAAACCGTTCCTGGCTGGTGAAGCACCGGGCGAGTTCATAAAGGGCGTCCATTCGTTCGGCCTCGTTAGTAGCCGTGGCGATGAACGCCTGAAGGTCGTCAGCCGCCTCCGCGTATTTGTCTTGAGCCTTGCGGGCAAGACCGCGAACATATCGCGCACGGTTCTTGGCGGTGTCATCTTCGGCCGAATCCACCGCACTGTTCGCCGTGGCTTCCGCAGCCTCGAAGTTGTTCGAGCTGTATTGCGTCCAGGCCAGGCCGTACAAAGCACTGGCTGCCACCGCGGCACGAGGCCATTGGTTGATCACCAGTTGGTATTCGCCAGCGGCTGTTTGATAGTCGCGGCTGTCGTAGGCAATTTCCCCGAGCAGGAAATGGGCTCGGGCGAGTTTGTCCTCATCGGTCTCGCCGCGCGTCAGTTCTGACAGTTGCTGTCGGGCTTGCGAGGCATCGCCGGCGTTGCGATACGCGGTGGCGAGTTCGAGTCGTGTATCGGTCACCTGACGCCAGGTCGAATCGGCATCGAGCGAATTCGTGAGCGCGGCAATCGCTTTGTCGGATTCGCCCAATCGGTTGAAGCTCGCCCCCAACAGATAGAACGCCTGGGCTCGCTTGGCGGGTTCTCGCAAAGTGCGAGCCAGCGGTTCCAGTACGGCAATCGCCTGACGCGGCTTGTCTTGAGCGAAGACTGCGAGCCCTTGCCGAACCTTCCAGTCCTCCAAGCTCTCGTTGCGAGGGAACGATTTGATCAGCTCGGCGTAGCCTTCTGAAGCTTCCTCGAAGTTACGCAACTGCAAGTTACTCTCGGCGGCCACATACAATACGTCCGCCAGCAGGTCGCCTTGCGGGAACTTGCGAATGTAAGTGTTGGCGAAACGAATGGCGTCGCCGTGTTCGCCTGCTTCGTGCGCGGAAAAACTGGCCATATACATTGCTTGTTCAGCGGCTGGATTGTCCGCATAGTCCTCGGCAATTTGCGCGAAGACTTCCATTGCTTTGTCCCGTTGATTGGGATCAGCATAGAGCGCATCCGCGCGGTCCAACATCAACTCCACAACGCGGTCGCCGGGATCGTTTCGCAACGCGGCTTCCACAATCTGCAGCGCCGCGGCGGCATTGTTCTCTTTGAGGTAACATTGCGCTACCCAGTGGGCGGCTTCCGCGCCAGTTTCCCCGCCGTTGCGGGCGATTGGCTCCAGCGCCCGACGCGCGGCAGCGAAGTCATTCGCCAGGTACGAACACTTGCCGCCTTCGAGCTGGGCGAACGCGACCTGGTCCGATTCGGCGAAGCGTCGTGGCACTTCCGCGTACAACTGCGCGGCTTCGCCATATTTCTGTTGGCGAGCAAGACACGAAGCCTGGCGAACCAAAGCGTGGTCGGCGAATTCAAAGCCGGGCGTGGCTGCGGCGGCCTGAAAGTACTTGGCCGCGCCGGCATAGTCCTGCTTTTGGAACAGCGCTTCACCGCGGCGCATGCTGACTTCAATCGCCAGCGGGTGATCGGCAAAGTGCTGCTGGAACCGCGCGTAGGTCCCTTCGGCAGCGTCAGGCTTGTTCAACTCTTCCTGAGTCACGCCGAGAGCGTACATCGCATCGGCGGTCAGATTGTGGTTGGGGAAGTCATCGATCAGTTTTTCATAGGAGTCAGCCGCTTCGGACTTGTCGCCATTCTCGTATTGGGCTTCGGCCAGGTAATAAAGCCCTTCCGCGCGAAAGTCACCACGAGGATATTTCTGGCGTAAGTCCGAGAGCGTGGACAAAGCTTGCCGGAGCTGACGATCATCGCCCGATCGGCCCAGGTTGAGTTGCGAAACTCCCATGTACAGTCGGGCTTGCTCGGCATACTCAAAGTTCTCTGCCGTCACTACGTTTGCGAATGTGGCCGCAGCGTTCTTGTAATCAGCCGTTTGGAAATATGAGATGCCCAGGTAGTGCCGCCCATGCATGTTACGTTCGTGATTCGGGAAGCCGTTGACGAACTTCTTCCACTCTTCAATGGCCAGGTCATACAGCCCACGGTCATACAATCCCGCGGCAGCGCGGTATTGGCGTGTGCCGTCTTCGCTTTGCCCGCCGGTTTGCTGGGTGGCGTTGTTGGTGACATTGTTATTGTTCTGGTTTCGTCCGCGTCGATTCCGTTGAGCCGAAGCATCGGCCGTCAACAGCGCGACGATGCTGACAGTGATCAGCATGGTCAGAGCTGCCTGTAGGCTGATCGCACCCCTCCGGACAATGGGAGGCTTGCCGTGCACGGGGATCCGACCACAGTTGCCGACTCGTGAGCTTTTCTGGTTTGCTGACATGAAGACGATCCTCGAAGCAAGTCATCGGTTTTTGCAGGCAATTGACGTGGAGTCCGCTGTCAAATTGCTTGCAAATCTGGTTCCTGATGTATCCCGAATTCCACGCGATTCTCAACCCGACTTTCAATTATGTCCGCAACCGCAGGCGGCAACCAGCAATGGACAACCGCCGAGATAACAAACATCCAACAATCCACTTGCTGCCAATCAAACTGATTTCGATTGCCAAGCGGCGGATACCTGATTGAACCACAGTTTGGTAAGATTGTCGTTGCCCTGATTCACCAGAGATTTGAACGCTGGTTGTCCCAAGTTACGTGGAATTCCTCATTAGCGAAGAATCTGGTCGCGATCGTGGTGATGTTCAAATCGCGTGCCGCCTGAGAGATTGTTGGCAGTTCTTTTTCAATCTGACACAACAAACCCGCCATCCCTGATCTTGCCTGGGTCCGATTGACGCGAAAGTTGCGGTTATGACGTACAATTCTGGCGAACTGGCGATTGTGCTGGCGGCCGGGCAAGGCACACGAATGCTGTCTGATTTGCCCAAAGTGCTGATCGAAGTCGACGGGCGACCGATGATCGACTTTGTGTTGGATGCCCTCACAGCCGCAGGCATTGGTCGGATTGTTGTCGTTGTTGGCTATCAGGCGGAGAAAGTTCGCCAGGCGTTAAAGTCGCGTCAGAATGTGGATTTTGCCACACAAGCAGAACGGCGTGGGACCGGACATGCAGTGATGTGCTGTGAGGAACAGTTGGCCACCCACGATGGCCCTGTGCTGATTGTGACTGGCGACTCCCCCATGATGCAGGCTGCGTCACTGCGCAAATTGCTTGATGAGTTTCGGTCGCAAGGCGCCGCGTGCCTGCTGGGAACCACGCGCAAGGACGATCCTCATGGATTAGGGCGAATCGTGCGGGACCAAGCGGGCAGATTCCAGCGAATCGTGGAAGAAAAGGACGCCACGGACGAGCAGCGCGCCATCACCGAGGTTAACATGAGTTGCTACGTTTTTGACGCGGCCAGTTTGCGGTCCTCACTCTCCCAACTCACAGACGACAACCAACAAGGCGAATATTACATCACCGATTGTCCTGGCATCCTGCTGGGAGAGGGCAAAGTGGTCGAGGCGTTGGATGTCCTGCAACCCATCGAAAGCATGAGCATCAATACGCCAGAAGAACGCGATGCGGTGGAGCAGGTGCTGCAAGGCCTGCGGCAAGATTAGCGAGAACATTTGTCCGAGTTGATGTTACGAGCTTCGACTACGTTCTATCGATTTTCCCAATAAGTTATTGCTCATAACCAGTTGCACGATCCTCGCTTGAGACCCTTCGGCCTGACGGACGAATCCTCCGATGAACGAAATGAAAATCTTCTCCGGTCGTGCCAATCCGGATCTGGCCGGCAAGATCGCTGACTACCTGGGACTTCCGCTGGGACGCCTTTCTATTGGCACGTTTCCGGATGGCGAGATCTCCTGCAAGATTGAAGAGAACGTCCGCGGCCGAAATGTGTTTGTCGTGCAACCGACCTGCCCGCCGGTTAATGACAACCTGATGGAGTTGTTGATCATGATCGACAGCTTCGTCCGAGCCAGCGCCGAACGGGTCACGGCCGTGATTCCGTACTTCGGCTATGCCCGACAGGACCGCAAGGACGAAGGCCGCGTGCCCATCACCGCCAAGCTGGTGGCCAACCTGATCAGCCGAGCAGGCGCGGATCGCGTGATCACAATGGACCTGCACGCCTACCAGATTCAGGGCTTTTTTGATGTGCCGGTAGATCACTTGTACGCCGCGCCGGTGTTGACTTCATACTTCAAGAAGCTCTCCATTCCGCCGCAGGATCTGGTGATCGTCAGCCCTGACGAAGGGAGCATCAAACGTGCCTTAGGTCATAAGGAGCGGTTGGGCGGTGCGCTGGCGATTATCGACAAACGCCGCAGCAGCGCGGAAAAGACCAAGCAAGCGAACATCATCGGTGGGCCGGTGGAAGGCAAAGTCGCCTTGATGTTTGACGATATGATCAGCACGGCCGGCTCCATTTGTGGCGCGGCCCAAAAGCTTAAGGACAACGGTTGCCGGCAGATCATGGTGGCCGCCACGCACGGCGTCTTCTGCGGTCCGGCCCTGGATCGCTTGCAGGATGCTCCGATCGATCAGGTGATTGTGACCGACTCCGTCCCGCTACCGACGGAGAAATCGATCCCCAAAATCACGCTGCAATCCGTCGCCACTCTCTTTGGCGAAGCCATCAAACGGATTCACCGCAACGAATCGGTGAGCGCGCTGTTTGAAACAGGGCTGTGAGTCACGGCATGCACCCCCCGCGTGGGCCAACTGGCCGAGGCGGGTACTCCAGCTCAATTCCGCTTGGGACGTTGGGGAAAACCCTGCGGGCAAACGGGTTAGGGTCAGGCAAAATCGCTGGTGTTTCTGCAAAAAATGCGGTAGGACCTCACCGTTTTTTAACTGAAACCGCACCCGGCTTTTGCTATTCTGCCTGGGGTGAGGGATTCGGTCAGGCGCGGTTTTGCTCGGCTATGCCATCTCGCCTTGAATTACCTCGCTCGGGGGATTTCCAACCAACTGCCACAAGGGCCAACCGATGCGGATTAAGTTTATTGGGGATGACGACAACGTGTTGTGTTGTTCCACAGAAGGCGACATTACGCAGGACGCAATCAGCTCAGCCGGCGAGATGTTTGCGGATACCTTTGGCGACGCCGTGTATGCTCGCAAAGTTGCGCTCAGCCTTGCGGACACAGGCTTTGTGGATTCCAGCGGTGTTGGCTGGTTACTCCGCTGCCACAAGCGTTTTCAAGAGTCCGGCGGCGCGCTGGCCATCCACAGCGTGCAGCCCATGGTCAATCAGGTATTCAACATGCTGAAGCTCAATCAGGTGTTGCTGTTGGCCAAGGACAACAATGTCGCCCGAAACGTGCTTTCGACCGACGGTCAGGCCGTTTAGCGAAATTGATATCGGGCAATTGCAGTATTTTGAGATCGAGGCGCGCCCCATACATGCTCACCGGCAAGGCAGCCGGGACTCGGCGCCGCGGGTGACATGGCCGTCGTCCGTTGTTGATGACGATTCGCATGACGCATTTTTTCGCACGATGCAAATGCAGCTTGCGCTAGATTCCCTTTGCAGCCTTAAGAGGCATCACCATGTCGCAGACAGAAACGACCGTCAACTTTGAAGGCTTTGATCTTAGCAAGCTGCCCACCGAGCAAGCGGTCAATGCGCTGATTGATCACATCGTCGCAATCGGGGCCAGCGATATGTTCATCGCGCCTGGCGAAGAAGTGACGGAGATCTTCATGCGGCACCTGGGCATGATCACCAAAGTCGCCCAATTGGAAGCCGATCAAGGGAAACGCTTCTCGACGCACATCAAAGTGCTGGCCGGCATGGAGATTGACGAACACCGCCGTCCGTTGGAAGGCCGCTGGGTCCGCCAACGAGCAGGTGGAAGCGGCAAAGTGGATTTGCGGATCAACACCATTCCCACGCTGTACGGGGAAGACTTCGCCGTCCGCATTTTGTACCGACGCTCGGAACTTTCCGAGTTTGAGCATCTTGGCTTGCTGCCGCAACAATTGCAGTTGCTGAAGTCCATGCTCAATAGTCCCAGTGGTTTGATTCTTGTCACCGGGCCCACCGCGTCAGGAAAAACCACTTCGCTCTATACATGCTTGGAATACCTCAACAACGGCCGCCGAAAGATCAACACGATCGAGGATCCGATCGAATACCCGCTCACTGGCATTCGCCAAAGTCAGGTCAATACTCGGTTGGGCGTGGATTTCCCGGACTTGCTTCGCAGCGTGTTGCGTCAGGCTCCGGACGTAATCATGATCGGCGAGATCCGAGATGCCATCACCGCGCGGACAGCCGTTCGCGCGGCGGCCAGCGGCCATCTGGTTTTGGCCACCGCCTTTGCGCCTGTTGCTTCCGCGGCCGTGCAAAGCATGTTGGCGTACGAAGTGCATCCCTACCTGCTTGCCACGTCACTTCGTGGGGTGATCGCGCAGCGGTTGATCCGCACGCTTAAGGACGACTGCCGAGAGGCCGTCGGCTTGGAACCGCCAGAGGAGATGTTTGCTGACATTGCCGGCCTGCTGCCGCCAGGGCAAAAGCCCACGCTTTATGCCGCCAAGGGCACGGCCGAATGTCCCGATGGCTATGGATCTTTAACTGGCATTTTTGAAGTCATGAACGTCACCAAGGGCGTGCGTGACGTGATTAGCTCAGCTGCGGCTGCCAAAGATGTGGAAGAAGCCGCGATTCGCGACGACATGATTACCTTCCGCCAGGCCAGCCTGATGAAAATCGCCAGTGGCGAAACGACGACCGAAGAGATCCTTCGTGTTGTTCCGGCGGAGTTTATGGGCGCGGACGATTAATGCAGCCAGCGATAATCCAAGCGGGAACAATCGCTACTTTGGTCATTTCGTGATGTCGCCAAACGTCGCGCTATTCGGCCGCATGGCGCTTCGTAATCCGTGGTCATGGAAATTCGCCGTCAGCCTGATACGATTGACGTGACTGGCAACTCGCCAGCGGTGGCCTGACGGAGCGAACCATGGACGACTATCTCAATGCAATCGTGCAAGGTGATTGCATCAAGCGGATGAATAGCCTGCCTGAAGGCTGCGTGGATTTGGCGTTTGCAGATCCGCCATTCAACATCGGCTATGACTACGATATCTATCAGGATTCTAAAGAGAGCCAGCAATACCTGGATTGGTCGCGGCAATGGATCGCTGCAGTGCATCGTGTGCTCAAGAGTGACGGCACCTTTTGGCTTGCCATTGGCGATGAGTACGCTGCCGAACTGAAAGTCATCAGCCGCGAGGTCGGCTTCGTATGCCGGAGTTGGGTGATCTGGTATTACACCTTCGGTGTGAACTGCACCAAGAAGTTCACTCGCTCGCACGCGCACCTGTTCTACTTCGTTAAGGATGCGGCGAACTTTACGTTTCGTGACGATCTCCTGGAGAACCGAGTTCCGTCCGCGCGAGAACTGGTTTACAACGACCGCCGCGCCAACCCCAAAGGCCGCCTTCCCGACGATACCTGGATCATCCGCCCGGCCAACGCCGTGGGTGAACTGACTCCCGACGACGATGCGGCTTGGACGCTGGACGTTGCTTCGCCGGTCGATGACGACCGCACGTTCACGCTCCGCCCTCAAGATCTGGATCAATGCTTCCAGCCGGATGAGGATACGTGGTACTTCCCGCGTGTCGCCGGAACTTTCAAAGAGCGAGCCGGCTTTCATGGTTGCCAGATGCCGGAGCAACTCCTCGGACGGATCATCCGCACTTGCAGCAACGAAGGAGAGATTGTGCTGGACCCCTTCTCCGGCAGCGCCACAACACTGGCCGCGGCCAAGAAACTCCGCCGCAAGTACATCGGCTTTGAACTCTCACCGGACTATGTGAAGTACGGTCAGGAAAGACTCGCTGGCATACGCGTGGGCGACCGTTTGGATGGTTCGCCCGAACCCACGAAGAGTGCACCGAGTACCAAGAAGCGCGCGGCCGACCAATTGGTGCCTTCCACGAGTACACGGAACTATGTGCGTTCCTTACGCAAGGATGAGAAGAGCAAAATCGACGAAGGTGTCGTTCAGGCGTTTATTGCAACTCGCGAAGGGTATTCGATCGACCGTGTCGTTGCTGATCCGACGCTAAACGAGCGATTTGTTGATCGCTGTCGTGAACTGGGAATCTTGGGTGAGGCCCGAATTTGGAATACCAGATTGTTGCGACTGCGCAAGAGCAGTCAGCTTTCTGAAATACCAACAAGCCAACGTACGGCGATCGGATGGGATGCCTGTGACCGTTTCATCTTTGCCAGCGAAATCGCGTTGCGGTTAATGCTGGACGACAACCAAGCAACAAGTCTTGACGAGATTCTATGCGATCCTACTTTGGCGTCAGAGTTTGATTCACGTGCGCGGCGGCTCGCCCCAGGATTTGCCCCGCTTCAGTATCGTTGGGCAGCGCTTAAGCTTAGAAAACGAGCCCGCACGGCACGCGATCATGCTGCTGAATTGCCACAGAAGAAACTACACAAACGGTACGGCACGGCCGATTTTGACCCCACGGAACTTCCCACAACCCCTGGCGTATATTGGATTCGCACGCTGCGCAAAAAGCGATTTCTTTATGCTGGTGCAACGGTCAACCTGCAAAAACGTGTGACGTCGCACATTTGTGGGGTCACGATTGACGAAATTGCATCGCGGATTCAGGTTGAGCCCGAATCGCTTGTTATTGAATCTACAACAGTTGATGCAACGTCAGCTTCGATTCTTGATTGGCAATGCAGTCTGCTACAAAGATCCAAAGGATCTTTGTTTAATTATCCGGAATTATGGGCAGCAATATAAGAACCAAGTTAACTGACTCATTCCTCGCGGCCTCGAATGGCTTTTCGCCGGACCGCGTTGTCGCGGACCCGGAGTTGAATGCGAGGTTCATTGCTGAGTGTCGCGCTGGAAAGCTAACCGATTCTGCTCTTGAGCTAAACCACGGTCTGCTAAACCTACGAAAGCAAGGACTACTTGCAGGATTGCGACCGTCAAAACGAACGATTATTAGGAACCTTTCCGATTACAAGTTTGCGGCGGAAATCGCTGTACGATTCCTTGAACGTCGAGATGGCGTCACTTTGGACGCAATCATCTGTGATCCCGGGCTCGCAGCTGAGTTTGATAGATTTGCATCGGAAATCACTCCTGGCTTCTCTCCATTAGAATACCGTTGGGCAGCTCTCTATCTGCGAAAGCAAAAGCGGCTTGGTCCTGAGTTGCTCGCTCGTATTGCGCCACCCATCAAGGTCATACAAGTTGCCGTTCCAGATTTACAACTGGATACTCTTCCCGTCGGCCAGGGCTTGTACGTCTTCTTTGACAGCACCGCGACGCTTTACGTCGGCGAGGCTTCAAACCTGCGCGTGCGACTAAAGAAGCATCTTGACCATTCTGACAACAAAGGGCTTGCGGTTTGGCTTTGGGAGTTCGGACCCGACGATTTACACTTGGAGATTCAAGTTCTCGAGCCAAGCACATCGACTCGCGTTCGTAAGGCACTGGAAATGGAGTTGATTCGTTCGCGAAACGCTGTCTTCAATGTCAGGCGTTAATCCACGATCAACAAGGCGAATACTCGCAAGAATTCGCGCCAGGCGGCCGCGGACCGTGAGCACGGCGTTTGCTGATTTCTTTCGCTACTTCTTCGCCGGGATCTGATGTCGTGGCGAACGATAAAGGAATTTCACGCACAGCGCAAAGCACAACGCAAAGATGGTTGCTCCCAAAATATCCGTAAAGGGACGCCAGCTATCTCCGTACCGGCCTGATTCCTCCAGCAGGCTAAGGAGGTAGTCGCCCAAGCCGCTTGCAACTGCCCCAACCCATAACGCCAGGGCAAGCGGTGTGATTTTGAAAATCGCGTAGGCCATTGCACCGAAGAAAATGAATCGGGTCAAGAACGGAATAAGGATTCCATCAATCGGGCCGAGCCAAATGGGGAGATTCCAAAGGCAATAAAACAGCGTCATGCCAGCGGCTGCCGCCAGCGCGGCCAACGATTTCGATTTGAGATATCGGAATGCAACCGCCGCAGCCACGGTGGTGACGATCGCTTCGAGAAAGCTGCCGCGTAGGGCGGGCAGCATTTCAAATCTAAACGCGTCAGTCAGCCGTCCCAGGAACAAGGCCGCGGCGAATGCCGCCAGCAGCGGCCATTGAAGCTTTTCGCCCCGCGCGCCAATCACACCGCCCAGGTCCATCACTTCGCGCGCGGGATCGCCGGCAGTCTCAACATCCACGCGCGAAAGGCCATCCTCCTGAAACTGCAGTGCTTTACGAATCGCTGAAGTTTGACCGCGCGTAAACACATGATCCCAGTCAGGTCCAACGGGGATTGGATTCCAATCCTTATCAAAGACGATGAATCGCGTTTCACCCAGCGTTTCCGGCATCGGCTTGGGAAAGCGGTCGCCCAGGACCTGCCGGAACTGGGCCCATTCGGCCTCGCGTTTCTTGGGCGAAACCCTGAGCAAATGGGGATGTGCCCAAATGATGATTTTTTGCGGGTCAACGTTCTCCACCAAATGCGAGATCTCCCAGCCCAACCCTTCGGTCACGCCGGTGGCCCAAACAACCAGCTGCGAGTGCGGCAGCACCTCGGCAACCTTCTGTTGCCAGAGATCATGTGCTACGTAGAATCGCGCCGCCCCCAAAGCTGGCAGCTTCTCATCAGGACGCCCAATGGCAATCACGGGACCAATCTCGCGCAGGTCGCGCGTCAGGAATTGTTCCACGTTGTTCATCGGCCGCGTTCCCAACAATCGCTCCGGAATGGATGGGCGGCCAATTCGCTTGTCCAGCCCAAACGAGCGCAAATAGAAGATGGGCCGACGCGCTCCGCGGCGAGCCAACTCGTCCTCCGCGCTGCGTGCGCTGGATTGCCAGGCTCGTCGCAAGAACATATTGCGAACGCGGGCTAATACAAACACAGCGAACAAATAGTAGATCCCCCAGGCAACGGTCCGCACCCACGGCGGGGCTGTGTGCAATTGCGTTTCGATGAACAGCCCACACCCCCAGCCAATCAGTACTGTGGTGCCAAAGGCGAACACGGCAATGATGTAATGGACGAAGGCAAAACGCGGCGCGCGCTGCACGCCGCAATCACGCAGGGAATCCATCAATTCACTGCGCCAATCTTCATGTCCCAGGTTTGGCCCGGCCGGCTTCGCTGCTGATTCGCTCATGATCCCCCGCCATTGTTCGGTGTGTGGTCACATAACTCGTCATCCGGTTGTCACGTATCTTGTAATACAAACTGCCAATCAATACCGCCTGGTTCCAAAACTAGCGCTGGTCGCCATCGCCATCATCCGGCACAACGCCATACTTCTCGCGTTTGATGTCAATTTGTTCGCTGTCATCAGATGAGGTGATCGTCACGATGTACAGATTGAAATACTCGGCGTCCGTGATCGTCGCGACCTCTTCGCCGCCAAGCGCCTGAACCAATGAAGGGACCGAGCCGCGTTGATCGGCGCGGCCGGAGTGCGCGACCACCAGCACGTTGGCACCGGCAGCGTCCTGCAACAGTTGTTTCGCCCAAGCTTCAGCGGCATCGCCTGGCTCAGGGGGATTAAATTCTCTCAACTCCTGCATCACGGCTTTCGCCGTTGGCCTGGCCGTATCTCGCGTGCGAATGTACGGAGTTGTGTAGACGAATGTGATCTCGGCATCCTTGAGCCGTTCCGCCAGATGTTGTGCGCGTTCCTTCCCGGCGTCAGAGAGTTCCGGGTCGCGCGAGTCATCCACCTTCTCGGCATGGCGGACCAGGTAAATTCGTGTGGTCTTTGGTTGCTCGTCTTGGGCACTTGCGAAATCCGGCGCGACAGCAAGGCCAAGAATCGCCGCCACAAGACCGATGAGAATAGCGCGACGGGACGTGAATCCTTGGTTGTTCATCTGTGACTTTCTATGAGTTGAATTGAGTCTTGTTCTATCGTCCTCCCGCCGGCGCGTACGCTTCCAGCCATGCAAACACTTCCTGATGCCAGTAGCGGCTGTTGGCTGGCTTGTTCACCCAGTGCCCTTCATCCGGGAAGTTGATCATCTTGGATGGAATGCCTTTGCGCTGCAACGTGGTGAACAGTTGCAAGCCTTCGGACATCGGCACGCGGAAGTCCAGGTCATTGTGGATGATCAGGTTGGGCGTTTGGAAATTCGCGGCATAGCGGTGCGGCGAGAACTTCTCGTACATCGCCTCGCGATTCTCTCCCCAAGGCGTGCCGCCGTTTTCCCATTCGATAAACCACAACTCTTCCGTGGCATACATGCTGTCAAAGTTGTAAACGCCGCAGTGCGTGATCAGCGTCTTGAAGCGGTCCGTGTGCCCTTGAAACCAATTCATCATGTAACCGCCGTAAGATGCGCCGGCGGCGGCCATGCGATCGGTATCGATGTACGGCTGTTCTTCCAGCCAATCCATGCCGGCCATCAGGTCTTCAAAAACTTTGCCGCCCCAGTCGCCAGTGATCTCATCCGTGTACTGCTGGCCAAAGCCGGTGCTGCCGCGCGGATTTGGACAGGCGACAACATAACCTTGCGCTGCCCAAACCTGCGGGTTCCAGCGGTAACTCCAACCATCACCCCAGGAACCTTGCGGACCGCCATGCACCAGATAAACAAGTGGCCATTTCCGGTTCTCGTTGAAGCCCGGCGGCTTGATCAACCACATCTGCATGGGCGTGCCACCGGAGCCAGCAACAGTCACGCTCTCCGGCTCGTTCATGGCAATCTGCGCGAAGAGTTCATCGTTGGCGTGAGTGATCTGCTTCGCGCCAAACTCCGCGGAAAGCACAAACACCTCGCTGGGGCGATTGAGCGAGACGTTGGTAAACGCCAATCGTTTGTTCTCGCTGATCGAGAGCGAGCCACTGGAGTGCACTCCGTAAACTTCTTCCACCGCGGCGTTTGGTTGCGTGGCGGAGATGCGAAGAATCGGATGATGCGCATTCACATCCGACGTGAAATACAGCGTGTCTGAAGTGGCGTTCCAAACGCAGTCATCCGCGTTGTTGTCGAAGTCGTCGGTCACGCTCCGCGGTGTGCCTTGCGGTTTGCCGCCGGCGTCGCAGGGAACCACCATCAACTCCCATTGGGCCGCTTCAAAGCCGGCTGTGCCTTGCGCGCGATACGCCAATAACTTGCCATCGGGCGAATAGCGCGGAGCGCTGTCCGCCGCCAGGTTGTTAGCGGTCAGGTTCTCCGGCTCCCCGCCACCAACTGGCACGCGCCAAATACCGTGATTAGTGCTCCAGGCTTCGTTTTGACGCGGCGGAGCGGTGAACACCACGTACTCGCCATCAGGGCTGAAAGTGAAGTCATCGCCAACAGAAAATGTCATCGAAGTTGGATAGGCATCCCAATCGCCGGGCGTCACGTCGCGCGGCTCACCGCCGGCGGCCGAAACAACAAACAGATGCTGCCGCGCTCCTTCCACCCAGGA
>CALJLD010000280.1 GCA_937982665.1 uncultured Planctomycetales bacterium
TCTTCGATATCGGCATCGCTGGCCCGCTGGCGGGGCTGGTGATTTGCTTGCCGGTGGCCGTGATAGGTGTGTTGACCGCGGATGTTGTATCCGTCAGTTCGCTTCGCCAACCCAACAGCATCATCTTCCATGATCCGCTGCTCGTGAAGTTTCTCATCAACTGGCTGCGTCCGGATGTAGGCGCTGAACAGACCTTGGCGATGTCCGCGCTGCGCCTGGCCGGTTGGTTTGGACTTGTCATCACAGGTTTGAACATGATGCCCATCAGTCAACTCGATGGCGGACATGTGACCTACACAATGTTCGGCCGTCGGGCACATTCCATCTCGGCGATGCTGGTGATTGCCGCGATCATCTATGTGGTGGTCACCAACACGTTGCCTTGGGTTGTGATGCTGGTGCTTGTGCTGATGATGGGCATCTTCCATCCGCCGACAGCCGACGACAGCGTGCCGCTGGGCCGGACGCGGTACGTGCTGGGATGGATCTCACTCAGCATCCCGCTGCTGTGCTTTCCGCCGTCGTTGGTGGAGATTCTTTAGACAAGCCGGCACAGCCAAGAAAAGCCATCAAGCTCGGGCAGGGCCCAGTCCTCCGGCGAGGACAATGCCGGCGACCATCGCGCCGATTCCCAACGCCAGGTGTAGCAGAACGTGCCCCGCCGCTGAGATCATCGAACGCGTCGTTGCCAGGTCGTAGCTTTCAAACGCGAACGTGCTGTACGTTGTTAGCGCTCCGGCAAAGCCTGTCAGCAATAGCAGCCGCACGAATTCGCTCTCTTCGCCGCGGCGGTGACAATAGACGACAATCACACCGAAGACAAAGCAGCCCAACACGTTGACGGCCAACGTTCCCAACGGCCAGCGGTTGCCGAAGAGAGATTCCGTGAGGCTGGCCAATCCCCAACGTGCCAGTGCCCCGCAACCGCCGGCGGCTGCCACGCACAAGATTCGCACGGCCAACAGTTCGGTCATGGTGAGGTCAATTGCAAGAGGAACAAGTCTATGTCACGAAATGTCTTCAAGATCGTGACGCAAGACTCGCAACTCCGCAAGGCGAACTCGCACGCTGAGGGAATACGACGAACGATCAATCTCGGCTATCGCGTAGCCGAGTTTGCTCGTCAAACTGGGCACGGCAAGAGGCACGCGCCGTTGCACCAACCGGCGAAGAGCACTGGCAGACTTCGCTTGCCAGCGGCACCCATGTTGTGGATACAGTCCGTTCGCGCCAACTTAACGATCAACCGCGTGGCATCTAGCGATCGATCTCATCCAGCATCTTCAGCAACTGCAAAAGCGGGTCTTCGCCGCTGCCCTCGCTCATGTCCCAGGCGGTGTCCCAGGTCATCTTTTCGCGACGGAGACCAAAGTCACGGACGAGACGTTCCTCGAAATCGGCCATGTGCCCGGCGCCGTAGAAGATCGCAATCCGCTTCTTGCCGGCGGCCAACTCCTGCTGGAAGACCTGCATCGCGGCGGCATTGCGGTCATCGATGAGAATTGTGTTCAACGTTTGACCGAGACCGGCAGCCGGATCATCCATGGCGGCCAGTTGTTCGGCCATCATTCGCTTGAATTGCAGCGGACCTTCGCCACTTAGCAACAAGGCGAAGGGATCAAGCTCTTCATCGGCGGCGATTGGCGGCGCGTTGGCGGCCTGTTGCGCTTGCAGGTTTGCCTGACGAAGCAAATCCGCGGCAATGCTCAGCGAGAGCGTGATCGCATCGTCACCCCGTTTCTCCATCGCGGCCATCATGTCCTCCGGCGACATGTCAGCGTGCAGCAAGTTTTCCTTGGTGTAATCAATGTGGTCCGTCTGCGAGACCAGCCCGAACATGGAGCTGGTGATCTCATGGAGCATCGCCAACGGATTGTCGCCTGCGTCACGTCCGCCTTTGGGGATTCGCGTCCCTTTGGGTGCGACCAGTTCATACAGTACGACGTCGTATTGCTCGAACTGTTTGTTCAGAACGCGGTAGTAGGCTTCGTCGGCAATGTGAACCACGGAGACCAGATCGACAACGACATCGCCTTCTCCGCTGGCGGAAACAAACCTGCCTGTTGCGGTCTGCAGCGCGATTGGCTCGCCAGCTTCGTTCCGTTCTACGCGAACATATGCGGACGATTCTTCCGCCACGGCGGCGTCTTTCGCCACGTCCTGTCCATTGAGTTGGCCATTCGCCTGGCCCGGCTGCGGAGGTCCGTCCTGCCATCCCAACTCACCCGCCGAAGCCACCCCCGGGACAACTCCAAACCCCCAACACGCGGTACAAATGGCACACAGCAAGCAAACCAGTCGACGCGAAGTGGACATCGGGAGAACTCCATTTGGGTCAGGCTAATGGCCGCAAATCTCGGCGAATTTAGTGTGGGCGCGCAGGACGCCTGGATTCGTATTCGCCGCTGCGACTGGAATCTTGGAAGCCGTTGCGGAAAAGTGTCAGCTAAAGCTCATATCCCAGCCGCTCGATCAATCCAGCTTTCACTGCCGGCCAGTCCGCATCGGTAACGCTGTACATCACAGTGTCACGGATATAGCCGTCGGGCAAGACAACGTGCCGCCGCAGGACGCCTTCTTTCTTTGCCCCCAGTTTCTCAATCGCCCGTTGGCTTTGCCGGTTGCGGGCGTCGGTCTTGAGCTGCACGCGGATCGCCTGCTGATCTTCAAAAGCGTGTTGCAACAGCAGGAATTTGCACTCCGGGTTGACCTTTGAGCCTTGCACACGTTTGGCAATCCAGGTGAAACCGATCTCCAATCCTCGGTTGGGTGCGCGAATATCCAGGTAACACGTCACGCCCAACACGGCGCCGGTCTCCTGCTCAATCACGGCAAACGGCAGCCAGTTGGGCAGCGCATTCAAATAGCAAATCTGCTCGGCGAAGCCTGTCGGCGTAAGTTCCTTGGGCGGGAAGTGATAGAGGAAGAGCTCCGGTTCGGCCACTTGCGCCAAACCCGCGGCATGGCTTTCTTGCAACGGGACGAGTTTGGCCACACGGCCAGCAAGGGTGACAGGTTGAATGTCCATCATGAAGCGTCACCATTTTCCGCACGCAGCCGAGCGATCTCCGCGGCGTCCTTGTCGCCCCGACCCGAAAGACAAATCACCAGCATCTGATCGGGCGGCATCTCCGCGGCCAGTTCCATCCCTTTGGCAATTGCGTGCGAACTCTCCAAGGCCGGTAAGATTCCTTCGGCCGCGGCCAGTTTTCCGAAAGCGCTCAGAGCTTCTTTGTCCTGGCATTGGGTGTAAGTCACAAAGCCGGCGTCTTTCCAATAGCTGTGTTCCGGCCCCACGCCGGGATAATCCAAACCGGCGGAGACGGAATGCACGTCCTCGGTCTGCCCGTCTTCATTCTGCATCACGTAACTGAAGCTGCCATGCAGCACGCCCGGTGAACCAAAGCTCAAGGGCGCGGCGTGATCGCCTGGCTGAGCGGAGCGGCCGCCGGCCTCGATGCCGACAAGTCTGACGTTTGTTCCATGCCCTTGATTGTGAGCAACAAACGGAGCGAACATCCCCGCCGCGTTGCTTCCGCCGCCGACGCACGCCACCACGCAATCAGGCAAGCGGTTGTAGCGATCCCGGCAAGCGGCGATGGTCTCGTGCCCGATCACGGACTGAAAGTCACGAACCATCACGGGAAACGGATGCGGCCCCACGACCGAGCCGATGATGTAGTGCGTGTGTTCGACGGAAGCCATCCAGTCACGCATGGCCTCGTTAATAGCATCGCGAAGTGTGCGCGAACCGCTGGAGACGCCGCGGACTTCCGCACCCAACAACTTCATGCTGAACACATTTGGCTGTTGGCGACGGATATCTTCCTCGCCCATGTAAACCACGCACTCGAAACCGAACCGCGCGCAAGCCGTCGCTGTCGCCACGCCATGTTGCCCGGCTCCGGTCTCGGCGATGACGCGCTTCTTGCCCATTCGCCGCGTGAGCAATGCCTGACCCAGCGTATTGTTGATCTTGTGCGAGCCGGTGTGATTGAGGTCTTCCCGCTTGAGAAAGATCCGGGCCCCGCCAGCTTGTGCGGTCAAACGCTCCGCGAAGTACAACGGAGAAGGCCGGCCAACGTAGTGGCTGAGCAACTCGCGGTATTCACGCTGAAAGTCAGGGTCGGCTTTCGCCTTGGCGTATTCCTCGTCAAGCTGCGTCAGCGCCTGGCTCAGCGTCTCCGGAACATAGCGTCCGCCGAAATCACCAAACCGGCCGGCGGCATCAGGAACAGTTGCGTGGGAAGTCATGGATCAAGAGTCGTCAATCGTGGCTCACGCGAGTAGCACATATCACTCAGCGTGCATTGTCCATCCATCGCTGACATTCGGCAATGCGTGGATTTCGGCCGCAAACTGACGAAGCCGTCAAGTAGATTGCCGTCTTCGGGCAAAGTGGGCATTTGCCGGGTTCTTGAGAGAAACAGATTTTGACCGCCCTATCTCTCATCGTCCACACCGTTTGCGACGCGAGAGTTCCCTCGCGCCGCTGTCAATCCTTGAGGCGGCATCTTTCTCCGCTACGATGAGCAATGGCCGCCGCGCGGGTTTTCGCGCGACTTCAAAACTGGACGGAACCCTCTTCCGCGCAAGGATTTTCCATGAGCGCCCCGCCGTTTGTGCACTTGCATTGCCACAGCCATTACAGCCTGCTGGATGGCGCCAGCCCCATCAAGAAACTGGTGGAGAAGGCCAAGACCAGCGGCATGAATGGGCTGGCGATCACCGACCACGGCAATCTGTACGGTGCGCTGGACTTCTATCGCGCTTGCAAAGACGCCGAGATCAATCCGATCCTCGGGATGGAGGCGTACATCGCTCCAGGGAGCCGCTTTGACAAAGACGCCACACCCGGCGAGGAAACCAGTTATCACCTCACACTGTTGGCCAAGAATCGCAACGGCTTTCAGAATTTGATGAAGCTCTCCAGCAAAGCGTTCCTGGAAGGCTTCTACCGCAAGCCGCGGATTGATCGCGAGATCCTGGAGCAGTTCAACGAAGACATCATCTGCCTGTCCGGCTGTGTGTCTGGCGAGTTGAGCCGAACTTTGCTCCGCGGCGGTGACGGCGATTTTGATGTGACCGCGGCTAAGGAGATCGCCGGCTGGTTTCACAAGGTCTTTGGCGACCGCTATTTCATTGAAGTCCAGGACAACGGCACGCAAATCCAGCGCATGGCCAAGGAACGCTCGCTGGAGATTGCGCAGCAAATGGGCTTGCCGGTTGTCGCCACAAGTGACGCTCACTACGTCAATCAGGAAGATTCCGAAGCGCAGGA
>CALJLD010000281.1 GCA_937982665.1 uncultured Planctomycetales bacterium
GGCCGCGGTCGATAAGTCGCCAAACACCAAAGCCACCGGCTGCTGGGGGTCGTACTTCACGCTGTAGGCAATCACTTTGCCAGGCCCATAGCGGGTTGGGAGTTCGGCCACGGCCTCGCGCTGGATGAGCTTCTCCATCCGGCGGCGGTGTTTGATCAGTTCCTCAATACTGATGATCTGGAGGTTGTGCTCTTCTGCCAGGGCGAACAGTTCGTCACGCGTGGCGCGATTGCCGGTGGCGTTGAGGATCTCGCAGAGCACGCCGACGGGTTGCAAACCGGCCAGGCGGGCGAGATCAACGGCCGCTTCCGTGTGTCCGGCACGGCGGAGGACACCGCCATCTTTGGCGACCAGCGGAAACATGTGTCCAGGACGAACGAAATCGTCCGGGCCGGTTTTGGGATCAACCACCGCCTGAATGGTGGTTGCTTTCTCTTCCGCGGTGATGCCGGTTTTGCACGAGGTATGGTCAATGGCAATGGTAAATGCCGTCCGCAGCGGGGCGTTGTTGGCCGCGGTCATGGCCGGCAGGTCCAGCCGCTCAGCAACATCTTCCAAGAGCGGAATGCACAATTGGCCGCGGCCATTGAGCATGAAGTTAACCGTCTCCGTCGTAATCAGCTCGGCCGCGCAGATGAAATCGCCTTCGTTCTCGCGATCCTCAGCATCCACCACGATCACAACTTCCCCGCGACCGATAGCGGCCACGGCGGCATCAACTGTCGAGAATTCCTGACTTGGCATTGCTGAGTGTATCTTGCGAAGGCGTTTGATGTTGGATGGTGATGCTGGACGCGGAAGGGCGACGAAAACGCGGCTTCAACGTATTATAGAAGCACCGCCCTGGCGAACCACCCGCTCCGCAACCGCATTCGCAGCGAAGCGCAAGGGAAGGCCCCGCCAGCTGGGCATATGCTTCGATTGTTCCTTATAAACTGTCTCCCCCATCCGATGCCCATCCTGGAAAAAGAGGAATATGTCGAGCAGGCATACTTCTTTAACGCCCTGAAAGAGCGGATTCGCGAGAACCTGGCCACTCAGGATGTGTTGGCTGTGGTCAAGCAGGAGATTCTGGCCACGGCAAAGCTGTCGTTGGCGATTGACTTCCTGTCCTCGGAATTGCGGCTGCACGGCATTTTCGGACCTGGCATGGCCCGACTGCGGCACTATTTCACGCCGTTTCAGGCGTATTTGATTGAGGAGGCCGAGAACGAGCGGGGCCGTTTTGAGTTCGACCTGGCGCTGTTGATCCTGGAGCGCGAAGCGAAGTATCGGGCGGAAGGGGCCACGCCGCAGGGAGTGTTTCTGTACCAGTTTGAGGTCATTGCGCATAACCGCTTGCGGTACAGCCGCGGCATGGACGCAATGCAAGGCGACCCGATCTTCGACACCGATTGGCAGGACTTCATCAAGCAATTCAAGACGCAGATTGGGCTGATTGAAGTGTCTGACATGATTTACATCTACAGCCAGCACTATCGTCAGGTTCAACAACGGCAGCAAAAGTCATGCGATGACGCGCCGCCGATGCTCTTTGGCGAAAAAGAAGGGAAGATCGCTCTGGCCAACCGCCGTCGTGACCCGATGCTCCTCTTTGCGGCCCTGCAAAGGCATTTGAACTACCCGCAAGCGCCGCGGCCGGTGAAAGTCTCTGAAGAGGGGGCACAACTGCCGGCGTTGATCAAGCGGCTTGAACGCCTGGAAATGCGGCTCAAGCTGATGGAAGAAGAACAAAAAGGCGGGATCGACCTGGAGCGCTTTTACCGGCAAACCCAGTCGAAGCTCCCACATCCCAAAGAGGGGGAAGGCGACGGCGAACGCTAGCAAGTTTGGCGCACAGGACACGGCGGCAACCTGGCTTGACCGAAATTCGCCTCAAAGCGAGCAAAAACGGGCGTTTGCCCGTTCAAACGAATATACGTCCGTGTTAGAAACATCGTTGTAGGCGGCCACTATTCCTGTTCAGAGCCTTTGCCGCTCTGACAACCGTTGCGGGATGTCTTCCATCACCTTCATCCTGGCGAGGCGGTCCGTGGATATTGAACTCAATCTGACGACCGAAACCGTTGAGCAGACGGGTTTGAAAGACCCGCTCATCGTCGCTCCCGATGTTTCGATTCGCGACGTCTTTGAATTGCTCAAAACCAAGAAGGCCGGAGGGCTCCTCGTTTGTGAGGGTGACACCCTGACCGGCATCTTCACCGAGCGCGACGCTTTGCGGCTGATGGCCAAACAGGCTGACCTGGATCGGCCGATCAGCGAAGTCATGACCAAGAGCCCTGCTACCCTCGCCGCTGGTAGCAGCGTTGCAGAAGCCATCAAGATGATGTCCGGCGGCGGTTACCGCACGTTGCCGATTATCGATGAGGCCGGCAAGCCGTTGGGAGTGATGTCAGTCAAGTCGCTGATTCACTACATCGTGCAGCACTTTCCTCAGTCCGTATACAATTTGTCGCCCAAGCCCATTCCTGCCATGGAGCAACGCGAAGGTGCGTGATGGAGCAACGCGAGGGAGCTTGAACGTCTCCTTCAAAGACAAGCCTTGCCGACAAATCCCGCCAAGAACATTGATCAAACACTTGCTTTGATCAGCCCAAAACACAACTGATTCACGAAGCTAACTTGTAGCCGGTCCTGGCAAAGCCGCATCGGCGCCAAACCTCACTGGGAAACATGTCCACGACGACAAATACGCAAAAGCCTGTCAAAGAGTTGGAAGCCGCAACCGTTCGCTTCTGCGGCGACTCCGGTGACGGGATGCAGTTGGCCGGCACGCAATTGACCAACACCTCGGCGCTCATCGGGAACGATGTCGCAACCTTCCCGGACTTCCCCGCTGAGATTCGCGCCCCGCGCGGAACTCGGGCAGGCGTCAGCGGTTTCCAAATCCGTTTCGCCAGTCGCGAAATCTTTACGCCGGGTGATTCCGTCGACGCATTGGTGGCGATGAACCCTGCCGCGCTGGTCACGAACATTAGTGACCTGGTTGATGGCGGCATCTTGATCGTCAACAAGGATTCCTTCATTGAGAAGGAATTCAAGCTGGCCGCGATTGATGCCAACCCGCTGGAAGATGGCAGCCTGTCCGGCTATCAACTGTTTGAGATTGAGATGACGCGGCTGACCCGCCTGGCCGTGGAAGACACTGGCTTGACCGGTCGCGATGCCGACCGTTGCCGTAACTTCTTTGCCATGGGCTTGGTGTTCTGGTTGTACAACCGCCCGCTGGACCCCACCTTGCGATTCATCGAGAGCAAGTTCTCCAGCAAGCCTGATGTTGCTGAAGCCAACCGCAAAGCTTTGCACGCCGGCTACAACTACGGCGAAACAACGGAAGCGTTCCATAGCCACTTCCGCGTTGACAAGGCCACGCTGGAGCCGGGCAGATATCGCAACATGATGGGCAATCAGGCCCTGGCCTGGGGACTGGTGACCGCCGCCAAGCAAAGTGGCTGCAACCTGTTTTACGGCACCTACCCCATCACGCCGGCCAGTGACATCCTGCACGAACTTTCTCGGCATAAGTCTTTTGGCGTGCGAACATTCCAGGCCGAAGACGAAATCGCCGCCATCGCGGCCACCATTGGTGCTTCTTACACCGGAGCCATGGCGGTGACGGCCTCCAGCGGGCCAGGCATTGCACTCAAAGGCGAAGCCATGGGCCTGGCCGTGATGACCGAATTGCCGCTGATTGTGGTCAACGTACAACGAGGCGGTCCCAGCACCGGCTTGCCCACCAAGACCGAACAAGCTGACTTGTTCCAAGCCATCTTTGGCCGCAACGGCGAATGCCCGATGCCGGTGATTGCCGCCAGCAGCCCCGCGGACTGCTTTGACACGGCGATTGAAGCCTGGCGGATTGCCACGCAATTCATGGTCCCGGTCATGCTTTTGACTGACGGCTATATCGCCAACGGTTCTGAGCCTTGGCGAATTCCGAAGGTGGAAGACCTGCCCAAGTTCACGGTGAAGTACGCTCAGCCGCCGCAAAACGGTGATGAGTTCCAGGCGTACTCGCGCGATGAATACCTGGCGCGGCCTTGGGCCATCCCCGGAACGCCGGATTTGATGCACCGCATCGGCGGCTTGGAAAAACAACACATCACCGGAAACGTCTCGTACGATCCGGAAAACCATCAGAAGATGACTGACATCCGCGCGCAAAAGGTCGCCAACGTGGCGCAGACCATTCCGGCGCAAGAAGTCAACGGTGTTGAGAAGGGCAAGCTGCTGATTCTCAGCTGGGGTGGCACGTTTGGATCCTGCAATACGGCCACCAACCGCTTGTTGGAACAAGGCGCCAGTGTGGCACATGCCCACTTGCGGTACTTGTTCCCCTTCCCGCCGAACTTGGGCGAGCTGCTCAACCGCTATGAGAAAGTCCTTGTTCCGGAATTGAACATGGGCCAATTGCGAGCACTCATTCGTTCCGAGTTCCTGATTGATGCCGTTGGCTTCAACAAAGTGCAAGGCAAGCCGTTTGCCGTCAGCGAGCTTGTCGAAAAGGCCGAGAATCTGCTGGCCAATTAGTTCGGTTGCAATCAGATTCAACATTTCCCATCAAGACCAACAAGTTCCCGAGATCCCGATTGGATCGCTAAGACCATGAGCTCAGATACCTCGTTACCGGTTCTTAAGCCAACTGACTTTGCCAGCGATCAAGACGTCCGCTGGTGCCCTGGCTGCGGAGATTATTCGATCCTCGCCCAAATGAAGAAGGTCTTGCCCACCATTGGTGTTCCGCGAGAGAACACTGTGTTTGTGTCCGGCATCGGCTGTTCCAGCCGTTTCCCGTACTACATGAACACGTACGGCATTCACTCAATTCACGGTCGCGCCCCGGCGGTTGCCACTGGCGTAAAATGCGCCCGACCGGACCTGTTTGTCTGGGTGATCACCGGAGATGGTGACGCTCTGTCCATCGGCGGTAACCACTTGATGCACGCCATCCGCCGAAACTTGGACATCAACATTGTTCTGTTCAACAACCAGATTTACGGTTTGACCAAAGGGCAATACTCGCCCACCTCGCCGTTGGGCAAGGTGACCAAGAGCACGCCGTTTGGATCCGTGGACAACCCCGTGTATCCCATCTCCGTAGCCATTGGTTGTGAAGCCACGTTTGTGGCGCGCAGCATTGACGTCCACATCAAGCACTTGGGCAACACGCTCAAGCGCGCGGCCGAACACAAAGGCACGGCCTTTGTTGAGGTCTATCAAAACTGCAACGTGTTCAATGATGGCGCTTTCAGCTACGCCACCGAGCGTGATACCAAAGCGGATACCGTCATCGAGATCGAACACGGCAAGCCGCTCATCTTCGGCAAGAATCGCGATCGCGGCATTCGCCTCAACGGCATGGATCCGGAAGTGGTCGAGTTGGGCAAAGGCATCAGCGAAGACGACTTGCTCTTCCATGATGAGAAGTCGCCGGAGCCAAGTCTGGCTTACCTGCTAAGCCGCATGCGTTATCCGGAATTCCCGGACCCCATCGGCGTGTTCCGCGCTGTTGAGCGTCCGGTTTATGACGAGCGCATGGACAATCAGATTGCCGAGACGATCGAGAAGCGTGGCGAAGGCGACCTGGAGAAACTCTTCAATTCCGGCGACACCTGGGAAGTTGAAGCGCCTGTCTAAGCACGGCGCGTTCATGCACCCACTTGCGTTCTGATCTTCAGGAGTTCGCAGTATGATTTGCCCGAATTGCGGCCATTCGAACATCGAGGGCGCGGACACTTGCGAAGAGTGCCAGCAATCGCTGGTTGAGCTCAGCCGCCCTCGCGCCGTGACCAGCGTGGACCGCACGCTGCATCGGGAGAAGCTAGCCGCGCTGGAGAACAGCGATCCAATCACCGTCACGCCGGACGCCACCGTCGGCGAGTGCTTGAAGCTGCTGGTTGAAAAATCAATCGGGGTAGTGCTTGTCGTGCAAGGCGATCAGCTTGTCGGCATCTTCAGCGAGCGCGACGCCCTGATGCGGCTCAACGTGGCTGCGAATGACCTTTACGATCGGCCAATCTCCGAGTTCATGACGCCCAATCCGGAAACGCTTACGGTGGAAGCCAAGCTGGCTTACGCCTTGCACAAGATGGACTTGGGCGGATACCGCCACATTCCCACCGTTGACGAGGAAGGCCACTTCCAAGGCATCGTCTCTGTGCGTGATGTTCTCCGCCGCATCACGGAAGACCTGGTTGTGACCGGCAACGCGTAAGCGAGCGGCTCGCCTAGGGCTAAGACCAAGTCTAAGACTCGACGAAGCCGTCGCGGTATCGCGCCTGGGCTCTGGTCACAGTATTCTGTCACTGTGTGCTCGTCAATGTGCTCCAGCCACGTCGTCAATCAGCTTCGGCGGAACGCCGATCGAAACGACGCTAAGTTCGCCGACGAACTGCTTTGCGTCGGCACTCGCCAGCCCTGGCTTTGCTGCTACAAAGGTCGCCGTGGCGTCCGCGTGAACGGTCGGTTTGCCAGCCTGACCGGTTTGGCAATCCAACCCGCTGGGCAGATCAACCGCGACGACCCAACTCCCGGACTCACGTGCGTCATTGATGCCGCGGATCGCCGCGTCATAGGGAGATCGCGGATCGCCGGAGGCGCCCGTTCCCAGCAGCGCATCGACGACACAATCCGCGCCCTGCATCAAGCGTTCAATCTGTGACTCTCCGTCATTCGCTTGATCAAACATCTCACGATGGAACACGTTGATGGGTATCCCCGCCTGCTGCGCAATTCGGTGGTTCGCTTCGGCGTCGCCTTGAAGTTTTTCCGGCGGAGCGAACAAGAGAATCTTCGGTTCCCATCCGGCGATCTGCAGATGCCGCGCGATGACGAAGCCATCGCCACCGTTGTTGCCGGCTCCGCAGCAGATCGTGGCGGTGAACGCCTGTTGTCGTTCGCTGGCAGCGGCAAAGTGCTTGAGGATGAGTTCGGTCGCTCCGCACCCGGCGTTCTCCATCAACACCAGTCCGGACATCCCCCAGTCTTCAATCGCCCTGCGATCGACTTCGCGCACCTGATCCCGAGTGAGAATCCGCATGATGATGGTCTGACCTTATATCGGAAGTCGTGGAGTTGCTTATGATGAGGGAAGCTCTCTTTGTCATTTGTTGGTTCGATAGGCTCAAGCTTCCGAGGCCATCACCCATGCCGCGCCGCTACGTTTCCATCAGTTTAATGATTCTGTTCGCCATTGCTCTCTTTGCTGTGAATTCCACAGGGCAAACCGGAACAGACAATCAGGAGCCAAAGTTGGACGGGCGCGATGGCCGTGACTTGTTGCTGCGCGAGTTCCGTCCGCAACCAATGCTGCGCGTCGCCGAGCATCGTTTGCAGCGGTCGAAGTTCGCTTCCGTGGACGTGCATACGCATCCCAGCGCGCGGTTGCGCGGGGTGAGTGAACCTTTGGATGATTTTGTGACCGCGATGGATCAAAACAACATCGCCGTTTGTGTGAGTTTGGATGGCCGGCTTGGCGCGGAATTGCAGGAACATTTGGCCTACCTCAAACCGCACGAGGACCGCTTCGTTGTTTTTGCGAACATTGACTGGCAAGGTTCCGGAGAAGAAGCCAAGCCGGAAACATGGGCCGTCAATCAGCCTGGCTTTGCGCGGCAAACCGTCGCGGCGTTACGTCAGGCACATCAACTGGGCGCCGTTGGCCTGAAGATCTTCAAAGGCTTTGGCCTGACAATCAAGAATGCTGACGGAAGTTTGTTGGCCGTTGACGATCAACGCTTGGATCCCATTTGGGAAGTCTGCGGCGAATTGAAGATGCCGGTGCTCATTCACACGGCGGACCCGGCCGCATTCTTTGAGCCAATTGACCAATACAACGAACGTTGGGCCGAACTGCAAAAATATCCCGAATGGAGCTTTGCCGGCGAAGAGTTCCCCAGTCGCGAGGAGTTGTTGATCGCGCGGAACCGAATCATCGCCCGACATCCCAACACAACTTTCATTGGAGCGCATGTCGGCAACAATGCCGAGGACCTCGGCACACTGAGTCAATGGTTGGACGCATACCCCAATCTGAATGTGGACATCGCCGCGCGGATCTCGGAACTGGGCCGGCAACCGTACACCGCCAGAGAGTTCTTCTTGAAGTACCAGGATCGAATCCTGTTCGGAACGGACGGACCTCGCCCGGCAAGGCTGACGTACTATTGGCGGTTTCTGGAAACCTACGACGAGTATTTTCCCTACGCGGACTTGCCGGTGCCGCCCAAAGGCTTTTGGCGGATTTACGGGATTGGGTTGCCGGATGACGTGCTGAACAAAGTCTACTCGGCCAACGCCTGTCGGCTGATTCCGGCAATTCAGGCGAAGCTCTCCAAGTATCAAAGCCGGCAATGACCGGCGGCGGAAGCTGGCAATCCACTGAGAATTCTCGCGGCGTTGGGCAAGATTCGGCTTTGGATAGCGAAGTGCTGCGGAGAGACGCGCCAGCGGCCGCTGATTCGGTGGCGATGCGCGCGAAGGAACTTGATTCGCTAGCGGAACTGCTATGCCGACGACACCATCTTCTGCTGGTCGCCGTTCAAAGCGCTCGACCAAAGACTTGCACACGCAACAAATCTCGGCCGTTGGGCCTGCACCTGATGCTGCCGAAGTTGCCGTTGACGCTCCACCGGGCAACGCTGGCAGCAGTCGCAAGCGACTGCTGATTCGCGGCAGCGCAATTCTTGGCTTTGTGGCCGTGGGCGTGGGGCTTGGCTGGTGGCAATATGGCTGGCGTTCACCGCCGTATTACATCGTGCAGAGCGAGAGACCGCTGGCCGCGCCGATTCTGACCATGGAACAGTACGGCCAGCTGAGCGATCAGCACGAACGGCCATTTGTCTTTGAGTTGCGGTCCGGTGAAGGTGCTGTGCTGATGTTTGGCGCGGAGCACACTGTTGATCCGGCCAACCCTCAAATCAAAGACATTGAAGAGCGCTGGAAAGCCTTTAAGCCGGACGTGGGCTTGCTTGAAGGGCGGTTGGGCTTTGCCATCGCAGGCGTCGATTCCGCGATCGAAGCCTTTGGCGAGCCGGCCATGGTTTACTGGCTGGCCCACAATGAAGGCGCGGACGTTTACACTTGGGAGCAGCCGCCGGAAGTGGAAGTCACCCACTTGTTGCGTGATTATTCGCCAAAGCACACGGCCGCTTTCCTGATCTTGCGGCCGTACTTCAGCAACTATCGACATGGTCCTCCGGCCAACCCTGAGGATTTCGTCGAGGAGTTTCGCGCCAAGCGGACGCAGTTGCCTGGCTTGGAAAACACGTTTGCAAGTGTGGGCGAGCTCAACGCTTTTTGGGACTCGGAATTCCCCGATGGGCCTGCGTGGCAGGAGACGTCCGATCAGTATGGCTTGCCTGGCTATCTTGCTCAGATTGCGGCGCGGGGCAACACCATCCGCGATGAACACCTGGCTCAGGCGATCCTGGAACTTGTCGCCAATGGCAAGCGCGTGTTTGTCGTGGCCGGCTCCAGCCATGCGGTCAAGCTGAAGCCGGCGCTGCAAGCAACGTTGAATCAAACTCAAGCCCCATAACGGGCCTTTCGATTTTGGCGTCGTTCCTACGGTCGATCGCCCCGCGCTCGAATCTCCATCTCGCGGTCTTTCGCCTTCTCCGCCCTGGCGATGGCCGCAGCAGGCGATTCGTAATACAGACGCACGGTGGAGACGACGGAAATCTCTGGCTTCATCGGCAGCGTCGAAGCTTGGATGTCGCCATCAGTGTACAAGCCGCGATAGTACGTGTTGCGCGGTCGGAAGGCACGGATCTGTGAAACCGCACTCCGGCTGGGCGTGTTGATCGAACCGGCCTCGACGCGCTCGAATGATTCGTAAAGAGCTTCCGGATAACGGATGGCCGTGTCTTCTTGAACGTTGATGACCGGTGGACGCTCATCAAAGACGGCGCCCAGCAGCACGTCCGCTTTGTCGCGTGCCGCTTCAATCGCTTTCTTGCGGGCGTCTCGTTTGATTGCGTCCAGTTCGCTGCTCCAATAGTCAAACGCAATGATGTCCGTTACGCCGTGCGAGAACGCCACCGCAATGGCGGCCTGTGCCTGGGCTTCGTTGGTGGCGGCCAAATGAATGTTGGTTTGCATGCGATAGCCGGCTTTCTGTTCCACGGCCACGTTCGCGCCTTCTTGTTGCTCCATCTCCCATTTGTAACGGGGCAGCAGAGCGATGAAGTCGACGACGATGTTGTTATCGCCCAACTCCATGGCTTGCCAATCGGTCTTGGCTGCCGAGATGACTCCTTGCACGGCGTCCTGGCACTCTTGGGCCGACTCGCCTTCGGCAGTCACAGCCAACACAACGCGGATTTCTGTCGGTGCGACGCGAATTTCCGCGCTCGACTCTACGGTGATGTAGTCCGTGACAATCTGCGGATTGAGCTCTCCCAAACTTGGCGGACCTTGCGCGTTCATTCCGCCGCGAGAACCGGCGGATTGGGCCATCGCAAATGCGACACCAACAGAAACCATGCAAATGGCAACGGCCGTGAGACGCAGAAGTTTCTTCATCGCGAACTCCTATGTTCCAAAGAAAGTGAGATGATGAGGCTCGGGAGGCGCCGGCTGTAGAATCGCCTGAGCATGCTCATCTTAACCGCCAGGACTTGTTCCTCGCTAATAACGGGCACTTTCAACTTGAGACAAAAGGTCGGATCGAGATTGTCACCAATAGAAAATGCCGCTTCCGAGAATTCCCGGAAGCGGCATCAGGCTTTGACACGATCGAGATGCAATTCTTGGCGTTCTGTGTGTTGGTCGCCAACTGCTCATGCTATCGGCGCGGGGGTAGCTGATAGCTGGCAGGCAAGCCCAAGGGGCGAGGAGCGGCGGCCGCGCCACCAATCGGCGGCGGAACCGGAGGTCCGTCGTTCTGCAGCGGAACGGGCGGAACCGGAGCACCAAGCGGCGGCGGAGCAATCTCGCCAGGCGCCGGAGCGCCACAGCAATTGCCGCACGTGTTGCAGACAGGCGTCCAAACACATTCACAGCTTGGGCACTCGTAGGTGACCTTCTTCAGTTTCTTGACGGTGATGACCGTTCCGCACTTGGGCTCGCAGCACTTCTCCCAAGGGAAACGAATCGCCGGAATGCAAATCTCTTCGCATTCGATTTCCCAGCAACTTTTCTCAACCGTTGTGGGAACAATCTCCAACTGGCAGTACTTGTGGCAGCGCGGGCAGTTTGTTCCACAAGGACCGTTATGAGCGCGGTGTCCGTTCGCGGCCGCCGCATCGTTGTGGGCGACTCGCAAGTCTTCCGCCGGCAGCGAAGCGACGCCAGCCAGCGCGATCAACACCGCCGTTTGAATTCGTAACAAGTGACGCATGAATCATTCTCCAATGAGATTGTAGTTGGATTTGGTCGAAGCTGGGGCCGAACGATACGCGGTTAACTACGGCCTACCAGAAAACCATAAAGCGAGTGCCGAAGATCGAGAAGTTGCCGTCTGTGTAGCCCCCGATGGGACCTCGGTCCGTGATCTCGCCATGCACATAGTTGAATTGCCATTTGGCGTTCTTGCTCCAAATCCAGTTGAGCGCTACGGTGACGTTGTCTTCTTCACCGCCGGTAATGTTCTCATCGGTGAGGTCCAGCCAGGAATAACGAACTCCAACCTGCCATGCGCCCCAACCTCCGCCGGTTCCTCCGCAGCAGCGATTGACCAGGAAGAAGTTCTCAAACGGTTCGAGAGTACCGATTGTGCCAGAGTCGCGATCGTAGGGGATGTGTTCGCCCGTGATGTTGTACGCAACGTAGACATAAGAACCGTGAAAGAAAGTTTCCGTATTGTTCGCACGCTGTACCCACGCGGCTTCGTACTCGCTGACGACCTGCAGCGGACCGACGTTCAACAGCGATTCCAAGCCCATGATCTCGTACGTCTCCGCTCCGGCGATTCTGCCAGTGTTCAGCCAACGTGTGGACGAGCGGGCTTCAGCACGTGTACGGAAACGCGCGTCATTGCCGTTCGTATCCAGCGACGTGTCATCGCCATCGGGACGTGCATACATGCCGGAAATGCCGTAGTGGAAATACCCACGACCGCCAGAGCATTCGTCATACCACGGCGCACTACACAACCGAGCATTGCCGCTCATCTGATACGAGTCGCCAATCGATGCGCCTGTGGCTTGCGTGTTCTCGAGTGCAAAGACACCATAGTTCCAATGATACAGTTCATCAGAGCTGACGCCGTAAGAAGCAATGCCGACGCGACGTGCGTCTTCGTTGAACGCTTCGATGACTTCCGGGCGTTCCAGGAACACGTTGTCGTTACTGCTGTTGAGGTGATCCAAACCAAGCGGACGCTTTTGGTTTCCGATGCGGACTGTCTGGAAGATCGGCAAGTCGGAAAAACCCAGGTAGCAATCGCGATACTGGGGATTCTGCGGTGTTGCGAATTCCAGATCGTAGCGATAGTGGATGGTCTCGGTGACGTTGCCGCGGAACGTAAATCGGATGCGGCGGAAAGCGATGCGGCTTTCGGGATCAACGCCCGTCATTGGGTTTTCAAAGAAACCGATGCCCGGACTGGCATGCGCGAAGTCCCACACGTCCAAGTGAATACGCCCCACAATATCCAGCGACGGCAAACTGGAGGCCGCTTTCTCGTCTGCTTCGATCTTGTCCGCTAAGGCCTCTTCCAGGGCTTCGATCCGGCCCAGGTAGTCCGGCACGTCAGGGTCTTGAGCCAGGGCGCCGTCGTTCAGCGAAGCCCCGGTCAACGGCAAGTCATTGCTGTTCCGCGTGAATTGGTCGCCAAGCCCAAAGGTCTGGGCAGCAGCGGGGACACCCAGCAGGCTGACGACCAAAGCCAGGCCGCCAAAGAATGTTCGTTTCATGATGGAGTCCATTCCGTGTCTGTTCGTCAACTTCCTACTTCCCCCTACAAGCACGCCCCCCGGCATGACTTGCAACAGGTGTAGAATTCGACTTACCAGCACATCAACTATATTAAGCTCCACCTCCTGCGCGATTTGCGAAATGAACGCGATGTACGGGTTTTGCGGGTGAATCAGGTCGTCGATTGATGCCAGGCGTTACAAACCGTACATCCAACATCACGCACAAATGCCCAACTCAGGCCGTACCGATTATGCGGACAATGCATGGCTCTGGCGGCGGGTAAGCTTCTTGAGACCTTAACATGCCGCGGCTCGGGCCTGTCCGTTGTTTCTCCCTTCGCGCGGCGGTATGTTGTTCGTCAGCACTCGCATAATCATTAGATCCAACAAGATCGAGGATAATCGCTGATGACCAAACCGCTGCGCGTGGGCATGATTGGCTACGGATTCATGGGCCGAGCGCATTCCAATGCGTATCGCCAGGTCAACAAGTTCTTTGAGTTGGAGTATGAGCCGGTCCTGGCCGCTTGCTGCGCGCGAAGCGAAGACAAGATCAAGGCCTTCGCCGAGAACTGGGGCTATGAGTCGTACGAGACTGACTGGCGAAAGCTGATCGCCCGGGATGATATCGATCTGATCGATATCGGCTCGCCCAACAATACGCACAAGGAGATCGTGCTGGCTGCCTGCGAAGCCGGCAAGATGATCCTCTGCGAGAAGCCGCTGGCCATGGACGCGGCCGAAGGTGAGACCATGTTGCAGGCCGTGAAGAAGGCCAACGTGCCGAACATGGTGTGGTTCAACTATCGTCGCGTGCCGGCCATCTCGCTTGCCCAGCAGATTGTCGATGAAGGACGCATCGGCAAGCCGTTCCATTATCGCGCGACCTACCTTCAGGACTGGACGATCTCGCCCGATGTCCCGCAAGGCGGCGCGGCCTTGTGGCGGCTGGACGTGGATGTGGCGGGGAGCGGCGTGACGGGTGACTTGCTTGCCCACTCCATCGATACGGCCGAATGGCTCAACGGTCCTATTCGTGAGGTCGTCGCTCGCACCGAGACGTTCGTCAAGGAACGCACGCACCAGGAAACTGGCGAAACCAAGAAGGTGGGCATTGATGATGCCTGCATGTTCCTGGCCGTGTTCGAGAACGGTTCGATGGGCACGTTTGAAAGCACGCGTTACGCCCGCGGCCGCAAGAACTACAACACGTTTGAACTCAACGGCGAAAACGGCAGCGTGTTCTTCGATCTGGAAGATCCGCAGATCCTGCAGTACTTCAAGTACGCCGATCCGAAGTCGGGCGACAAAGTGGAGGATCACCTCACTGGCTGGCAACGCATCCACGTCACCAACTCCGAGCATCCGTACATGGATCGCTGGTGGGTGCCTGGCTGCACCATTGGCTACGAACACACGTTCACAAACGCCTTGGCGGACTTCCTCAAAGGCTTGGAAACCGGCCAGCCCGTGCAACCGGACTTCGCCAGCGGTTTGCGCACGCAGAAGGTTTGCGATGCAGTGTTGAAGAGTGCCGGGACCGGCAAGTGGGAGAACGTGGATTAGCGCGAGGACTCAAGCGCAGCCTTGGGTTTCTGTTTCAATTTGTCAAAGAGCAACAGCCGCGGCGGCGCTAGATAATCTTGCGCAAACACCGCGGCCCCCAAGCTTGCGTGTAGCAGAGCCTGGTTGTCTATCTCTCAATGTGGGGCAGCGCAATCATTGAGCAATCCCGTTTTCCACTTCAGGGATGCTTTTTGAAAAAAGAACGATCGCCGCGAGTTGAGCCGCCAGTCCGCGTACGTCGGGGCGTTCCACGGGGTGTATTTCTGCATTCCAGGGGTCCGTCCCGGAAGTGCATAACAGAGGATTTCCCGTATCCGCCCACGAGGCTAGTGTACTTCGATTAGCCCCGTGGGAGCCCCCTCAGTGCGCGCACGGTTCGCGCCGGTAGGGCAGCTGGATCAAGCGAGCGGGCAAAAAAGTGCTTGCTTGGCGGCCGATCACGTCATTCGGCACGAATCGCACTTGACCAATGTTAATTGGCGGCGGCGTGCAAGTAGCCTCACTGAAAGTCGGAATTGACGAAGCGTTATTAAGTAGCTTGCCGATTCCGCGAGTAATAGTAAGTGCCAGCGCCCGCAATCAAACGCCCGGCATGGCCTTCTTTAGCGGTTTCAAGAGCAGCAGCAACACAACGGCGATGCCCAGCGCCAATGCGCCTAGTACGGCAAAGAACGTAGAGTGCAGCCATTCAGTCCAGAAGATCCCGATCATTGTGAGCTTGTTGCCGATGGCTGTGGCAACGAACCAACCGCCCATCATCAATCCGCGCATCCGTACGGGCGCAACTTTGGAGACCAGGGAAAGTCCCATCGGCGAAAGCATCAGTTCACCGGCAGTCAGCACCGCGTAAAAAGTGAACAGCCAAACGGGCGAGACCTTAAAGGCATACGGTTTACCAGTCGGCGTGGTCGCTTCTCCCTGCAAGGCGGCGAAGTAAAGAATGAAGAATGCAGTTCCGCAAAGCGCCATGCCCAAGGTCATCTTGGCCGGCGTCGATGGTTCTAACCCTCGCTTGCCGAGCCAACTCCAAAGGCCAACCAACGGAAACGTCAGCACAATCACCCAGAATGGATTGATGGCATTTGAGATGGTTCCGGAGAATTCCCAATCCGTGTTATCTTCAGCCCAGTAAGTGAGCGTGGAACCGTTCTGATGAAACACCATCCAGAAGACAATCACGATTAAGTAGATGGCGATCAACGCGCCGATCCGTTTATATTCCGGTACGGAGTCCATCAAGTTCGTTTTCGTTGGCAGTAGTTCGTGATCCGGCGGAACATCTGTCGTGGTTTGCAGCGCTTCGGCCCGCTCGGGATCGCCCAATCCTTCCATTGCGTCCGGCTGAGGATCTTCCACAAGGCTCCTGAAGAACCACAAGATGCCGATGGAGATCAACATTCCGAATGCGGCCACGGCGAAAGCCGGGTGATTCCCCCACTTCTGCTTGATGGCCTCCATGGTGATCGGTGCGATGAACGCACCGACGTTGATGCCCATGTAAAAGATGTTGTAGGCCCTGTCTTTCAGGTGGCTGCCTTCTGGGTAGAGCTTGCCCACCATGGTTGAGACGTTGGGTTTGAAGAAGCCGTTACCGATCACCAGGCATGTCAGCGCGGCATAGACGGCCACAAGAGATTGAAACGAAAGCAGCAAGTGGCCGATCATGAAGAACACTCCGCCAATCATCACGGATCGGCGGTAGCCCAACTTGCGGTCTGCCAGGAATCCGCCAATCAGCGGACTGGCGTACACGAACATCATGTAGTTTGCATAGAGGCTCGTGGTCTGCTCTTCCGTCCAGCCAAAGCCTTCCTGCTTGTTCTGCATGTAGAGCGTGAACAAGGCGACCATGGAATAGAAACTGAACCGCTCCCACATCTCCGTGGCGAACAGGACGTACAAGCCTTTGGGATGTCGGGCGAGTTCTTTTCCGGTCAGTGGTGCGGACATGACGAAGCGACGACGATTTTGGAAGTTTGCTGGAAGAGTTGGCTTGGATTGTAGCGGAGATTGCGGGCCGGGGGGAATTGTCCGCGTGCTTTGGCGATAGTTTCTTGCAACTCGATCAGTTCAAGGAAATCGTCTCGCGAACGCGTCGCCGCCCAGAGAAAACCGTCTTCGCAACACCATCCGCCACGACTCGAAGAATTGACTGACGGGCTTCTTCAAAATAGCCGCAGATGTCATCAGGAATGGTCTGCCAATTCCAAATTGGAAACTCCCCATCATTTTCAATCAGACCTTCAATCCAAAGGCCAAAGTATTGATTGAAACCAAATCTATCTTGCCCAACAACTTTGTTTTCGAAGACGAAGACGGAGAGCCCTGGGTCTCGAAAGCTCGCCCCGAGATCCACTCCAATTTCCCCTTTTAGCAGTGTCGCGCCCCAAACTCGGTGCGCGAAGTTTCGCTTAACTACGACGAAGTGGTGATCTTGCTCCAAAGACTTGACCAGACGCCGTAACTCTTGCTTGACGTCATCGTTCATGTCGATCTTGAGAGGACACGGCTCTTGTTTACTGCGGTGCTGTGTCGCGGCGGTCGATCACGACTTCGCCGTTCTTGATGACGAGCACAACGTCCCGCAGCGCGGAGATGTTTTCGAGAGGGTTCCCGCGGATGGCGACGATATCCGCATAGGCCCCGTCGCGAATGATGCCGAGTTCGCCTTCGCGGTCGAGCACTTTGGCGGCGAACGTTGTGGCCGTGCGGAGGACATCATTCGTGGGCATGCCGTAATCGTGCATCAGTTCCAGTTCGCGGGCATTGTCGCCATGGGTGAACACGCCGACATCGCTGCCGTTGGCGATGGGCACACCAATGGCCAGCGCCTTGCGCATTAGTTCTTTGGCATCCGTAATACGCTGGTGGTCAGGCTCGCCCGGCTTCCAGCCGGAGTAGCGAGCCATGGATTCGGACGCGGTCAAAGTTGGGCAGAGGAAAACGTTGTGCTCCTTCATCAGTTGCAGCACTTCTTCGTCCGCCTGATAGCCGTGTTCGATGGTCTTGACGCCGGCGAGCACCGCGCGGCGCATCCCTTCCACGGTTGTGGCATGCGCGGCGACAGGCACGCCTGCGGAAGTTGCCTCGTCCACAATGGCGGTCAGTTCCTCCTGCGAATACGTAGGTGTCGAAGGGTCGCCTGGTTTGCGGCGGTAGTCGGCATAGACCTTGATCCAGTCCGCGCCGGCGGCGATCTGTTCGCGCACTGCGATCTTCACGCCGTCCACACCATCAGCAACCTGAGCGCCCTTGGGCATTCGCCAGCGTGGATCAAACCCGGCGGGTCCGTAGCCGCCTGTGGTGACCAGGGCCTTGGTGACGGCAAACACGCGCGGGCCGGGAATGATGCCTTCACGGATGGCATCTCGAATGGCGACGTCCGCGAAGGCGGCGCCTTCTGTACCGAGATCTCGCAGCGTGGTAAAGCCGGCCGCGAGCGTGGCTTCCGCGTGTCGCACGCCGCGAATCGTTCGCAATTCGAGCGGTTCCACCAACACCTGATCATTCCATGTTGCTTCATCATAGGGATGCAGCAACAAATGCGAGTGCAAGTCAATCATGCCTGGCAGAATGACATAGCCGGTCAAGTCAATCGTCTCGGCTTGCTGCGAGCGATTGCGCGCGGATTCACCGATTGCCGCGATGCGATTGCCTTCGATGGCAACGTTGACCTGGCCACGCAGTTGGCCGGCCTCGACGTCAAGCATTCTCGCGCCGGTCAGCAACAGGCTGCCGCCTTGAGCATCTCCTGGCGTGGAGTTTTGGGCAGCCGCTCCACTCACGCAGCAAGCCGCGAGCAGCCATATGGCGATAAACATGCGGCTCATCAGCCGGCACGAGACGGTCGTCATGGCAATTCCTCAGTCAAGCGAATCCACGTTTGCGTAGTTCATATCAGAACCAGCAATCAGCCACGATGCAACCGCCAGGTTGCCGTGCGTGAGCAACTGGCTTCCGTCAGGCGAGTTGCGGCCACTGCGAGGCCTGGAGTTGCAGCGCGAGTTGGATGCTTCGACAGGCGGCTAGCCTTCAATCCGGCGTCTGAGTTCGGCCGCGCATTCGGCAATGGGAACGCGCGATTGGTCGAGCGTATCGCGGTCACGAATGGTGACCGTTTGATCCTCCAGTGTCTGGCTATCGACCGTCAGGCAGAACGGCGTGCCGATTTCATCCTGGCGACGGTAACGGCGGCCGACCGCGCCGGTTTCGTCATAGAACACGTTGAAGTCGCGCTTGAGTTCGCGATAGATCTCTTGCGCAACCTCCGGCATGCCGTCCTTCTTGACCAGCGGGAAGATGGCGGCCTTGATGGGTGCGATGCGTGGATGCAACTTGAGCAAAGTTCGCTGCTGCATCTTGCCGTTCTCATCGGGAGCTTCGTCTTCGCAATAGGCTTCGCAGAGGAAAGCCAGCGCCGCGCGGTCCGCACCGGCCGAAGGCTCGATCACGTGCGGAATGAACCGCTCGTTGGTTTCCTTGTCGCGATACGACAGGTCCTTGCCGCTGCCGCGATGCCGCGGTTGGTCGTGCTCGTCCTTTTCAAGCTCCAGCGGGTTGGTGTTGGGATCGAGCTTACCTTCCATGTGGCTGCGGAGATCGAAGTCGCCGCGATGCGCGATGCCTTCGAGTTCGCCAAACTCGCCTGGCGGCAGGAAGGGGAAGGCATACTCAATGTCGGCGGTGCCTGTCGAATAATGGCTCAACTCATCGGCGTCATGGTCGCGGAGTTGCAGTCGTTCGCTGGCCAAACCGAGATCGAGATACCATTGGAAACGGCGGTCACGCCAATACTTGTACCACTCTTGCGATTGATCCGGTCGACAGAAGAACTCAATTTCCATCTGTTCAAATTCGCGCGAGCGGAATGTGAAATTCCGCGGTGTGATTTCGTTGCGAAAACTCTTGCCGATCTGGCCGATGCCGAAGGGGACCTTGACTCGGGTGCTGTCGCAAACGTTCTTGAAGTTTGCAAAGATACCTTGGGCTGTCTCCGGGCGGAGGAACGCCGCGTCATCCGCGCTACCGAGTGCGCCGACGACGGTCTTGAACATCAGGTTGAATTCGCGCGGTTCCGTGAGTGTGCCCAACTCGTTGGCGTCGGGGCCCAACACCTCCGAGAAATCGTCGAGCTTCGTCAAGCTGAGGAAGTCACCGTCCCAGGCGAGTTCGTCCTTGTTCTTACTGCGGAGCTTGAAGAACTTAAGCGCACGGCGTTCGACTTCGGCGGATTCGTCCTCTGTCGCCGGGTCAATTGTCACAAAGATTTTTTTACCTTTGGCTTCCACCCAACGGCCGCGCACCTGGTCGTGCCGATAACGCTTCTTCGATTGACGGCAGTCCACCATGAAATCATGAAACAGATCGTAATGACCTGAACACTTCCACACCTGAGGGTGCATGATGATGGTGCAGTCCAGACCCACCATCTGGAATGATTCCGCCGCGCCGGCGGGTGTGGAAAGTTCGTCATGGCCGGTGATCATGTCTCGCCACCAGGCGTCTTTGATGTTCCGCTTGAGTTCTACGCCGAGCGGACCGTAATCCCAGAAGCCATTGAAGCCGCCGTAGATTTCGCTGGACTGAAACAGGAAACCACGGCGTTTGCACAGCGAGACGAGTTTTTCCATTTCCATGGCGCAAAATCCTGCAAATTAGGCGATATTGGGGCGGTTGGCTGCGGGTTGGTTCAATAACGATTGGTCATCACCGTATCCTTTGGACCACCAATGTAACGCCTGGGTTCGGTCTGCCCAACGGGAGCCAATCGAGGTTCGCCGCAGGAAGTGGGCCAGGTTCGCGATCATCGCACTGCGAGCAGCCGACACGATCGATCAAGACACGCGTTGAATCCACACCGCTCTTATTTCTGAGACCTGCAAGAGATTGTCATGACGCCACGCATCTGCTTCGCTTTGTTCGCCCTTCCGCTGGGCTTGATTGCCTTTCCGCATGACACCAGCCAAGACAGCAGTTCCGCCGAAGAATCGCCAGGCAATCCTCCGCGAATCTTGCTGGCGGCGGAGATCAACGCCGAAGCGAACGAACTGGTGCTCGCCAATTACCGGACGATCTACATTGGCTTTGGGGGCGAGTGCTACAACCATCGCACATTGAAGGGCGTTTCTCTTCGCGACGTCAAGCTTCGCACGGTGGCCGGCGAGGAACTCAGCATCGAAGAAGCCCAAGCTCGAATCGACGGAGAAACGGCAATCCTGGCCACATCATGGCGACGGGGCGTTCCCGCCGCGTATCGCGCTTTGTTGACTGGAGATTCGCTGGTTTTTGAGTTTCCGAAAGACGCGCCCCAGTGGGAAGAGATTCAAGATCCAACGGCGCGGATGGGGAAGTAGGGCGTGCTAATTTGGAGATGCTGGATCACAAGCGGTCTGCCGTACGAGCTGCTTTGAAGACTCGAAGGCGTCCGCCATACCAACCCTGGGGCTGAAAAGTGTCTGCACCATCCGCTGGTCAGCAAAAGAAACGTCCGTCACGCGGGTACACACTGCGAGACATGCTGACGGGGTTCTTTATGCTCGCGCTGACTTTGGGCGGACTGCGGTTCGCGGTCGAATCCGATACCATGACTTCAATCCTGATTCCCTTTGTGGTTGTGTCAGCGGGCATTGGCGGGCTGGTTGGCGTCTTAGTCCGGTGGAACCCTTGGTTAATGTGTTTGCTGGGGATCATGGTGTTAGGACTAGGGACGAGTTGTTGCTGGACGCTTAATTTCATGTATGACAACAGGGTTCTGCTGCCGTATTAGAATGGCTTTGCCTGCCGGTGAGTCCGGAAACTCCTCATCTTCCACTTTGCCGTGTCTACAAATGACGAACATGCTCAACCACCCATTGCCGGCCTGATTGGCGGCGGCGCTGCGATGCGCGCTGTCTACGAACGCACGCGACAAGTGGCTCCCAGCAAAGCGTCAGTGTTGTTGTTGGGCGAGACCGGGACCGGCAAGGAGATGATCGCCAGGGCCGTCCACGAGTGCAGCCCTAGACGGAATGGGCCGTTCATTGGTGTGAACTGCGGAGCGCTTTCGGAGAGCTTGCTGGAGAGTGAGCTTTTTGGCCACGTGCGAGGAGCGTTCACCGGTGCAATCGAGAACCGCACCGGCCGGGTTCAAGCCGCGCACACCGGAACGCTGTTTCTCGACGAAGTCGACGCGATGTCGCCAAAGCTGCAAGTGAAACTTCTCCGCGTGTTGCAGCAGCGCGAGTTTGAGCGTGTGGGCGATACTCAAACCATTCGCGTGGACACGCGTGTTGTCGCGGCATCCAATCGCAATCTGAAAGCAGAAGTCCGGCAAGGTGTTTTTCGCAAAGACCTGTACTATCGACTGAACGTTGTGCCGATCAAGTTGCCGCCGCTGCGCGAACGCCGAGAAGACATCCCGCTGCTCGTTGCCCACTTTTTGCAGGTCTACAACGAGGAGAACGAACGCCGCGTTGTGCATGTGCAGCCGCAAGCCATGACGGCGTTGACGTCCTACGATTGGCCAGGCAATGTCCGCGAGTTGCAGAATTATGTCGAGCGTTGCGTTGTGCTCGCCCGAGGCGATGAGTTGAAGTTTGACCTCTTGCCTACGGCCGTGCGAGAAGGTCTTCGCGACGACAGCCTTGATGAGCAATCTGCCGTCAGCCTGGACCAGTTGGCACGTCGTCTCGTGCAGCAGGGGATCGCCGAGTCCGGCGACGATGCCGAAGGCCTGCATGAGCAGATCGTCAATCGCGTAGAGCGGGAGTTGATCGCCCAAGTCATGGCCGCCAGCGACAATATCCGAGTCCGAGCCGCCCAGCGTTTGGGCATCAACCGTAATACCCTGCAGAAGAAGATTCAGGATTATCGATTGGAAGGGGACAATCGGCCGGTGACGGAGGGCGGCAGGGAACTCGAAGGGAATCGAGAAATCGAGGAACGCAGTCGCGAAAACGGCTCCCCAAGTGGCCGGGATCTGGCGGAAGAATTGCCTGGCGAATCCCCGCGCCCCACTTCCCCACCAGCCGAATAAGCGGAAAATCGGATAGCAGCCTGTTGATTGTTGCAACTGGCCGTTGGGGATGGCTGCCAGCCGCGGCAAAAGGCGGCAAATTCCGTTGAATCCTTCGGCGACCGGATGAATGAACTCGCTGTAGCCGAAGAAAAAAGACGCGCGAAGTAAAGACGCGCTGCGATGCGCTTCTTCGTCCTGGGACACTCACACATTCGACGTGCTCGACAAGATCACCATCCTGTGCTTTGCGGCAAGCTACTCGGTCGCGCTAGGACTGGAAGCCACGCGGTTCTGGTTTCGCAGCGGTGTGCGCGGTGTGCTGCTGCTTGGCTTTTCCGCAGCTGGCCTGTTGGCCCATTCCATGTATCTGGCCGCGCTGTGGACCCGTTCCGGCGTGACTCCGCTGTTCAGCGAGTACGATTGGTATCTGTCCGCCGCGTGGATCCTGGCTGTCATCTATTTCTATTTTTTGTGTGTGCGGCCCAAGAACTCGTTGGGCTTGTTCTTCTTGCCTTTGGTATTGGCGTTGGTCAGCGTGGCGAACTTCCTGGCCAATCAAGAACCGTTCGCCAAGCCAGAAGGCACGCGGATTCTGAACATCGCGCACGGCGTGTTCTTGCTGCTAGGCACCGTCACCGTTTTGTTTGGCTTTGCCGCCGGAGTGATGTACCTGGTGCAAGCGTCGCGGCTGAAGCACAAACGTCCGCCCCGGCAAGGCCTGCAACTTCCCAGTTTGGAATGGCTGGCCAAGGCAAACACGCGAGCGTTGCACATTAGCCTTGTGCTGGTGTTGGGCGGGTTTGTCAGCGGTTTGGTGCTCAGCAATCTACGGCACAACGAAATCCACTGGAGCGATCCGATTGTGCTGGTTTCCACCGGGATGGTTGGTTGGATGCTGATCTCCAGTTTGTTCAGTTTGTTCTATAAACCGGCCCGCGTTGGCCAGAAGGTGGCCTATTTGACGATGGCCAGCTTTGTGTTTCTGGTCCTCACGCTCGCGGCCTTTTTGTATGACACTCGCCACGGCGGCACGGATAGATCAGACAATGGGCAAACGAATAGTTCAGCTCGGCTTGCTCCCGCTGTGGTCGAATCAGCGGGTGCCACTGGCAAGCGAAGTCTGCCAGTGTCCGCACTTGCCGGTAGTTCTAAAGAACTTCGCATCAGGAGTTTGGAAGCCCAGATTCCGGGCGCAGAGCGCCAACTCGCCGCGGCACGCACTGGCAGACTTCGCTTGCCAGTGGCACCCAATGCAACATCGCAAACAAACGCAGTGGCAACCAACACGGCACCGCACGTCAATGCAGTGGCACGCTTTCGTGTTGGCAACATCGAGTCTTCCTATAGCGAAACGCCTAACAGCACGACGCTGACTTTTCTTCATTCCACACAACGGCAGGAAACGTGGCTACGGCAACTTTGTCCACTCGGCCCAACCGCCGAGTTCGCAGCAATCAAGCAATCGTCAACACGGGGAGGACGCCCATGAACGTCCGCCTGGTTGGCTGCAGCCATCACAAATCGCCAATCGCCGTGCGCGAGCGACTGGCGTTCTCCGCGGAAGCGGCAGAAGCGGCGCTTGATCGCCTTCGACATCAATTCCCGGCGACCGAAGCCGTGGTGCTCTCCACTTGCAATCGTGTAGAGATTTACACGGTTGTGGAGTCGCCGGATGCCAGCCCCACATCGCGTGATATCGCGCAGTTCCTGGCCGAGTTTCATGGGCTGGGCCTTGATGAATTGTTTGACGTCCTTGTCCAGCGCTCTGGTGGCGAAGCTGTACAGCATTTGTTTTCCGTGGCTTCCGGATTGGACAGCATGGTGCTGGGCGAGCCGCAAATTCTCTCGCAGGTGAAAGCCGCGTACGAGTTGGCTCAACGTCGCGAAGCGGCCGGCCCTGTCACGCACGGAGTCTTTCAGGCGGCCATGAAAGCGGCCAAGCGCGTGGCGACGGAAACAAAACTGGCCAAAGCTCGTGTCAGCATCCCCAGCGTCGCGATTGCGGATTTCGCGCGGCAGATTTTCGAGTCCTTCGCAGATAAGCGGGTGCTGGTTGTTGGCGCTGGCGAAATGGCGGAAGAAACGCTCCGCTACCTAAGAACAGAAGGCGCACGGCAGTTCATCGTCATCAACCGCACGCACAGCCATGGTGAAAGCCTGGCCAAAGAGTTCGATGCGGAACTTGCGTCTTGGGATCGCTTGCACGAAGAGTTCACGGCGGCGGATCTTGTCGTCAGCACAACCGGCGCGAAGGAGCCGATCCTGCGCAAGGAAGATTTTGTCGCCATTGAAAACGCTCGGTATCAACGGCCGTTGTTCATTCTCGACCTCGCCGTGCCGCGTGATATCGACCCAGGCATCGGTGAATTCCTGGGCGTTTATCTGTATTCGTTGGATGACTTGCAAGCGACCTGCGAAGAGAACCTGCGTAAGCGGGAAAAGGAAATCCCTGCGGCGGTGGCGATTGTTAGTCAAGAGGCCGACGCATTCATGGCCGACCTCAACCGTCGGGCGACTGGTCCGATCATCAAGCGGCTTCGCGAAGGCTGGCAACAGCCCAAAGATGAGGAGTTGCAACGGCTGCTGAATCGTCTGCCTGATCTCGACGATGCCGACAAGGCGCAGATTGCTCAATCATTTGACCGCCTGGTCAACAAGCTGCTTCATCCGCCGCTGGAATCGATCCGTGACGAATCCCGCCACGGAATTCCGCATTCGCTGTTGGAAGCGTTGCGGAAGCTGTTTCAGTTGAAGGACTGATCAACGCGCTAGCAAATCTGCGCCTGAGTTCCCGGTCATTACTGATGATCTGGCTAACTCTCTTTGGAGTTCATCGTGCGTGAAGACATCGACGCTCCACGGCTCTACACGCAGCTGGCGAACTGGTGGTCACTGCTTTCTCCGCCGTCGCACTATGTGGAAGAAGCGCAGGATCTGCTGAATGATTTGCGGCATGTTCGCGGCGCACGCCCTCAGACGTTGCTTGAGTTGGATTGCGGGGGCGGAAGCCTTGCTTGCAACTTGAAGGGCTTGTTCCAACTCACGCTGACCGACATTTCCGCGGATATGTTGGCCCTCAGCCGCGAGGTCAACCCTGAGTGCGAACATGTGCTCGGAGACATGCGAAACTTGGACCTGGGCCGACAATTTGATGTCGTGCTGATTCACGACGCAATCATGTATGCCACGACGCCAGAAGACGTTCAGGCCACATTTCAAACGGCGGCAACCCATTGCCGCGCTGGCGGCTTGACGCTTCTGTTGCCGGACTGCGTGCGTGAGACATTTCGCCCCAGCACTTCATCCGGCGGCGAGGATGGGGCGAATGGGCGAGGAATGCGATATCTGGAATGGAGTTGGGATCCCGATCCGCGCGATGACACTTTTGAGGTCGCATACGCGTTTCTTCTTCGCGACGCAGATGGATCCATGCGAACAGAAGGTGACCGCCATCAGTGCGGGCTCTTTTCCAAAGACCAATGGATCGAATGGCTGACTGCCGCCGGTTTTGAAGTTCAATCGCGCGTTGATCCGTGGGAGAGAGTGGTCTTTGCAGGCGTTCGCCAGCGCTAAGAACGTTCGCATCTTGCTACGAATTCACATTTGCTTCCGCCGCTTCCATCACCAAGTCGCGCAAACCATTCAGTTCACGCAGTCGGGGAGCAATCCTTGCCGTTGCGAATAAGCGTACGCGCTTGACGTAATCATCAAATTGGCGCTCGGCCAACGCGCGAACGACAGGCGATACATCGCCCAAGCGACGGTAGCGTTTCTCTTTCGCGTAATAGACGTCGACGTTGAACTCGACTTCACGTTCAACCGGCGGTGCGTCAAACATGACTTCATGCGGTTCCACGCGTTCGCCCAGCGCAGCGGAAGCAAGCCGCGCGAATTCTTGCCCGCAGTTCACCAGCCAACTGTACGGTTTACGGGCGAGCTTGGCGTAAACTTCGCGATCTTCAAAGAAGCTGTACTGCGCCACCCGTTTGTAGAGCTTTCTTGTGGGGCCAAACAAACCGTCGAGCAAATCTTCGGCATTCGTTCCGGCGGCCGCTTCTTGGAACGCAACGATCATCTCCGCCTCGGTCATGCGAAACAAACGATCCAGATCGAGCTCGGGCTGTAAGTCAAAGAACGCCCTTTGCAACATGGCCGTGGCGGAACGCACTCCATGATGCCAGTAAACTTCGCTGAACATCACATACCGCGAAAAGACAATCATCTCTGCCGCCGTCTTGCCCTTTTCCGTAATGGCTAACCCATCGCCGGCTTCATTCAAGCACAAGCTGCCAATCAAACGGCTTTGATCAAAGTTGCGGCCGTAGGGTACGCCTGCGTGCAGACTGTCGCGCGGCAGGTAGTCCATCTTGTCGATATCGATCGGCCCCGAGAGCATGCTGCTGAGGATGCGGCTCTTGCGATCGCGCGGCTTTTCGCTGAGCAGGGCAACCACTTCGCGGGGGGCAATGCCCCAGTCCTCGCGGAGCACATCACCAATTTCTCCTTCCAGCAGAAAGCTGTTGGCGAACAACTCGTGCCGGGGAACGGCCGGCAGCTTGATGTCTTCCAACGGATGGCAAAACGGCCAATGCCCCAGGTCGTGCAGCAATGATGCGGCAATGAACAACTCGGCGTCACGGCGGTCGATCACCTTGGCAAACCGGGGGTCGTGAGCGAGTTGTTTCAAATAATGCAGGGCCAGTCTGTAGACTCCCAGCGAATGCTCAAACCTTGTATGGATGGCGGCCGGATAGACCAGCGCCACTAGTCCAAGCTGGCTGATTCTGGCCAGGCGGCGAAACTCGGCCGCATCGATAATCGCCCTGACCCGCGGCGTCAGCGGAACGTCAGTCTCCGGCGGGATACGAATCAGATTTCGCCGTGTATCCAGGCCGACGATTTCCGGAATACTGAGAATCTGGGACACAGCTGATGACCTGGTTGTGATTCAACGGACGCTGTCAATTGGTTGATTTCAACGCCGCGGAACGTGGGTGAATCCCGTGGATGACTGAGGACGAACGCATCATAGCAGCCCTTTCCCTGCCAATCGATTGCATCCATCAGCGGCGATATTGGTCTTGATGGGTGATTGGGAGAGTAGTTTCGCCAACCTTTTCGGACTAGAATTAAGAATCCCGCCTGACGCCGTTTGCGACAGTTTTCGCAATATCCTTGCGTCACTTTTTTCGATTTCACTCCTGCTTGGAACAGAGCTTTGTCGTCGTACCTCCGCCTCGGCGCCATTTCCGTGATGATGCTGGTCGTGCTCCGCATCGCGGTGGGCTGGCATTTCTTCTATGAAGGTTGTTGGAAATACACGCACGCCAGTTACTCGGCTGAGGCTTTCCTGCAACAAGCCAAGGGTCCATTGGCTGGCCAATTCCAGATCAGCATTCCAGACCAATACGGCGCCCAACGGCTTGATGCTGAATTGATGAAAGAAGCCTGGCAGGCTTTCGCGAATGAAGTGGCCGCACATTATGGCTACACGGAACAGCAACAGGCCGATGCCAACCGTTTGGTGGATGCTGTGTCTGAGCAACACAGGCGTTACCTTGCCGGCGAGTTATACGAGAATCCCAGCGATGAGTTGGATCCTTTGGATGTGGAGAAGTACTTAAGCGATATCAAGCGGTGGCACGATGCCCGAAAAGATCCTGGCGTGCAGGGTATTCCCACTTTCGCCAAAAAACATGCGGATGAGCGCGCAGCATTGCGGCGAACCGCCGCGCCATGGCTAGCCCGCGTTGACAAGCTGGACGAGAACCTGCGCTATAGCGTGATGGCGCTGGCGACGCCTGAACAAGTCAGCGACCAAGGTGGCTATTCGCCGCCATGGCGCGAAATCGATTGGGTCAACTTCCTCACGACGTATGGGCTGTTGGCAATCGGCGGTTGCTTGATGCTGGGACTGTTCACACGGTTTGCCTCATTGTGCGGAGCTGTGTTCTTGCTGATGGTCACGTTAGCGCAGCCTGCGCTTCCGTGGGTATTCCCGCAGCCGCACCCTTCAGCCGGTCATGCCTTGCTGATCAACAAAGAGTTCATCGAGATGTTGCTGCTCTTCTTCCTGGCAACAACACGTGTTGGCCGCTGGGGGGGATTGGACTTCTTTGTCTACACCTTTGTGACACGGCGACTTTTCGGCCCGAAGAAGATTGGCAAGATCAGGCAATAGCACCGGTTGCGAAATCACTTTTTCGCATTTTGGCAATCGAAGACATAGACGAAACGCACATTCGCGATTCAAGGATCGACAGATGAATTTGACTCCCGAACAACGTCGCTTGGGAAAAGACAATTTTCACTCCGTGGTTGGCATGACCAGGCGCGATTTCTTGCTGGGCGCTGCGGCTGCCGGGTTGGCTTCCGGAGCCGGCTTGGGCGCTTACTACTTTGGCTACGAACCGGCGATCGGGAATCCGGTGCGTGTTGGCGTAATTGGCACCGGCGACGAAGGTGGTGTGCTGATTGGCGCGCACAACCCGGAATTCGTGAATGTTGTTGCGATCGCGGACATTCGGCCTTACAGCCGCTACCGCGCATTCCATGGCGACCAATCGACGGAATCAGCCAAGCTCGCGAGGCCCGGTTTGTTGGCAAAGTACGATTGGCATTCCGAGTCTGAAGCGCGCCAGAACATAAAGGTCTACGAAAACGACTACCACGATTTGCTCAACGATTCGGACGTTGAAGCGGTGATCATCGCGCTGCCGCTGCATTTGCACGCCGTAGTCGCCATTGAAGCGATGAAGGCTGGTAAGCACGTTTTGACTGAGAAACTGATGGGCCACAGCGTGGCTGAGTGCAAGGAGATGGCCCGCATTGCGAACGATACCGGGCTGCTGTTGGCCACAGGGCATCAGCGACACTACAGCGTGCTGTATGACAACGCTGTCGATACGATTCGCCGTGGACTCGTGGGCAAGATCCATCACATTCGCGCGCAGTGGCATCGCGGCAATCTTCCTGGTCGCGATAGCTGGAGCCCGAAACTGCCAGCCGATATCCAAGAAGAACTCGGCAATATTACCGCGAAACTCGACGCACTGACGGCTGACAGCGGCGCGGATATCGACCGGACTGACGCGTTGATGGCTCGCAAGCGACTGTTGATTGAGATGGCCAAAGACGCCGACGTGGACCCGGCCGCTTATGGCTACGTGGATCGCACAGTGAAAATCGGTACAGCGGATGATGCCCCCACCTACAATCTCAGCGGCATTGAAGAACTCATTCGCTGGCGGTTGTGGAACCGCACCGGCGGTGGACTGATGGCCGAACTTGGCAGCCACCAGTTAGATGCTGCCGGCATCTTCATGACGGCCATGCGAGAAGCCGGTGCCGCCAAGGCCCTGCCGTTGACCGTGACCGCCTTTGGACATCGCAGCCTGTTTGATCCTGATCGCGATTGTGAAGACCACGTGCATTGCATGTACGAGTATGGCAACGCTAATTACGATCCAGCCGATCCGCAACACCGCGAAGACAAGACCGTCGTCTCTTATTCCTCCATCAACGGCAACCAGTATGGCGGATATGGCGAAGTCGTCATGGGGACAGACGCTACGTTGATCCTGGAGCGCGAGCAAGAGACGATGTTGTTCCAACACAACTCGACCAGCAGGCGCGTTCGTGTGGCGAATTCTGGCGACAAACCGATACTACAAACCACAGATAGCGTCGAGCCTGCGGCAGCCATCGCAAACAACGCGCTCGCTGGTCCGGTCAGCAAGGGCTATACCGAGGAGATCGAGCATTGGGCCTGGTGCATTCGCAATCCCGACCCAGAAAACAAACCGCGCTGCTATCCGCAAGTTGCTTTGGCTGATGCCGTGATTGCACTGACCACCAACGTGGCGATTCGCGAAGGCCGCAAAATCGATTTCCAGGACTCGTGGTTTGATATCGACAGCGATGAAACGCCCGACGGATCAACTCCGGATGTGAGCAAGTACGATAGCTAGCGAAGCTTGATGCATGGTTATTCACAAGCTCGGTTTCACCACTCGTAAGGCTACTCGATTGCGCCATCCACAATCACTTTGGCCGGCGAAAGCGTAACAAGGTTTTTTCCTTCGAATGTGATCTTTGCTTGCTGGGTCACAGTGAGATTGATGTAACCAAGTTGCACCTCACCCTCCTTTACAATCGCCACGGCGAGTGCGCGATTGGTCTTCCCCCACCATGGCCCGCCGCTGAAATCGCTCGCAGGGCGTTCGGGATAGCGCAGCGACGCCCCAACGGTACACAGTGTGGCTTCTTTGGTGCCAGCTATCAAATCAAGTAGCGAGATCTCCGCTCCTGGATCTTGCGGCGCGCCGCCCTTCAAGATTCTCACATCGCCATGCGCGACAATCCGATATGTCGAGTAATACGTTGATAGTGGACCACGGCCGGTTGTCCATTCAACAGTCAGATCGACGCTGCCATCGCCATCCAGGTCAAACATCTGGGAAGGAGCATATTCCCCGTCGCGCGGTAGAACTGGGATGGGCTGCGGGATCGACAGCTGCCGCAAGACCTGCTGCATCAACTCCTTTTGTCTGTCTTGTTCTGACTGCTTGTCTTGCTCAGACTTGGCGTCTTGTGCCGCCATGAGCGGAGCTTGCCAGGCAAGTGTGCCAAAACCAGCGACAATTCCGGCCAACAACAATCCGCAGGCAAATCGGTGCATCACATTTCTCCATTAGATACAGGGTGAAAGGATTTGCCGGGCATCTCATTCTGACGCGACGGATTGCGTATGAGTTCCACAAATTGGCGATGCTGACTACAAAACCCACTCCGCTGCGCGATATCATCGCGATATGAACTCGGCTTCCACTCCACCAACCAGGCAACCGCAACTCTCCAGCGTTGAAGACCGTCGCGCGCACGCGGCGCTTTCGCGGGATGAGCTTCATGCGCGACAACTCGCCCGGCTCAACCACTTGCTGGTTGATGTCTTCCCGCACAATCCGTTTTATGCGGAGCGCGTGAGTCGCGTAATGCAGTCACGTGGGCTCCAGCCGCTCAGCCAGGTGGATGAGTTGGCCGAATTTCCCTTCACGCTGAAAAGCGAGTTGCAGCAACCTGGCCGCTTTGAGGAGCTTGGCGTGGTTTCCGCTGCCAACCATACGTACGCCTTGCAGCAATACTCGCGTTTTCACCAAACGTCCGGCACAACTGGTCGCCCTCTGGTGGTCATGGACACGGCTGCGGATTGGCGACAATGGATCGATTCCTGGCAGTATGTTTTGGACGCAGCGGAATTGACGCCGGCGGATCGCGTCTTTCTTGCGTTTTCCTTCGGACCATTCATCGGATTTTGGAGTGCATTTGATGCGGCAACCGCGCGGGGATGCCTGGCCATTCCCGGCGGTGCACTGTCCAGCGAAGCCCGACTGCGGATGATTCTTGATACAAGATCCACGGTGCTGTGCTGCACGCCCAGCTATGCGCTGCATCTGGCCGAAGTGGCTAGCGCCCAACAACTCAACCTGGCTGCGAGCAACGTGCGAGTAATTATTGTTGCTGGCGAGCCGGGAGGATCACTGCCAGCCACGCGCGAAAAAATTGAATCCGCATGGGGGGCTTGGGTTCTGGATCATGCCGGTGCGTCGGAAGTTGGAGCGTGGGGATATGGCACGAAAGACGGTTCCGGATTGTACATCAACGAAAGAGACTTCATTGCCGAGTACATTTCGCCCGGCAGCGGCACGCCTGTGGCGCCTGACGAAACGGCCGAGCTGGTGTTGACCAACTTGCACCGCCCTGGCTTGCCGGTTCTACGATACCGCACCGGCGATCTTGTTCGCGCACCCCAACTGACGGATTCTGGCTTCGCTTTTTTGCAAGGCGGCGTGCTTGGCCGCGTGGACGATATGCTGATTGTTCGTGGCGTGAACATCTATCCAACGGCCATCGAACAGATCCTTCGGGAGTTCGCCGAGATCGTTGAGTTCCGCATCACGGCGTTTCGCAAAGCTGAGATGGATGAGTTGGAAATTGAGATTGAGACCACAAACAGAGATGATCAAATCGTCGGTGCCGCGGCCGAGGAGCTGCGCCTGAGGTTGGGACTCCGCGTGTCCGTGAACCTGGTTCCGCCGGATACACTGCCCCGGTTTGAGCTGAAAGGGCGGAGGTTTGTCGATAAGCGTGGGAATTAGAATGGGCCGATTCACTAATGGCTCAACGCCCACTAGCCGTGGCCTTGTCAGCCCGTTTGCCAGCTTTAGACTTGGAGTTGGCTGAGTTCGCCCCAAGATGTTTTGTTCCGCTCGAAAGCGAGAAAAACGATGCGTTGCCTGTTACCGATCGTAGTGACAACCCTGGCCCTGCTTTGTGGCGGCTGCGGAACGGATGCGCCAAAGGAATCGAACGACAATGACTCCGGCAATGGTAACTCAAGCAAAGATAACTCAGGCAATGGCAACGCGGTCAACGGTAGCAGCGGCAGCAATGTTGAGGTCGCAGCGGATGATGCAGCGGCCGTCGAGGCCCTAGGCGCTGCGGGAGCGACGTTCACTCGAACGGAGGCCGGCAATATCGTTGAGGTTGATCTCTCCTCGCCAGGCGCCGTTGGCGATAACACCACACTGGCTCACCTGGAACATCTGCCAGCCTTGCAGCGTGTGCGACTTTACGGCCCTGATTATGGCGACGCCGGCATGGAACACGTCGCCAAGCTGACGAACTTGCGCGAGATCGACTTGACCAGAACAGCCGTGACGGACGCAGGCATTGCCAAGCTGAAGCCAGTCACGGAGCTGCGGTCGATCAACCTCAATCAGGTTCCGGCGATTACTGACGAAACGCTCAAGCATCTTGCTGAACTCCCTAACCTTCGCGTCATTCGCCTGGTCAAGACCGGCATCACGGACACAGGCGTTGCTTACCTTTCCGATGTTCAGTCTTTGGCCAGTCTGGACCTGCGGCAGACTCGGGTCTCGGACAAGTGCTTCGCATCGTTGAAGAATCTATCCAATCTGAAAAGCCTGCGCTGTCAGGGAACTGGCAGCACGATGCAGCCTGATGGGATCGCCGACCTCAAGTCGCTGACAACCCTTACGACGCTGAGCTTGGATAACGCGCAAGTCACAGATGCTGCTTTGGCGGAACTTGCCACGCTGGTCAATCTTGAAGAGTTGCAACTCTATCGCGCGAACATCACTGACGACGGCTTGGCGACGCTCGCGAACTTTCCCAAGCTGCGGATTCTCGGACTGAGAGAAACGGCAATCGGCGGAGTTGGCTTTCAACATTTGACTGGCCTGACCAACCTGCAGGTTCTGCAACTCGCCGAGACTTCCTTTGGTATTGATGACGAAGCAACGAAGGCGATTGGAGATATCACTTCGCTCGTCAACCTCAACCTTTGGGACACGTTTGTCACTGATGAAGCATTTGCCGATTTGGCAAACCTTAAGAACATGAGGGTGCTGAACCTGGAGAACGTGGGGCTCTCAGATGTCGCAATGGATACGATCGCAGGCTTCAGCGAGCTTGAAACGCTCAACATTAAGGGCAACGACTTCACCAACGACGGGCTGGCGAAACTTCACGGCCTTACCAAACTCAAGCTTGTCGACGCGCAGTTTTGTCCGCAGATTACCGAAGAAGGCGCGAAGGCGCTGGAAGCTGCTATCCCTGGCGTTCAGGTCAAGCATTAGCGGAGCAACTGGGCGCGTCGGGTTCGCCTGGTGCGAAGAACACAATCGCGTGGCACAGCACGCGAGAAGACCTGATGGCGTCGACCAGCTAGTTGTGCGGTCCAACTTGCGTCCACGATTCGAAATAGCGCCCGAAGCCAAAGTTGTTGGATCGCAAATTGTACGAGCCGCCTGAATGGCGGTATCCGCCTTGGACAAAGGCGCGGAAGTACTGCGGAGCGACCGAGCGCGAGGACGTGGGCGTGCCAATCTCCACACGTTCAAATGGTTGGTGCGTGTAATAGCTGCGTGCAAACACCCAATTGTCGGCTGCAGCAGATGCAGCAGAGACCGACAGAATCGCGACAGAGAAAATCAGACTGGCAAGAATTCGCATGGTGTTTTCGGCGAGCGGATTGACGCTGTGGCTTTGAGTTCCAGCGTAATCAGGCCGGGTGAGATTTCACGGCAAAACGGCCGATCGGCCAGGAGGCGCTGAAAAGGCCGCAAATCGGCACTTCAACGGCCGTTACAATTGACAGAATCGTCAGGCAAGCTATCCGCAAGTTCGATGCGAGCACCAAACATGGCGAAGAAGAAAGCCAACCCCAAGACGACGTGGAAGCCCAAAGCCGGCACCACTTGGAAGGACAAGCTGCAAAAGGAGCATCCCAATCACGGCAGCCTGCGACCGATTCCCGAGATGTGGCACAAGCGATTTGGCGAAGGGACGATGCTTATTCCTCGCCCTTTGGATTTGGACGCGCTGATTCGGCGCGTCCGCAAAGGGAAACTTGTCACGCAAGCGCAACTTCGCGAACAACTTGCCGCAGACGCCGGCGCTACAGCAACGTGCCCGATCACCACCGGCATTTTCTTGCGGATCGTCGCGGAGGCCGCCGAGGAAGATCTCGCCGCTGGCAAGAAACGAGTGACGCCGTACTGGCGAGTTGTTTCCGATGAAGGTCGTTTGAACGAAAAGCTCCCGGGAGGAACGTCGGCGCAATCGCGCCGGTTGCGCGCGGAGGGGCTAAGCATTACTGCGGCGAAAGGAAAGAAAGCCCCGCAAGTGGAAGAGTATGAGAAGAAGCTGTTTAAGTTTTGATAGCCGCGTAACTGTCAATCCAACCTTGTATTTCTCATGCCCAATGGCAACGAGACGATCATGATCAAGCCAACAATAATCTTGCCGACAATTGCACTTGCGGTTTGTGCAAGCGGTGCATGGAGCCAACCGCAGCAACAGCCGGAAACGAAAGGGCCGTACCACCACCGATGGGATGAGTTCCTCGAACAGATCTCAGTTGGTGACGAACTGAGCGAAGCCAAGAGCAAGCTTGGCGAGCAAACGGACTTAGTGGGGTATATGCCGGCAGGAGGCACAGGCCGCGTGCATTGGGTGTTTCGCATCGATGATGTCAGTGAGATTATTGTCAGCGTGGACAAAGATGACATCGTCGAGTCGCGGCCGTTGCTAGTGCGCAGGCGACAGTGGATTCGATTCCCTGATGGTTCGATAGCGCCTGCAAGCGTTCTGGAAGATTAACTCTTCGCCAAGTCTTGCTCTTCCACGGGCGCAGTAACATCAACTGGCGTTGAATCCTCGGCGGTTGCATCCATCGCCAGGTTGAACAGACCATCGCCCTGCTGCACGAGTGGATTGTTGGTGTGGCCGATGATGATGCCAGCCTGGGGTGCGCGAATCTTCTTAGCGTAGCGGCCGAATGCGTCCGCAATCGTCGCCAAGACTTCGCGCTTCGCCACTCTTTGTCCAAGTCGCGATTGAAGCCGCATAATGCCACCGCGTCGCGCACGAATCCATGTCGACTTGCCGATATGTACCGAGGGTTCAACCGGATCAACGGGTGCTTGGTCGCCGGAAATCATCCCCAAGGCCGCCATGACGCGCAATGTTCCTTGAACTCCCGCCTGGATGGCATCCTCTTCAAACCGCAACGGTTCACCGGCTTCGTACACCAAGACCGGCACGCCGAGTTTGTTGGCCGCCTGGCGTAACGATCCGTCTCGTGTTTCCGCGTGCATCATCACTGGCGCGGCGAAAGCTTCCGCGCAACGCAGCGTCTCTGCATGCTTCAGGTTCGCACGAATCTGCGGCAAATTCGTGCGATGGTTGGAACCGGTATGCAGATCAATTCCATGCGTGCATTTGCTGACGACTTCCGACATCACGATATGTGCAATCCGCGAGGCCAAAGATCCGCCGGCACTTCCGGGAAAACTGCGATTCAGATCTCGGCGGTCTGGTAGATAACGTGATTGATTGAGAAAACCAAAGACGTTGACAATCGGCACGGCAACAAGCACGCCGTGCATCTCTTCTGGATTGACCGTATCCAGAACCTCGCGAATGACCTCCACGCCGTTGAGTTCATCACCATGAATTGCGGCGGAAAGCCACAACCGCGGTCCAGCATGAGCGCCGTTGACAACCTCTGTGGGCAGGTGCAACCAGGTTTCGCTGGGCAGTCTGGCCAGTGGGATCTCAACGTGTTGGCGCGTGCCGGGAGGGATTGCCGTGCCGCCCAACACGTACGGCTCGTTGGTGAAAGATAGCGCTTTGGATTTTTTCCGTTTCCCCATTGGGCCTCAACTGCGCTTACGCAGGAATGCGATCCTTGGTCTTACCTTCCTTCGCGTTCTTGGCCAGGAAGTCAATGATCTTGCCGGCCACGTCAACACCGGTTGCATTCTCAATGCCTTCCAAGCCGGGCGATGAGTTGACTTCCATCACAACAGGGCCGTGATTGGAACGCAGCAAGTCCACGCCGGCGACATTCAAACCCATCGCCCGCGCGGCTCGCTTCGCGGTCGTACGTTCTTCAGGCGTGAGCTTAATTTTTTCGGCCGATCCGCCGCGATGAAGGTTTGAACGGAACTCACCGGGTGGACCTTGGCGACGCATGGAAGCGATAACTTTATCACCCACCACAAAACAACGAACGTCAGCACCGCCGGCTTCTTTGATGAATTCCTGCACGAGAATGTTGGCATTCAAACCTCGGAACGCCTCAATCACCGCTTGAGCGGCTTTCTTCGTTTCGGCCAGGATCACGCCGATTCCTTGTGTTCCTTCGATGAGCTTAATGACGAGCGGCGCACCACGCACCACATCAATCAAACCGTCAATGTCTTTTGTCGAATGAGCAAATCCTGTTACCGGCAATCCGATGCCCTGCCGCGCGAGCAGTTGCATGCTTCGCAGTTTGTCGCGCGAGCGCGATATGGCCTGTGAAGTGTTTGCGGGAAACACGCCCATCATTTCGAATTGGCGCACCACCGCCGTGCCATAGAACGTCTGCGAGGCCCCAATTCGCGGTATGATCGCGTTGAAGCCGGATAGCTCGTTACCTTGAAACAGAACCCTGGGCCTGTGCGATGTGATATCCATATAACAGCGCAGATAGTCCACAACTTGTATGTCGTGGCCGCGCTCTTCGCCAGCTTCACGCAATCGTCGGGTTGAATACAGTGAAGCTTTGCGTGAAAGAATTGCAATTTTCAAAACAACCTCATTTCTGCCGGATTCTCTTGGACGAGCGCCTTTTTTTGGACGAGCGCCCCTTGCGGTTTAGCGGCGGCTTGTCTTGGCTGGCTTCCCGCCGAGAAAGGAATGTCCGGAATCAACCAGGAAGCGACCACGCACCGCTTGCCGACCTAACAGCATACGAAAGCCCATCTGATCTCGTCGAGCCAGGGTGAGTTCAATGGGGAAATAATGCTCCATCCATTTCACGTGGACAAGAATGACCGGACGACGTGCGGAGTGACCGCTGGATGACCGCACTTGCCGATATTCCAGGAGTGGCGCTTCAACCCGAATGCTGACCTTGGCGTTCCGCTGTAAAGGATGGATATCAAACGCGATCCACTCACGGTCCTCCCGAAGAAACGTCCGTTCATTGAACGCATGCAAGGACGAAGACCGGGCTCCCGTGTCCACCTTGACTTTGATCGCCTGAACATCAAAGTCAGGCAGCGAGACCCATTCGCGCCAGCCAATCAGTGGCAATTGTCGAGTGGGCGGTTTCTTTGAGGTCATGCGGTTTGACGGAACGTCAAGGTTGCGCTGTTACTACGCCTGTCTTCCTAAGCGGTCTTTGGCACGAAAATGTTGGCGGTTGCTCATTCGCGCAGCCAACCTTTCCTCCAAAAGTAAAACAGCATACCAACGCCAATTCCCACCATCAACAACACCAGCAAAGGGTAACCATACGGCCAACCCAACTCCGGCATGTTCCACTCGTAGCGTGTGTTGAAGTTCATTCCATACAGCGCGGCCAGGAAGTTCAACGGAATGAAGATTGTGGCAATCAGCGTCAAGAACTTCATCACCGCGTTCATTCTCAAGCTAATCTCCGAGACATAGACGTCACGAACATCGGCGCACATCTCGCGATAGGTCTCCACAATCTCGACCAGCTGTATCACGTGGTCATAGCAATCGCGGAGGAAAATCCGGGTCTCGTCAGTGATCCAATCGCCAGTGAGATGAGAGAATTCGTTCACGGCCTCACGATGCGGCCAAATGGATCTCTGGACAAGCAGCAAGTCGCGCCGCAGGCGGTGAATTCGGGCGGTTGTGTTTGTTGTCAGGTTCTTGTCATCAAGTTCGGCGTCCAGTTGTTCGAGTTCTCGGGAGAGCGATTCCACGACGGGGAAATAGCCATCGACTACGGCATCCAGCACAGCGTACGCAAGGTAGTCAGCCCCACGCGTGCGAATCTTTCCCCGCTTCTTGCGGATTCGTGTTCGCACGGGATCGAGACAATCACCTTTCCGCTCTTGGAATGTCAACAAATAGTTGTCGCCAAGGAACATGCTGATTTGCTCTGTCTGCACCTCATCTTCTTGCAAGGCAATCATCCTCGCGACAAGAAACAGATAATCGTCGTAATCTTCAACCTTTGCGCGCTGATGAACGTTGACGACGTCTTCCAGAGTAAGAGGATGCAAGCCAAATTTCGTGCCAAGCGCTTGAATCAGCTTTGCGTCGGCCAGGCCATCAATGTTGATCCAAGTGATTGGGAATTTGGCAAGGTACTCGTCCAACTGGCTAATGTCCTCAACGACGCCCTCGACCACCTCCGCGCTGCTATAGCCCATCACATGAATGGTTGGCGGTTCCGCCTCGGGATCGGCTTCGACGCGGCCAGGCACTTCGCCCGGGCGAGTTCGACGGCGAAACCGTTGTGGCAGGGCAATCCTACGGCGAAAGAACTTGGGACCGGAAAGCCGGGAATGCTCTCCAGATTTTTCCTGTCCGCTATGTTCTGACAGACGTTTTGCGGAATCGTCGCTCATCGACATGATTGAAATCTTCGCGTGTGAGTCCATTCAGCCAGTGGGGCGAAGCACGCCGTGGCGTTAGAATAACGCAAAACCCTCGCGCCCGCCAAATGCGCAACTCCCGCGTGCGCCATTGTCAATCTGTTCGCATGATCGAATCCTTGGTCGCACGACTCGTTGCCTTTGCCATCAGCAAGCGAACCTGGTTGCTGGCGATTGGCGCGCTCTTGTTGCTTTTGGCTTGGGCGCCTTCGCGGCAGTTGAGCTTTGATCGCTCGATCGAGAGCATGTTCGCGCCGGACAATCCGCTATTGCCGCCGTACGAGCAACTCAAGCGGACCTTCGGCGGCAATGAGATCGCGCTGGCCGCGTATCGCGATCCCCAATTGATGACCGATGCCGGCATCCATCGTCTCAGGTTGCTGACCGATGAGATGGCCAACGTGCAGGGTGTGAGATCCGTACTCAGCCTGACACAAACGCCTGCCGGCGAGAGAATCATACACGAGGCAGCGCTCAACGAAAAACTCCTGCAACTCTTCTCCGGCTACACCGTCAGCGATGACCGGAAGACCGCAGGCCTGGTCTGTATCCTCACGCCTGGGGCGCCAAGTGTGGCGCGCGATGCAACCGTCACACAACTCCGCGAGATAATCACTTCGCACGATTCCACAGGCGTATTAACCGGCGAGCCGGTCATGGTTGTGGAGGGATTTCGCCTGATTGAAGAAGACGGGGACCGCCTTGGCTGGGTTTCATCCTTGCTGCTAATGTCAACCATCATCCTTTGCTTTCGCAACCTGCGTTGGATGATTGCCCCTCTTGTGATTGTCAACGCCACGCTCATCTTCACGAAAGCCACCCTCGTGCTATGCCAATTTCAGCTCAGCATGGTCAGTTCCATGCTCTGGGCGATTGTGACCGTCGTTGGCATCGCCACGGTGATTCATGTGATTGTGCGAGTGCGCGAGGAAAGTGAATTCGAGCCCACCGCCAAGGCCTGTTTCCGCAACGTCGGTCTTGCGCTGGCGATTCCTGTAATCTGGACATGCCTGACCGACGCGGCCGGATTTGGATCTTTGCTTGCAGCCAATGTTGGTCCGGTGGCCGATTTCGGCGTGATGATGGCGACAGGCTCACTGGTGGCATTGTTCAGTTTGGGTTTGCTGTTGCCGGGACTCGCGCTCAACACTCCGTTGCAAACAACACCCAAAAGGGCTTGGGGCGAAGGGTGGCTTGACCGTGGTTTGGAGCACGCGATGGACCTGGCCTTGGCTCGGCCCAAGTCGATCGCCTTTGCTACCGTTGCGATGATTGCCGCTGCAATCTGGGGTTGTTTGCAAATAACGGTCGAAACCGATTTCACCAAGAACTTTCGGCAAGAGAGCGGTATTGTCCAATCCTATGAGTTCGTCGAAGAAGAATTGGGCGGTGCTGGCGTTTGGGACGTGATTGTGCCTGCTCCGCCACCGGAAGAACTCGACGAAGAGTTTCTCGCGAGGTTGCGCAACCTCGGCCAGCGACTGCGCGACGAAGTTGGCAGCGCGTCAGATGTTGGTTCGCAAGGCTTGACCAAAGTGATGAGCATCGCGGATGTGGTCGATCCTTTTGTCGAGGAATTGCTTGAGGCCTTGCCTGGCTTTACGCGCGATCTCGCGCGGCCACGGATTGTTCGCGAAGCGCCAAATCAACTGCGGCAACAGATGCCTGACGCCTACAACTCCTTCTATGGCGAGGATCCGCAGCAGCCAGGCACGTACTTCGCGCGGATCATGCTCAGGGCGAAAGAACGCCAGCCAGCCGAAGCAAAACGCAAGCTGATTGAGGACGTCACGCGGATCAGCCAAGAGGAATTTCCGGGGGTGGAAGGAAATTCGCCAGCCCAAGTGACCGGCTTTTTTGTTTTGCTCGCCAGCTTGATTGAAAGCATGGTTCGCGATCAATGGATCTCATTTGGACTCGCTTCAGCGGCCATCCTGGCAATGATGCTGGCCGCGTTCCGGCGTCCGCTGGTCGCCGTTGCTGCCGTTGTTCCAAACGTGATGCCGATCGTGCTGGTCACTGGTGCCCTCGGCTGGTTGGATATCAAGATCAACATGGGAGCGGCCATGATTGCGGCGGTCAGCGTGGGACTGTCTGTCGATTCCTCCATCCACTACGTCAGCGACTTTCTTCGCCGCGTCAAGCAAGGGCAAGACGTGGCGGCGGCGCTGCATGGCGTGCAACAAACCGTCGGCCGCGCGGTCACATTTTCCACGCTGGCCTTGATCGTGGGCTTTGGGGCTTTGTGCCTGAGCGATTTTGTGCCCACGATCTACTTTGGCGCGCTGGTTGGGCTCTCGATGTTCGGCGGCCTGTTGGGAAATGTTGGATTGCTGCCAATCCTCCTGCGTTTCGCCGTGGCGTCGGAATCGCAAATGATGACGAGAATTCGTCGAAATTGAATGCGGGCGATGGTAGATTAGCTGGGCATTCTTTTGGTCTCCTTCCTGCATCATCCTCTTCCTGTTTTCAAGTGATTGCCATGAAACGTACTCCTCGCCCTCAGAACTGGCAGTTCGTGCTTTTGGCGGGCATCATCGGCGCTCTTTGCTGCAATGGCCCCATCGCATTCGCGCAAGATTCCCAGCAAGACCGCGGCAGCCAAGACACGGCTTCTGACAGCAAGTCCATCTCTGATGAAACTGACTTTGTTTCGCTGTTTAATGGCACGGACCTCGATGGCTGGATTGGCGCCACTGACGGCTACGGCGTTGAAGATGGCGTGATTTTCTGTAAGCCGCAAGGCGGCAATCTTTACACTGCCGAGGAGTATGCCAACTTCACGTTGCGTTTCGAATTCAAACTTCAGGCTGGATCCAACAATGGGCTCGGGATTCGCACTCCGCCCCGTGGCGACGCCGCGTACGTGGGTATGGAATTGCAGATCCTGGACAACACAGCCGAGCAGTACGCCAACCTGAAGGAATATCAATACCATGGTTCCGTCTATGGTATTGCCCCCGCCAAGCGCGGGTTTCTCAAGTCGGTCGGCGAATGGAACGCCCAAGAAGTGATCTGCGACGGACGTCGCGTCAAAGTCATCCTGAATGGTGAGACAATCGTTGATGTTGATTTGGACGAAGTCGCACCCGACGGCAAGACCGTCGATGGCCGCGAACACCCAGGGCTTGCCAATACGCAAGGTCACATCGGTTTTCTTGGCCACGGCTCCCGCGTCGAGTTTCGCAACATTCGCATTCGCGTTCACTCGGCCGACGATGACGGCCAGCAATAGTCTTCCGAACCTGCTGCGTTCATCCACTTTCTGACCCTGTACGATTCCCCAGCTGCATAACGTTGGCAGTGGACTCTGTTGAAATCACACCCTGCGGTCCAATCAACGCGACTGTGCGGCCGCCTGGCTCGAAGAGCATTACTAATCGCGCGTTGATTTGCACAGCGCTGGCGGAGGGCACATCGGTCCTGTCTGGCGCGTTGCGGAGCGAAGACACGCAAGTGATGATTGCCGCGTTGCGGCATTTGGGAATTCGTGTTGCGGAGCGTGACAACGGTCGGGAATTAGAAGTACCAGGGGCCAGTGGCAGGATTTTGGCGAAGGATCCCGTTGCGATCGACTGCCGCAACAGTGGAACTTCCATTCGCTTCCTGACCGCAATGTTGGCCGCCGCCTCAGGCGAGTTTCATCTCGACGGCATTGAGCGGATGCGGCAGCGGCCAATTGAAGACTTGCTTGCCGCGTTGCGCCAACTGGGCGCTGACGCCTCGTGTGACCAGCCAACCGGCTGCCCTCCGCTGACGATCCGCGCTGCGGGACTTCCCGGCGGCCAAGCCAGGGTGAAAGGTGACGTTTCCAGCCAGTTTCTGAGCGCATTGTTGATGGCGGCCCCGGCTGCAAAGACCGCGGTCACTTTGTCGATTGATGGCGAACTGGTTTCCCGACCATATGTGACAATGACCATTGAGGTCATGCGATCCTTCGGCGTCAATTTGCAGGAAACAGATCGCGAATTTGTCATCGAGCCGCAACGCTATTCGAGTTGCATGTATGACGTCGAACCGGATGCCTCTGCGGCCAGCTACTTCTTTGCCGCAGCCGCTATCACAGGCGGAGTAGTGACAGTGCAGGGACTGAGCGGAAACAGCGTCCAAGGAGACACTAAGTTCGTCGACATACTGACTCAGATGGGCTGTGGGGTCATTTACGATACCGACTGCATTACAGTTCAAGGCGCGCCGCTTTCTGGCGTGCATGTCGACATGAATGCCATCAGTGACACCGTGCAAACGCTCGCCGCGGTCGCCATCTTCGCGGACGGTCCAACAACCATCGATAACGTTGGTCACATTCGCCATAAGGAGACGGATCGTATCTCCGCGATTGCGACTGAACTCCGCAAGTTGGGCGCGGATGTCGATGAGCGCGACGATGGCCTAACCATTACGCCGGGCGAGCACCGCGCGGCCACAATTGATACCTACGACGATCACCGCATGGCAATGAGTCTGGCACTGCCAGGCTTGCGAATTCCCGGCGTGGTCATCAATGACCCCGGTTGCACAGCCAAGACGTATCCCGAGTTCTTTGACGACCTGGCCGCAATTTGCAAAACGTCGCGCGATTAGCACGAGAATGATCATTGGGCGAGCATTTCGCCAACTTGCGCTGCCATCTTTGTGATTTGCCCCCACGCCAGCCACCCTCCGGCGACCAGCGCCCCGCCAAGCGAAACCATCAAGCACACGTCACCTAGTTTGCTGGGCCGCAGCCTGGAATCGCTTTCTTTGAATCTCATCCATAGCGCTGCAATGCCCAACAGTGGCAACATCAGCGCTTGCATCAAACCAGCAAACAACACCAGCGCGACGGGATCATAACCGCCCAGGCAAATTGCGAACGAAGTCAACGGCAACAACACACATAGCAGCGTTGTCCACAGACGGCGCTTCCCTTCGCCAGCAAACTTCAACACAATCACGCTATCCGCCAAGGCCCTGGCGTTTCCTGCGTTGGCAACCAGGAACGTGGAATAGAGCACCGCGACCGCGCCAACCAAGAAGACTACTCCGCCGGTCTGGCCGAACATCGGCACAAACTGCTCCGTCAGAGTGCTGACTGTGCGGATGCCTTCGGGATCGAGTTCTTGTCGATGCAGCACCGTCGCACCCAGCATATAGAAGGCGACGGTGGCGAACGTGTATACGACAAGCGACAACCAGGCGTCGATCCGCATCACGCGAATCCAACCACGCGCGCGGCGCGCCCAACCGTCATCCTCTGTCCGCGGCCCAGTAAACCGGGCATAGCCTTTCTCAAGGCACCAATATGGATAGGCCACCAACTCGGCGGAACCAACACCGATGATGCCAAATGTCGCCAGCGCCGTTGCTAGCGGGCGCACGTCGCCCTGGGCCTGCGGCCAGCCGAAACCACCCAGCCAGTCGGCGATCGAAATCTGCAGATCCGGCCGCTGCGTTTGCAAGTGCAAACCCACCACCGCCGCCAACACTATCAACGTGAACAGTCCCACAATCGTCATCGTGATGTTTTGCACAAGCTGATATCGCCCGTTGTAGAGCATGATCACGGTGATCAGCGTGGCAATCCCCGCCCAAATCTTGTCGTCCATCGTGTAGGGATTCAGCAACTGTTGCAGGTGGCCTAAGCTGCGCTGCTGGGTAGCCAACAAGCTGTCCCGGTCGGTGGGACCGACAATCAAGACATCGGCCTGGTCGGGATCATTTAGCACTTCGGTGACTCGGTTATAGTTTCGGGCGGAAGGTCTCGCCGTTCGCAGTTCTTCTCCAAAACGGCCATCCTCCAATTCGCTCAACAGCCTTTGCTTCGCATCAATTCGTGCGCGCAGCGTTGGGTTTTCTGCCGCACCGGAGGCCGCCTGCACTCGTACGTCGAGCAATGAAGCTTCAAACTCGATCAACTCATCCGGAGTTGGCAGTCGTACCGCATCGCGGAAGTCGCCCGAAAGCGGCGCTGTGATGGCCAAAGACTGGCCAACTCCCTGCACAATGCCACCCAATTGGGCTGTGCTGGCGGCCATCATCGCCAACCAAAACCAGACGACCCAATTCGCTCGCCATCGCGGACCAGGCACACGATTGATGGCGGCCAAAGTCGTTTCGCCATGAGTAACCGTATGCCGCCCCAGCGCGATTTGAATAAAGACCTTGATGATGCAGCCGATGACAATCAACCACAGCAGGCTCATGCCAGCCTGAGCGCCGGTCTTTGTTGTCGCGATGAGTTCGCCGGAGCCAACGATGCTGCCAGCGATGATCAACCCTGGACCCAAGCGCAATAATGTGCGGCCAAGCGCGCGTGGCGGCTCTTCCGCAAGTGCCGCGTCGCGCTCGTCGATGATTTGAGGGACGCTCGTCATGCGCCGATCTTACCTGCGCCGATCTTACCGCATGCCAGGCGCCATCGTCAGCGAAATCTCGCCCAACAGTCATTGGGGGGCGTGCAAAACCTCACCACGCATCTATGCAACGTGGCGTGGCTCAATTCCCTTCGAACATTTCTTCAACCGTGAACGTCGTCCACTCGCGGTAGGGCGCGTCCCACATCTCGGCCTTCATCGAAGCAACGGAGACATCAAACTCTTTGACGTTAGGTCGGGTGATGATGGCATACTCCGTTGTTCCATGCGCCACGGTTTGCAGTAGTTCCTGCATTTCAGGCGTGCCGATCTCTCGCCCGGTGCGATACCACGACGCCAACTTGTGTTTGCCGGCTTCGTATCGCCAGAGCGAAGAAAAACTGGGCTCGCGGCCGAAGACCAGATTTGGCGTTGCGGGCTCCACGCCATACACGCGATGATGATTGCTGCCGACAAGCGCCTGCGGCACGCGTGGTTCAACATCTTCCGCACGGCGGAAGGCATCGCCAAAACGGTCCCCCTCCAGAATGAAGGCCGGCGTCTCCTGCCCGGTGTATGGCACGGCAAACAACGTAACGCAGCCTGGTCCGCATGAACCGCCTGCGGCGTTGTCAAACGAGTCAACAAGTTGTTGCACACTCTCTGGCGTGGCGTCTGAGCCGAGTTTGGCCAGCGATTCGCGCATCGCCCAAGAGAAAGGAACAAGCTTGTCGACAACTCCGCCCGGTCCGGTCAGACCGGCGTTCTCCATCGTGTAGAAACCATCTTCATTGAAGCCGGAGATCGTCGCCACAAAGCCAGGCCACATCATTGAGACGTACCGCTTTTGTCCCGGCTCGTCCGGATCAACGGCAAACAACAGGAAGTGACTCACTGTCACACGGCGGAGATCGATCTCGCCATCCATGTTGCGACCAGTGATCATGCCGCCGCTGACATCAGTGCCCTCGGTTCGTTCTCCCCACGCGGCAAACTGCGTGCAGCTGGAACGCATCGCGCGGGTCTCAATGTATCCATTGATGGCATACAAATCTGTGAGTGAGAAATTGCGCCCCAGTTCCGGCACAAACAGGTTTGCGCCGGAGTCTTGCATGCCGGCAATCACGGCTTTGCATTCGGTCACGAATTCCTGCGGATAGGCGAAGTGCGTGTTGAGGAACTTTGCGAAGCCCTGCTCGTACGCGGACGCCGAGCGAAACTTCTCTTCCAAGATGTAGAAGCGGAAGAAGTCGACGATCTGCGGCGCAACAAGTTTGCCATGCGCATAGCCGCGCGTTTGGGCATCGCCGCTAAGTTGCAAGACCGTGTAACCCTTCATCTGCCGCAACACACCGCCGGGGGCCGTTGCGGTTTCCTCAGAGAAGTGCGTGGGAGCCTGCAAAGTGAAGTTGATGTCGCTTGTGTCTTTCTTGGCGCGAAGTTGCGTGAGATGGCCAGAAGCCTGTGTGGCATACCAGCCCATCGGCTCGGGCCCGGCTGGGTCCCAACGCCCGTTATCGTTGGTGTCGGCGAAGGCATACACACAATAAGCTCCGGCTTTGACCGTCAGCGCGAACGTACCATCATCCGCACACGTGGCATCGCCGGGATCAGCCGTCGCGCGAAAGAATTCCTCCTTGCTGCACATGCGAAAGCGCTCATCGCCGATCTGCTGCAAGGGAAGCGCGCTGATGCGGACAATGCCTTCGCTTCCTTGCGGCCGCGTGACTTTGCCAGACAGCGTGACATCCTGAGCCAGCACGAAGGCCGGGGTTAGCCAAATGCAGAGAACGAGCGCGGACAACTTCATGTCAAGAACTCCTGCGGGGATGAAGCTTCCATCTTAATCAATAATCGATAGCCGGATACGCGAAGGATACTTCGGCGAGAAATACACGCGCTGCTCGGCCGGCTGATAGTCTTCGGCTTTGGCCGTCGGGATGTTCACAAACTGCTGTGGGTTGCGATCAATCAGCGGAAACCAACTGCTTTGGATTTGCACCATGATCCGATGCCCTGCGCGGAACATGTGGTTGCGCGTGCGAAGGTTGATGTTGAACTCCGTGACCTTGCCCGGCTCAAGCGGAGCAGGTGTTTTGAAGCTCTCGCGAAACTTCCCGCGCAACACGTCATCGGCAATCATCAGTTGATAGCCGCCCATCTCCGGTTTAGGTTCGTATTGTTCCGGGTAGACGTCAATCAACTTCACCACCCAGTCAGCATCAGTGCCACTTGTGCTGGCGAAGAGTTGCATCTCGATCAAGCCGGCCAGAGCAACATCTTCTTCCAACGGCTCTGTCACGAAGTTGAGTACGTCAGGGCGATCGCTGACAAACCGTTGGTCCTCCACTTTCCAAAGCTTGCCGGAGCGGCCGAACCGCGGATCAGAGCTGCCTGCCAGCCCGGACCAGAATCCCAGTATCGGACGCGCGCTGAAGGGCACCGGCCGCGCTGGATCAGAAACATAGCTGGCGAACTCTTCGCCGCCCGCTTTCGGTCGATCGAACGACAGCGACTCTGCTTCGCCCAAATACAAGTCGGTGAGTTCCTCCTTCGTGATCGGCGGCCAGGCGTCAAACTCCTGCCAGCGATTGGTGCCCGTCTGGAACAAGATCGCTTCGGGCAAGTCGAGTTCGCCTTTATCCTTCAAGTACTTCGCGAAGAACATAGACTCCAACTGCTGATAATCGGCCACCGTGTCCGTCCCAAACTCGTATGCCCCGAGTCGATCGCGCGGACCACCGGCCCACTGCCCATGCGCCCAGGGACCAACCACCAACCAGTTGAGGTCATCTGTATCAACGGACTCCAGCTTGTCATACAGATCAAGCTGGCCGCCCAGGTTCTCCGCATCCCACCAGCCCACGACATTCAACGTGGGCACGGTGACTTGCTTGAAGTGTTGCAGTGCGCCGCCCGCTTCCCAAAACTCGTCGTACGTTGAATGCTCCAAGAAGTTGTTCCACGTCGGCGAGACCCCGTGCAGGTACTTCTCGTTCATGTTGGAAAGCGGGCCGAGATCCAGAAAGAACTCATACGTATCAATCTGGTCGTAGGGAAAAGGTGCGTTCTCCTTTGGGTCGAAATCAAACAGGTATGGCAACTCCGCACTCGGTTGCAAGCGAAATGCACCGAAGTGATAGAAGTCATCGCCAATGAAATAGTCCGACGGCGACGCCTGAGGGCTGGCCGCTTTCAACGCAGGATGAGGCGTCACCAAAGCCATCGTCACGTACCAGCCAGGATAGCTCACGCCCAGCATGCCCACGCGACCATTGTTCCGCGGCACATTGTTGATCAGCCAGTCGATGGAATCATACGCATCCGTGCAGGCGTCAATCGCTGACTCGTCCTGCAAGTGTCGCACGGGGCGGTTCCACTCAAACTTGCCTTGTGAGCCATGTCGGCCCCGCGCGTCTTGCACCACGATGATGTAACCATCTTCGGCCAATTGGCGAAACGTCGTGCCCAAGTAACGCGTGTTGCCGCCATTGGGATTCGACGCCCGATACGGCGTCCGCAGAAACAGAAACGGCAGGTCTTCCGATTGATCGCGCGGCGTGTAGATCTCGGTGTAGAGTTCGATGCCATCGCGCATCGGAATCATCACCGACTGCTTGTTGTACTCGGCTGCGCGCGCAGCATTCGCGGCGAACAAGAGCAAGCCGCCAACAACCAGACAAAAACAAGACCGCCAGACGAGAGCGGCACGACCGCACCAAAGACTCATGCTCACACACTCCGCAACAAGGGCACAAACCGTAGACACTTACGGTTGTACCCTCGCCGCGGAAGTGGCTCCAGCATTTGACGAAGAAACTACGGATTGCGCGCTGGTTGCTACCGATCGCTAATGCAAGCCGCGCTGCGGCAGAGCTGCTAATCGTCATCCCGACGAAACGTCTCGACCATGCTGGAGAAACCCACTTGTTGAGCCTGTTGATTTCCCAGGAACTCGAAGAAGACCTCATCCGTTGGCCGGACGACATGCGCGTGGAATCGGGGCGAGTCTTGCAGCGGGCGGAGTTCCTCTCGAATCACGCCCCACTCCAATTCCAATGTGCCGTTGTTCGCGCGAATTGCGACGGTGCCAAACAACGGATGCGTATAGCTGCCAACATACGCGGACAGATCGCGCGATGGCGTTGCAGCGTAGGTAACCGCAGAATCGGCCGCCTGCTGTTGAACTCGTGCCAACGTGGTTTGTAACGCGGTCAATTCGTCCGCCAACCTCGTCGCCGCATCGGGCTTGCCAAGGAACTCGTCATAAACAGCCGCGTTCAGTGCTTCCAACACGCTTGCGCTCATCGCGCCGCCATTTCCCAGCACGGCAACGCCCAGTCCGTACTCAGGCAGAAACGCCACGTTGCTGTAGTATCCGGCAAAGCCGCCGGGACGATGGATGACGGTCGCGTCTCCATACTTGCCGATATCCCAGCCAATCCCCCATGCATGACGGCGGTAGTTAATGAACTCACGGTTCTGCGGCACAACTTCCGAAGTCACAAACTCGATGACGTCCGCTTCGATGACTTGCTCGCCATCCAGTTTGCCGGCGTTCATTGCGGCAGCGGCAAGGCGAATCAAATCGCTGGCTGTGGAAAGGTGTCCTCCGGCCGGTCCCATATTCTCATCGGACTTGGCCAGCTTGATTCGTGCCTGACCGTTCGCGCCGATGTCGTGCGGCATCGCGACTTGATCTTCTTCGACGGTCGAGCGATACGCGGTGGTGTGTGTCATTCGCAGCGGCGTAAGCACCTCGCGCTCCACAACGCGCTTCCAGCCAAAGGTCTCTTCCGGTGAGAGCAACAATCCCGTCAAGTCGTAACTGATGTTCGCGTAACGGAAGTCGCGATTCTCGCGTAGTGGGAGATACTGCATCAGGTCGCGCAGTTGCTGATTCGTATAGTTGCCGACGAAGGCCACTCGCATAGAGAGGGCGCTTGCGACAGCCCATGCGTGTGCGTGAGCAAGTCCTGCACGCGAACCGCTGCCGGCTCATAACCGGCGGGGAACTTCACACCGGGAAAGGCTTCCGCCAGCGTGGCGTTGAAGTCCAGCTCGCCGCGATGATTGAGTCGTGCGGCCGCCAGCCCTGTCAGCGCTTTGGTTGTTGAAGCGATGTAGAATCGCGACTCGCGATCGACCTGGCGTCCGGTTGCCAGGTCTGCGATGCCGAACCCGCCGTCCCACATTGTGCCGTCTTGCGTACACAGCCCGACCTGAAAGCCCGGTATCAAGTTGGCCTCTTCCACTTGTTTGATAAACGGCAACACGCGGTTGGCCAGCGCTTGCGAGTCCTGTGCATTCGCAACGGGCGATGAAGTTGCTGTTGTCGGCCAGTCGGCATCCGCCGAACCTGCCAGGCTACTGAGAATCACTCCGGTGACGATCACGTTGCGTAGTTGGATTGCACTCATTTCGTTCCTCAAAGTCGTTCGCCCACATTTTGATTTGGCCGCCGTTAGTTCACACACGGGGCAGTATTGCGAAGTGGCCGACGCGCGTATTGAACAGATGAAACATGGGAGTTGCCCACGCTGGCGTGGCTCAACCCTTGCGACCGTCGCCGCGCGCAAGCAGAATACGGCCACACCTTATCCACCAACTTGTGCCCGGGGCCAAATGCTTGCCAAGCTGACAACGTTTTCGCTCCTCGGGATTGATGCCTTACCGGTTGAGGTCGAGGTGGACGTCTCGCCCGGTGCGCTCCCCAAGACGGTGCTGGTCGGCTTGCCGGAAGCGGCCGTCCGCGAGAGCACGCATCGTGTCGAACGCGCGATCGTCAACACCGGCTATCAGCGTCCGCAAGCCCGAGTTGTGATCAACCTCGCTCCGGCCGAACTCCCCAAGCAAGCCGCGTCGTTTGATCTTCCCATCACGCTGGGCATTCTGGCCGCCAGTGGGCAAATCGAGAGTGAGTTGCTCAACCGCTATGCCGTGGTTGGCGAACTTGCTCTGGAAGGGAGCACGCGACCGTTGCGCGGAGCGCTCTCCATCGCCATGGCCGCTGCCAAAGAAGCCGGTTTGCATGGGCTGTTGGTCCCCAATGCCAGTGCCGCGGAAGCCGCCGTGGTGGAAGGGATCGAGGTCATTCCCGTCGGTTCGCTGGCCGAAGCGATTGGCTTTCTCACCGGCGAGTTGGAGATCACGCCCACGCCGGCGCGATTGGAACAGCTGTTTGAGGAACTCGGCGCGTACGATGTCGACTTCGCCGATGTCCGCGGACAAGAGATGGCCAAGAGGGCGATCACCGTTGCCGCCGCCGGCTCACACAACTTGCTGATGGTTGGACCGCCTGGTTCAGGAAAAACCATGTTGGCGAAGCGGATGCCCAGTATCCTGCCGCAACTTTCGCCGGCGGAGTCCATTGAAACGTCGCGAATCTATAGTGCTGTCGGCTTGTTGCCGGCCGGTCAACCGCTTGTCGCCACGCGGCCCTTCCGTTCGCCGCACCACACCATCAGTAACGCAGGCTTGGTCGGCGGCGGTTCCATGCCCGCGCCGGGCGAAATCTCGCTCAGTCATCATGGCGTGTTGTTCCTGGACGAGTTGCCGGAGTTCAATCGTCAGACGTTGGAAGTCCTCCGCCAGCCGCTGGAAGATCGCACGGTGACCATCAGCCGCGCACTTTCCAGCACGACGTTCCCGGCCAACTTCATGTTGATCGCGGCGCTCAATCCGTGTCCTTGCGGCTTTCGCAATGATCCGCGCCGCGATTGCCATTGCTCGATCCCTCAGATCGAACGCTACATGGCAAAGATCTCCGGCCCGCTTCTCGACAGAATCGATATTCAGGTGTGCGTGACACTTGCGACAACTCAAAGCCAGGTTGAAGAGTCACGACTCCCCGCTGGAAGTAGCTGTAAACCTTCTTGGTCTTCGGGCTCTCGGCAAAATACAGGTCAACGCGCTCAATTGTGTCAGCCAGAGCGGCTTGAACCAGTGATGGATCGGCGTTGTCGAGAGCTCCGCGCAGATCATCCATCTGGGCCATCGCAGCAGCGACCAGGTGCTTTTCGTTCTGCATTTGAGCCTC